>JBLHIW010000037.1:0-17960 GCA_047618055.1 Paraglaciecola sp. | reverse complement strand
GGTCGGCGGAGGTAATACGGCTGTAGAAGAAGCCCTATACTTGTCAAACATCGCCTCCGAAGTCCATGTTATTCACCGTCGAGAGAGCTTTCGCAGTGAAAAAATTCTGGCTGATCGCCTAATGGAAAAAGCCAAAAGCGGTAACGTGACGCTACACCTTAACCGTACCCTTGACGAAGTTCTGGGTGACCAGATGGGCGTAAACGGCATTCGTATCAAAGACGCTAATTCGGATGCCACCGAGCAACTTGATTTGATGGGCGTGTTTATTGCTATTGGTCATCAGCCCAATACCGGAATTTTCGAGGGTGAGCTCGCTATGAAAAACGGCTATATCACCGTCACCAGTGGCACAGAAGGCAACGCCACTCAAACCAGTGTCGAAGGGGTGTTTGCCGCAGGGGATGTGAGTGATCATATCTATCGTCAGGCGATTACCTCCGCGGGCACCGGGTGTATGGCCGCCCTGGACGCTGAAAAATTTCTTGATGCCCTAGAATAAGTCTAACAAAGACTTTACAATTGAACCATTAAGGCCTCAAATGAGGCCTTTTTTATGAACCCGTTTCAGGTCGAAATTTGCCCTAATGTTAACACTATATCAACTCGACCAGACTTTACGCTTTCCTGCGGCTGAATCTGCTCTGGATGAGCCCAGTGGTTTATTAGCTTTCGGTGGAGACCTTTCAGTAAAACGACTGTTGCTTGCCTATTCCCAGGGAATTTTCCCCTGGTTCAGTGAGGGTGAGCCAATACTTTGGTGGTCGCCCCAGCCCAGAGGAATATTGCCACTTGAGCAATTTATCTGTAGCCAGAGCTTACAAAAGTTTATCCGCAAGCACACATACAAAATCACGATTAACCATGCCTTTGATCAAGTCATACTCGCCTGTGCTAAAATTCCAAGAAATGATTCGGGTACCTGGATCACCCCGCAGATGATTAACGCTTACCAAGACTTACATCAGGCTGGTCATGCCCAGTCTATCGAAGTATGGGAACATGACCAGCTACTAGGTGGGCTCTACGGGGTAACCGTGGGGCGAGTGTTTTGCGGGGAATCCATGTTTCACCGGGCGAGTAATACGTCTAAGCTGGCGATGTATTATTTGATTGAACACCTTAAGGCCAATGGTGGTGCGTTTATTGACTGCCAACTGCAAAATCCCCATCTAGCGAGCCTTGGCTGTGTTTCGGTAGAGCGCTTGGACTTTTTAGACAGGCTGGCAAGAGCCACGGTAGATAACTTTGAGCCAGCCGTGTGGCAACCCAAAATATTGGTAATATAAAGATGAAGTTTGGCTTAACTCAACCCTTTTCCTGTAGCTATTTGCCAGAACAAAAAGAGCAGTTATTGGTCTTTACTGACACCGGCGAGCCTGATGAGCAACAATATGAGTTGTTAATTGGGGCGGGCTTTAGACGCAGTGGTGAACAAATTTATCGACCTCATTGCTCTGCCTGCCATGCTTGCCAGGCGATCCGCATCCCTGTCTCCCTGTTTGCCCCCTCTAAAAGCCAAAAGCGGGTACTTAAGCGCAATCAGGATTTGAAAATGATCGTCAGCGAATCAGATGGCATCGATTACTATCCCTTATATGAGCAATACATCAATCAACGGCATCATGATGGCAGCATGTACCCGGCTACCATGGAACAATACCAAAGTTTTATTAAAAGCCGATGGGCCTCGCCGCTGTTTATTGAATTTTATCTAATGGAAAAACTCGTGGCCGTGGCGGTTACTGATCAACTCCCCCACTCCTTATCGGCACTTTATACCTTTTTTGCTCCCCATTTAGCCGAGCGTTCCATTGGAACACTGGCCATATTGCAGCAAATTTCTTTGGCCGCTCGCTTAAAAAAGCAATTTCTGTATTTGGGTTATCAGGTAGATGAGTGTAAAAAAATGAACTATAAAGTTAATTTTTTACCCCATGAGCGGTTTTTTGCCAATAAATGGCAGCTAATTACAAATAATACAGGGTAATGCTTTACACAAGCCCGCTTATTGGGCAAAATCTTCGCGGCATTTTTAGCACTTATTATTTTACAGAGGCAACAGAGTTACATGGCGAAAGAAGACTGTATTGAAATGGAAGGCACAGTGTTGGATACCCTTCCAAATACTATGTTTCGGGTCGAATTAGAAAACGGTCACGTTGTCACTGCGCACATCTCAGGAAAGATGCGTAAGAATTACATCCGCATATTAACCGGCGATAAAGTGACATGTGAAATGACACCTTATGACTTAAGCAAAGGGCGCATCATCTACCGCGCACGCTAAGTAAACTGACTTCAGTTTAAGTTATGGCAATCTAAGTAGATTACGATGACTCAGAGCAAGATCAAAAAAGCCCGGTGCTAATTTATTAGTACCGGGCTTTTTGATTTTCAGTTAGCTCCAATGTCTATCGCATCTACCCCCGTCTCCCCTCAAGTTGCAGCGTGGGCGAGCGCCTTTGCCGCCTGGCTGCAACTAAAATGACTTTGGGTATATACGTCCTAGGCTTCTGACTTTTCCTTTTTTAGGGCTTTATATTCAAAGACCAGTTTGTCATCTTTCAACACTATTTTAACGCTACCGCCTTCGCTTAACTGGCCAAAGAGCAACTCATTAGCCAACTCCTTCTTGACTTTTTGTTGCATAACTCGGGCCATCGGCCGAGCTCCCATGTTCCGATCGTATCCCTGCTCAGCTAACCAGGCTCGTGCCTCGTTGGTCACATCTAACGAGACACCTTTAGCATCCAGTTGCACTTCCAGTTCGACAATAAATTTATCCACCACCTGCAGGATAATGTCTTGATCTAAGTGATTAAACCAAACGATGGCATCAAGCCTGTTGCGAAACTCCGGGGTAAACACCTTGTTGACTTCACTTAGTGCATCATGGCTGTGATCTTGTTGTTTAAAACCAATGGATTTACGAATAGTTTCTTGTACACCGGCATTGGTGGTCATGACCAATACAACATTACGAAAATCAACTTTTCGTCCGTTATTATCAGTTAATGTTCCGTGATCCATAACCTGTAACAGTATGTTGTATATGTCACTATGGGCTTTTTCCACTTCATCTAGCAGTACCACCGAATAAGGGTTTTTAATCACTGCATCGGTCAGTAAGCCCCCCTGATCAAATCCTACATAACCGGGAGGGGCACCAATCAAGCGACTCACTGCATGGCGCTCCATGTATTCAGACATATCAAAACGCAGCAACTCAACCCCCATTATTTTGGCCAGTTGTTGGGTTACCTCGGTTTTACCAACACCGGTAGGCCCGGCAAATAAGAAACTACCGATAGGTTTAGTTTCCGTACTTAAACCCGAACGTGACAAGCGAATAGCATCTGTTAGGGTCTGTATGGCTTCATTTTGCCCAAACACCACTAACTTGAGGTCTCTGTCTAGGTTTTTCAATACTTCCTTGTCTGACACCGATACGGACTTTTCCGGAATTCGGGCGATTTTTGCGATGATTTGCTCAATATCAGCCACATTGATGGTCTTTTTACGTTTTGATACCGGCAACAAGCGCTGACTTGCACCTGCCTCGTCCATCACGTCAATGGCTTTATCCGGTAAATGGCGCTCATTAATGTACTTAGCCGAGAGCTCTGCTGCAGCGCGGATCGCCTTATGGGTATAACGTACACTGTGATGTTCTTCATAACGAGACTTAAGCCCCATCAATATCTTGGTCGTATCGTTCACACTGGGCTCTAGCACATCTACTTTTTGGAAACGGCGAGCCAGAGCCCGGTCTTTTTCAAAAATCCCCTGATATTCCTGATAAGTGGTGGAGCCAATACAACGTAACTCTCCACTACTTAGCTTAGGTTTAAGCAGGTTAGAAGCATCCATAACGCCACCTGAGGCGGCACCTGCACCAATAATGGTATGTATTTCATCTATAAATAGAATGGCCTCAGGATCGGCACTCAACTCTTTAAGAATACCCTTCAATCTTTTTTCAAAATCACCCCGGTATTTGGTCCCCGCCAGTAAAGCCCCCATATCCAGAGAATACACGGTAGCACCGGCAATAACGTCGGGCACTTCGTTCTGCACTATCCGATACGCTAAGCCCTCGGCAATGGCCGTTTTACCTACGCCCGCCTCCCCAACCAGTAATGGATTATTCTTACGCCGGCGACATAATATTTGAATACTTCGTTCGAGCTCCGAATCCCGACCGATAAGCGGATCAATTTTGCCGGCCTTGGCATACACATTCAGATTAGTTGAATATTTATCGAGCATTGAAGAAGCCTCTTCTTGCTCGGTCGATTCTTCGTCAGTGGCCCCATGCTCTGAAGCGCTATCCTCATTTTTAGACACTCCGTGGGAAATGAAATTAACCACATCCAGGCGAGTCACATCGGATTTTTTCAAAATGTATACTGCCTGAGACTCCTGCTCAGAAAAGATCGCCACCAGTACATTTGCTCCGGTAACTTCATCTTTACCGGACGATTGCACATGGAATACAGCCCGTTGCAATACCCGTTGAAAGCCCAAGGTAGGCTGGGTTTCACGCTCATTACTTTGCTCATCAAGCAGCAGTGGTGTCGTGTCTTTGACAAAGTCACTGAGTTCAATTTTAATCGATTCAATATTAGCACCACAGGCCTTCAGTGCTTCAGCCGCCGCTTTATTATTCAGCAAGGCCAACAGTAAATGCTCAACGGTCATAAACTCGTGTTTATGCTCTCTGGCAAAAATAAATGCTTCGTTTAAGGTTTGCTCTAAATCTTTATTTAACATAGGGATGCCCTCGATTACATTGCCAAACTACACTGGTTCAACAGAACACATTAACGGATGCTGATGTTTTTTGGCATATTGCGTCACTTGCATGACTTTGGTTTCTGCAATCTCTGCAGTATATATGCCACAAACAGCCCTACCGCGATAGTGCACTGTCAACATTGTTTGATTCGCCTTCTCTGAATCGTGATTAAAAAATCGCATTAATACATCGATTACAAAATCCATGGGCGTATAATCATCGTTATTCAGCAAAACTTTATACATCGGCGGCGGCGCCAACTTGCGTTTTACCGCCTCAATTTGCTTTTCACGATCGATATTAATCGTATTGTCTTTACTCATAATCCAAAAATAATGTCCTAGATCAACTATTGTCACTTCTTAAGCTCTAAATACAAAACTGGCCTTGAATAAATAGGCTGAAGGCTCTACATTTCAGTTCGACGCCTTGGTTTAATTTAACCAAACGTCTCGTCTCTACACTGTATTGTGGGGCTAAATTATGTCAGTTCAAGGGATTATAAGGAAGCAGAAGTATGGCTGTCGGCAAAGTTAAATGGTTCAATAACGCAAAAGGGTTTGGTTTTATCGTCCCGGAAGATGGGGGTGAAGATATCTTCGCTCACTATTCAACTATTCAAATGGAGGGCTATCGCTCTCTTAAAGCGGGACAAGAAGTGAAATATGACGTTCAGCAGGGGCCAAAAGGCTTACATGCAGAAAATATTGACTTCAACGGTGAACCCGAAAGATAAATGTGTTTAACACAAAATAAAAAAAGCAGGCCCGAGGGTCTGCTTTTTTTGTGATTGAAAACCTTCGGTCAATAACAGGGCATCCATGCCCTGCATTCGTTCACACTAATTTATTGATTGGAGGCTAAAGCTGCATTCAAAGTAGCACTTGGACACATTGCACGACTCACCTTAGCGTCGTCGGGATAATAATAACCACCAATATCGAGGGCCTTACCCTGAGTAGCATCAATTTCTGCCAATATTTTACTTTTATTGGCCTCGAGCTGTTCAAACAAGGGCTTGAATTTAGCGGCTAAGGCCGTGTCTTCATTTTGCTGTGCCACGGCTTCAGCCCAAAACATTGCAAGGTAGAAATGACTACCGCGATTATCGAGTTGGCCCGCTTTACGCAAGGGAGACTTACCCGTATTAAGGAGTTTTTCCGTTGCTTTGTCTAAACACTGGGCTAAGATTTTTGCCTTAGGATTATCATTTTTAATCGCTAAATCTTCCAGAGAAACAGCTAAGGCGAGATATTCACCCAATGAATCCCAACGTAAATGCCCCTCTTCAACGAACTGCTGAACATGTTTGGGTGCAGAGCCGCCTGCGCCAGTCTCAAATAATCCGCCACCCGCCATCAGTGGCACGATAGACAGCATTTTGGCACTGGTGCCAAGTTCAATAATAGGAAATAAATCCGTCAAATAGTCACGCAACACATTCCCGGTAACTGAAATCGTGTCCAGGCCGCGAATAGCCCGTTCCATGGTGTAACGAATAGCCCGAACCGGCGCCATGATCGTAATATCAAGCCCGCTGGTGTCATGGTCCAGCAGATAGCGAGTCACCTTTTTAATCAATTGGGCGTCATGGGCTCTTTCGTCATCCAGCCAAAATATCGCTGGCATGCCTGATTGGCGAGCACGGGTAACGGCCAGTTTAACCCAATCCCGGATGGGCGCATCTTTGACCTGACACATACGCCAGATATCACCTTCTTCAACCTGGTGTTCAATCAGCACTTTTTCGTCCTGATCGATTATTTTTACTGAGCCATCTGCGACAACTTCAAAGGTTTTATCATGAGAGCCGTATTCTTCGGCTTTTTGTGCCATCAAGCCGACGTTGGGCACGGTACCCATTGTAGTTGGATCAAATGCGCCGTGAGTTTTACAAAAATTAATCACTTCCTGATAAATAGTGGCATAGGTGCTTTCCGGGATCACCGCCTTAGTGTCATGTTCTTTGCCATCCGGTCCCCACATACGCCCGGAGCTTCTAATCATCGCCGGCATTGAAGCATCGACAATGACATCACTTGGCACATGTAGGTTAGAAATACCTTTATCTGAATTAACCATGGCAATTGGGGGGCGGTCCGCATAACAGGCGTTAATGTCATGCTCAATTTCAGAGCGTTGCGACTCGGGCAAACTCTTTATTTTATCGTATACACTGCCCAAACCGTTATTTGGATTGACGCCGAGTTTATCAAATAATTCGCCGTGTTTATCGAACAGATCTTTATAAAATACTTTTACGCAGTGGCCAAAAACAATCGGATGAGACACTTTCATCATCGTCGCTTTAACATGCAGTGAAAACAAGATACCGCTTTGTTTAGCGTCTTCAATTTGTTCTTCAAAAAACTGACACAAGGCTTTTTTACTCATAAACATGCCGTCGATAACTTCACCTTCAAGTAAATCAACCCGAGGTTTAAGCACGGTCACATTGCCCGCTTTATCGCTAAACTCGATACGCACATACCCGGCATTTTCCACCGTTACCGATTTTTCACCCGCATAAAAATCACCCTTGCGCATGTGCGCTACGTGAGTGCGAGAAGCCTGGCTCCATGCTCCCATTGAGTGAGGATGGGATTTTGCATAATTTTTGACCGCAGTAGGGGCCCGTCGATCTGAGTTCCCTTCACGTAAAATTGGGTTGACCGCACTGCCTAGCACTTTGCCATACCGATTTTTAATTTCTGTTTCTTCATCGTTTTGCGGGTTTTCAGGAAATTCAGGTAACTTAAATCCCTTGCTTTGTAGCTCACTAATAGCCACCTTTAACTGAGGGATCGATGCGCTAACATTAGGCAGTTTGATGATATTGGTTGCCGGGTCCTGGGTTAATTCACCTAACTCAATGAGTGCATCTGGCACTTTTTGCTCTTCACCTAAATAATCAGCAAAGTTTGATAAAATCCGTGCGGCCAAAGAAATATCGCTGAGTTCTACATCAATATCAGCCGCAGAAGCGAAACGTCTGATGATGGGAAGAAGAGAATAAGTGGCGAGTGCCGGGGCTTCATCCGTTTTAGTATAGATAATCTTTGACTTGGGTGTCGTCATTGTAAACCTCATTGTAAGCGGCATTAAATGCCAATTTAATATTGTCTGGCAGCAATAAAATGCAGCGCACTTATGCTGTCTCAAACATCATTTTACCTGTTGTGGAATGTTTATGTACTTTACGCAGTCCACTAAAGGGATAAATGATATATTGGCTGTACAGATAAGTACAAGTTTTGCTTAAGTATTATTTATACCCTGGTGGCTTTCATGTCTCAGATATTGCTGTATCTCTTGAAGCTATAGCGTTGTTGGTTACGCTCACTCACCCCAAATCACTTAGTAGGTATAAGCTAAGGGGGCTGAGTTCTCTGGCCGCCTGGCTGCAACGCCAATGGTTTTGCGTATCAATTGAGCATTCAATAACTAATTTTGCAGAAAAAATGAATAAAACGACCAACATGCACCGACCCAAACATAAAGCTAAAAGCAAAATCGTAGCAAATACCAATATCGTGCTTTTTAATAAACCCTTTAATGTACTGACCCAGTTCACCGATCAATCCGGTCGTCAAACCCTGAAAGATTATATTCCCATCACCGGTATATATGCTGCAGGGAGGCTTGATCGTGATAGCGAAGGCCTATTGGTATTAACCAACGACGGTAAGCTTCAGCACAAACTCGCCAACCCCACCCAGAAAACCAACAAAACCTATTGGGTACAAGTTGAAGGCTTACCCGACAACACCGCCCTGCAGGCTCTTAGAAACGGTGTGGAGTTGATAGACGGCATAACTCAATCGGCCAAAATTGACACTATCCCGGAGCCTCAAGTGTGGCCACGCCATCCACCGGTCAGATTTCGCCAGGCCATACCGACCACATGGTTGTCAGTCACTATTAGCGAGGGTCGCAACCGTCAAGTACGGCGAATGACGGCCCATGTTGGCCACCCTACCCTGCGCCTAATCCGCTATCGTGTGGGTAATTGGACGATTGACGGCATAGGCAGTGGTGAATACCTGCAACTCTAAGTCTTAAGCTTGCAAGTAAGTCATAACGAAATACTCAGCAAAACCATCATAATCGAGATGATTTAAGCAGCGGACTTTGCTAGAATTCGCGTCCAAATTTTCAGCCTTAGTTTCACTATGTCAAATTCCCATAAACTCACATCAAGCACCGTTGCAGACCCTGGCCAATTTAAGGTCATCGTTGGTATGTCCGGTGGCGTAGATTCCTCAGTTGCAGCCTATTTACTTAAAGAACAAGGCTATCAGGTTGAGGGCTTGTTTATGAAAAACTGGGAAGAAGACGACAATGACGAGTATTGCGCGGCAGCAGAAGATTTACAGGATGCCCAAGCGGTGGCAGACAAACTCGGCATAGAGCTGCATACCATCAATTTTTCTGCGGAATATTGGGACAACGTATTTGAGTATTTTTTAGCCGAATATAAAGCGGGTCGCACCCCCAACCCAGATATTATGTGCAACAAGGAAATCAAATTTAAGGCCTTTCTTGAATTTGCCGCCGAAGATCTCGGTGCCCACTACATTGCCACCGGTCACTATGTACAGCGAGCCATAAAGGACGGTAAGTGGCAGATGCTCCGCGGCCTAGATGACAACAAGGATCAAAGTTACTTCCTCTATACTCTGGGCGAGCAGCACATTGCCCGCACCTTGTTTCCGGTAGGTGAACTAGAGAAGCCCCGGGTCCGTGAAATCGCTGAGCAACAAGGTTTAATTACCCATGATAAAAAAGACAGCACCGGTATTTGTTTTATCGGTGAACGGAAATTCAAAGATTTTTTGGCCCAATACCTGCCTGCTCAGCCGGGCATGATCGAGACCGCTGAAGGCCAGTCCATTGGCCAACATGAAGGCTTGATGTATCACACTCTAGGTCAGCGCAAGGGTTTGTTGATTGGCGGTATGAAAGATTTCGGCGATCAACCCTGGTACGTAGTAGACAAAGATATGCTGCGCAACGTTCTTATAGTAGGCCAGGGGGCTGATCACCCAAGACTGTATTCCACAGGTTTAGTCGCCAATCAGTTAGATTGGGTTGACCGTTTAGGTCCAACTGCAGCAATGCGCTGCACCGTTAAAACCCGTTACCGCCAGCAAGATATTCCCTGTACGCTGACGCCTCAAGCGGACAAATCAATGTTAGTTGAATTTGATCGCCCACAAAAAGCTGTCACCCCCGGACAATCAGCGGTGTTTTATGCTGATAAAGTCTGTCTCGGTGGTGGTATTATAGAGAACTACATTCGTTAGTATGCAAAATATCATCAATCAAAAAAACGTTGCCCAACACATGGCCCTTGCTGGGGTCTGTCAGGCTGCGACCCTGGTTAAACACATTGCCCGAGAAGAGCCGTTTAATCCCCTTGCTTTTCAAACCAGTATCAACAGTATTGTAGTCACAGAGGCACAAGACACGGAGCAGGTATTTGGTCAAATAAGTCATCTTGAACTGGGCTTTAGTACTCTTGTCAATCAGCTTAGTCATCAGGCGAATAACAAAGACTCAGAAGTAACCCGTTATATCGCCAACTTACTTGGCATCGAACGAAAGCTCAGTGGTAACAGGGCTTTGATGGGAAAATTAGCCGACAGAATGTCGCAAATTCAGCGGCAACAGGCTCATATGGACTTGTTTGAACACCAGATGCTAAGTAACCTGGCCAGTATTTACAGTGATTTGATCAGCCCCATAGGGGCAAAAATACAAGTCGCTGGTAACCCCGCATTGCTGCAAAAAAATGACAACCAGAATAAGGTGCGTGCCCTGTTGCTTGCCGGCGTGCGGGCGGCCGTACTGTGGCGGCAGCTCGGCGGCAAGCGGCGGCATATATTGTTTAAAAGACAAGCCATATTATCCGCCGGTGAACAGGCGCTAGAACAAATCAAACGTCAATCCTAGCAGCTAACCTGACAATCACATGACACTCAATGTTTAATTAAATTAAAATGGCACATTAGGAGCCCGATATGGAATTATCCGCCTTGACCGCAGTATCTCCGGTAGATGGACGCTACGGAAGTAAAACTGAAGAACTGAGAAGTATTTTTAGCGAATTTGGCTTGTTAAAATATCGAGTACAGGTTGAAGTACGCTGGTTACAACAACTGGCCAATGCCGATGATATTGCCGAGGTTCCCCCATTTAGTCACCAGGCAAACGCCTTACTTGACGCGATAGTGGCTGACTTTAGTGTTCAGGACGCTCAGCGAATTAAAGACATTGAGTCCATCACCAATCACGATGTGAAAGCAGTAGAATATTTTTTAAAAGAAAAAGTGGCGCAAAACACCGAGCTACATGGGATCAACGAATTTATACACTTTGCCTGTACCTCGGAAGATATTAATAACCTGTCCCATGCTCTCATGCTCAAAGAAGCAAGAGAACAGATTATTTTGCCTTACTGCGACAAATTGATAAGTGAGTTATTACGTCTGGCCATTGAATTTAAAGCGGTGCCCATGATGGCCCGTACCCACGGCCAGCCGGCCTCACCTACGACAATGGGTAAAGAAATTGCCAATACGATGGTGCGTTTACAACGTCAACGTGAGCAAATAGCGCAGGTCAGCCTATTAGGCAAAATGAATGGTGCTGTCGGCAACTACAATGCCCACTTGTCAGCCTACCCTGATTTTGACTGGCATCAATTTGCCGGAACATTTATCCATAGCCTGGGCATTGAATTAAATCCATTTACTACGCAAATTGAACCCCATGATTACATTGCCGAATTGTTTGATGCCATTGCACGCTTCAATACGATACTGCTTGATTTTGATCGTGACGTTTGGGCTTACATTGCCATAGGGCACTTTAAGCAAAAGACCATAGCTGGGGAAATTGGCTCCTCCACTATGCCCCACAAAGTCAACCCGATCGATTTTGAAAACTCAGAGGGAAATATTGGCTTGGCTAATGCCATGTTTGCCCACCTAGCCAGCAAATTACCCGTGTCACGGTGGCAGCGAGATTTAACCGATTCGACTGTGCTGCGAAACTTAGGTGTAGGGGTGGGTTATGCGGTAATCGCCTATCAATCTACCTTAAAAGGGATCAGCAAATTGCAGATCAATGAGCAGAGTTTGTTGGATGAACTTGATAATAACTGGGAGTTACTGGCCGAACCAGTACAAACGGTAATGCGCAGATATGGCATCGAAAAGCCTTATGAAAAACTCAAAGATCTCACCCGTGGCAAGAAAATAAACCAAAAGATCATGGCTGACTTTATTGACACCCTCAGCTTGCCTGAGCATGCCAAGGTACAACTTAAAACCTTAACGCCGGCCAATTATATTGGTCGTGCGATAGCCTTTGTAGAGCAGTTGGAAAACAGCTAAGGTTAATAAACCCACCCTTTTAAAAATTAGCGGATGAACTACAATCGTGGTTCATTCGATTTTTAAAAGGATTTAAAAATGTTACTGCGCATTTCCAGGGTATGGATTTGGGCGGGTATCAATCCCGCTAGTAGCGAAAATTTCAACCCTATTCGAATTGTAAACATTGTCTCCCTGCTGTTCATTGGCGTATTACTATTACAAGTCCCCCTTGCCTTACGTTTCTGGCAATCAGGCGGTCTGCATGAATTAGCTGTCGTATTGTTAACGATTAGCCTGCTAACCTTAGTACCGCTCTTCAACCAGCAAAAAAAACACACCCTGGCAAAACTCTTCCTAATTGCCTTATACGCCGGTGATATTTTACTGTCTTGTTTGTGGTGGCGTATCGATCTGAATATTCAATACTTTCTGTTGCTGGGCATATTTGTGTGCCCCTTCTGTTTTTCCGAACAAGAATCAGCCCTGTTATGGTTAGTCTTCTCACTATATTGCACGCTATTTATTGGACTGGAATTTTGGTTTCAACTCACCCAACAACTGCAGTCCCTGACCGAGCATCAACAGCTATTTAGCTTGTCCAGTGCCAGTTTATTGGCGCTGGCAAGTGTATTGTGTAGCTATCATATATGGCGCAATGTGAACCGCAGTTGGCGCAAGTTAGCCCAAGAGAAACGACGCTCTGAAACCTTACTACTGAACATTCTACCTGCCACAATTGCCCATAGGTTAAAGTCCTCAAACACCCTTATCGCAGACTATTTTGAACAAGTCAGTATCTTATTTGCCGATATCCAAAACTTCACACCCATTTGTAAACATCGTCCACCTCAAGCCATCGTTGCTTTACTTAATGAAGTGTTTTGTATTTTTGATGTCTTGTCACAAAAATATTGCTTAGAAAAAATTAAAACTAACGGGGATGGCTATATGGCTGGCGGTGGATTACCAGAAACTAGCACCCACCATGCCATTCAGTGCTGTGAATGTGCCATAGAGATGCATATGGCTTTCCAGACAATAAGTCAAAAACATACCTTAAAGACCGGTTTGCGTATTGGCATTGGCTCTGGAGAGGTGGTCGCGGGTGTCATCGGTAAAAATAAATTCACCTATGACATGTGGGGAGAAGCAGTAAACTTAGCCTCTCGCATGGAAAGTCAAGGCCAGTGCGACAAAACGCAAGTGACCCAGTACACCTATGAAATGGCGAAACACAAGTATCAATTCCAAGAGCGCGGTAAAATCCAGATTAAAGGCATAGGTATGGTTAACACCTACTGGTTATTAGGAAAGAAATGAATTCACAAACACCCATTAGTTACGCACTCACCAACTTTGATAAAACGCAATTTTTACAGCGCTATTGGCAAAAAAAGCCCGTCGTCCTAAGGCAGGCATTCAGCCCTTTTGTTGATCCTCTGGATGAACACGAACTGGCAGGATTGGCTCAGGATCCCGATATCGATGCCCGTGTTGTTTCCTGCACCAACGGTATGTGGAATGTTATTCACGGGCCCATCGATGATTTTAGCGAGGCCTGCACAGGGGCCTGGAGCCTGTTGGTACAGTCAGTTGATCACCAACTAACCACAGCAAATGCGCTCATGGGTGCATTTAACTTTATTCCCCATTGGCGGATGGATGATTTGATGGTGAGCTTCTCAAATCAAGGGGCGGGCGTGGGAGCCCACATTGATCAATATGATGTATTTATTGTCCAGGGCAAGGGCTCCCGGCGCTGGCAGGTTGGCTCACCGGGTGATTATTCAGAGCATTTCCCACATGCAGATTTACGGCAAATCGAGGCCTTTGAACCACTCATAGATGAAGTACTGTTACCGGGTGATGTGATTTATATCCCCCCAGGCTTCCCACACAATGGAGTAGCCTTAGAAGACTGCCTAAATTATTCGGTAGGCTTTCGTGCACCCAGCCAACAAGAAATGCTGTCTTCATTTGCAGACTTCGCCATTGATAATGGCCTCTTCAACCTGAGATATAAAGATAATGATTTAAGCCCGAGAGTGTCTAGCGGTGAGATCAAACAACAAGAGTTAGCGGCATTTAAAGATTTGTTTCAACAAACCCTGGACTCAAGGGATTTCACAAGGTGGCTTGGTCACTATCTGAGTCAAAGCCAGGAGGAAAATGCCTTTGAGCAACGGGATACAGATACCCTTGAACCCCAACAAATTATTGAAATGCTAAACAGCGGCGGATGCTTAGTTCGGCAGTTGGGGCTCAAGCCGGTTTTTATTGAAGACCCAAGTCTGGCAGGAGAAGATTTCACCTTTTACCTCGAAGGACAGGCATTTACTGCCCCTAGCCAATCACGGATATTAGTTGAACGCTTCCTAAATTCGCCACAATGGAGTACAAAAGTAACTACATTAGACCAAAAAAGTATATTTTTCATCCAGACTATGACTACAATGGTAAATGCAGGCTATTGGTACCCTGCATAACCCGCTTTGATCAAGGGAATGAATTAGCGTTAGGAGTTGAATATATGACGTTTAATGCAACTTGCGTCGACTGGGAAACAACTAAACACAAACTCCGTAAGATAAGAGAAAAAGTATTTGTCTGCGAATGGCGTATTCCCTCGGAATATGAATTTGACCAACAAGATGAGCTAGCATTTCATATATTGGTGATAGACGAAAATAAGCAAGAAATTGCGACCGGGCGTATTACTCCTCAAGGAGAAATTGGTCGTATTGCGGTTGAACCCAAATTTAGGGGTCCGGAAGTTTACCAAATACTTTTTAACGCTTTATTAAATATTGCCCGGCAACATGGTCTGGAAAGTGTTTTGGTACAGTGTGAGTTGGAAGGTGTTGAATATTATCGACAACAGGGATTCAATCCAGTCGGAACAGTCTATATGGATGCAGGTACACCGCGACAGCGAATGTCTTGCAGCCTGAGCGACTTTTCACTCGAAAGAGTGGAGCTTACCCACTAGGGCAATGCCTTAGTTAGATTCACCATATATACCCAAAGCCATTAGAGTTGTAGGTAGGCCGTAAAGGACTCAGCCCCATGAGCTTAGACTGACTAAGTGATTGGGGTGAGTGAGAGCAGTCAACAACGCCGCAGCTTCAAGGGAAACGGGTATAAAGGTTTATACTAATTATCGCGCTGCCCCCGCGGCTTTTTATCGCCCTTAATTTCTTAAGATGTGTAATCTTTCCAAACACTCTCATCAGCCTGGATCGTGTATAAATCTTCAGCCTTGGCGATCAGTAGATTGGCAAAATCTTGCTGGGTTTTATCTGTGCCCGTTAAACGATTGATATTTTCTGCCTTTATTTGCCACAACATGGAAAAACGTCTTATAGCCGCTCTGGCCGTAGCTTCATTCTCAAAAGGAAAGAAGTCACAAGGTAGATCACCACTGATCACCCAGAAATATTTATTGTCGCTAGACTTTATTTTCCACACCGCCACAAACGGTGCAAGATAACGACTGACCTCGGTCACCACCGAGTCAAATAACACACCATTTTCTGCCAAATGTTTATTGGCTCGCTGGAACTGTTCCCGAACCCACACTGAAAGCTGCTCTTGGCTCATTTCGGTATTTTGTTGCTCTGTCATCATCTATCCTTTATTTATAGGTATTTATCTTAAATGGGCTAACAATGCTTGCAGGGGGTGCTTGGGTTTAAATCCCTCAAACCTCGCCACCTGGCTGCGACAAGAGTAACCCGAAGCCAATATTTGTTTGGGGGAAAATTTGCTGATCCCTTGCTGCCAGCTAAGTTGATATATGCCGGTTGATTCGTCCAGATGGCTCGCCTCATGGCCAAAGGTGCCCGCCATGCCGCAACAGCCAACGGCCACAGGCGTTAAACTCAGTCCCATATCGGCGTATATACTCTGCCACTGGCTTTCGCTGGTTGCCAGAGCCGTCTTCTCAGTACAGTGACCGAAAAAGGCGTATTTACCTTCTTCAGTTGGCTTAACCTTGGGCAGGGACAAACCCAACAACCATTCATGTACCAGTAACACTTCAAAATCGCCGCGCTTTTCTCCAAGGATCTTATGGTACTCGTCCCGGTAACACAGCACCATTGAGGGGTCGACGCCAATCATCGGAATCGCCAACTTAGCGACTTGATTTAAAAACGTCGCCGATGTTTGCGCTGTATGTGCAAACTCCTTAAGAAAGCCTTTTACGTGCTGAGGTTTACCATTAGGTTTAAAGGGCAATATCACCGGCTCAAAACCCAACTTTTCCGCCAAGGCCACCAAATCTTTGAGTAAACCCGCATCATAATAACTGGTAAAGGGGTCTTGCACGATTAACAGCTTTTTTCCTCGCTCTTGTTCACTCAATGCAGCCAGTTCATTCAAATCAAAACGCAGTGCCTTATGGCCACTAAGCTGCTGGGCTAATGAAGGGCTTGAAAGATGAGGAGTATCCACATAACCGATAGTGTTTTTAAGCAGGCTATTCATCCACTTTTGCTTAAGGAAAAAATTAACCAAAACGGGCATTTTGGCCATAATCGGTGCCATCACTTCAATATTGGCCACCAGATAATCCTTAGCCGGGCGCAAATAACGTTGATAATAAATGGCCAGGAAACGTGACCTAAAACTGGGCACATCCACATTCACCGGGCACTGATTAGAGCAGGCTTTACAGGCCAGACAGCCATCCATCACCTCCAGCACCTCATGTGAAAAATCCAAACTTGAGGTTTTTTGCATGGTATTTAGCAGACGTTTAAACCAATTAGACGACTTTTGTTGTTTCTCTAGTTCGATGACATCCACATTATTTTGTGCCAGCAGACGTAGCCATTCACGCATCATGCCCGCCCGCCCTTTAGGACTATGGCGTCTATCCCGGGTGATTTTACTGGATGGACACATGGGTGATGTCGTGTCGTAGTTGTAACACAGGGCATTACCGTTACAACTCATGGCCGGCTCAAAAGCGTCACGTACCGTAATGGGAATTTGCCGGTCTAATTCTCCCCGTTTCGCTCCTGCGACTTTTACTAGCGATTCAGCTGAGTCAAAAGGGGTGCAGATTTTGCCTGGGTTCATTTTATTGTGGGGATCAAAGGCGGTTTTAATTTTGCGCAGTTCGCCATACAACTCGTCACCAAAAAACGCTGGAGCAAACTCACTGCGATAGCCCTTGCCGTGCTCCCCCCACATCAAACCACCGTATTTGGCCACCAATGCAACAACCTGCTCCGAAATTTCCTGCATTAACTGTTCTTGCTGTGGATCACACATATCCAGCGCCGGGCGCACATGTAACACTCCGGCGTCTACGTGACCAAACATGCCATATTGCAGACCTTTTTCGTCCAGTAAGGCACGAAATTCCATAATGAAATCTGCCAGGTGTTCCGGAGGAACGGCCGTATCTTCGGCAAAGGCGATGGGCTTTTGTCTACCCTTGGTTTTGCCTAATAAGCCAACCGACTTCTTGCGCATGGCGTAAATTTTGCTGATATCGTTCTTGTCGTAACTCACCTGAAAGCCAATCACCCCAAATACCTTACTGGCGGGGGAGGCTAACTTAGCTGATAGGGCATTGATTTTATCTTCGATTTGCTGCTGATCATCACTGTTGTACTCAACCATATTTAAGCCAAGGACCTCTTGCCCCGGTACATCGGTGATCAGATCTTTAACCGAGTGCCAAATAATGTCCTGCTTGGCTAAATTCAACACCGTACTGTCCACAGTTTCTACTGACGTGGCCTGCGCGGCAACCATATGCGGCG
>JBLHIW010000036.1:0-18249 GCA_047618055.1 Paraglaciecola sp. | reverse complement strand
TCATTCACTTCTCTTATCCTCAACAACTTGGCCAAGACTTATCGACCGTACCCATTGAGCAAATTTCTATAAATCAACAGCGCCTTACCAGTTTTAATGTGTTGATGACACTCAGCGATAGGCTCAATCGCTCGAAGGGAATTACTTTAAATGCCGAACAATTGGCCGGGATGTTGAGCACCACCGCGCAAGTTGCTAGCCGGATTATCGAACTCCAGGCTAGGGGGCTCGAGTCTGAAGTTTTGGCTCCCGTGTTGTTAAGCTGGCTGGATCTTTATCTGGATCTACTCGAAAAGGAAACCAGCAACAATACAAGCGAAGAATTACTGATTATTGAAGAGAAATTGGCCGTACTGGAAGAAAAGATTATTGAGCAACGAACCCAGTTACAAGAATATAGTGAAGACAACAATATTATTTCACTGGAACGAGACGAGAACCGGGTACTAAGTCGACTTAAAGGCCTTGGGGAATCTATAGATGAGGCTGACGCGCAGGCTGTCGAGGCGCAATCTGCTCTGGCTAGCATAAAAACGGCATTGGCGAACGGAGAATCCCTTACTCGGCCACAGGATCAAGACGGCATCAGCGGTGCTCGAAGTGTCATTTCCTCCCTGGTAGGGCAGTTAGCTGAATTGGCCGAGCGCTTTACGCCTCAATACATGGCTTTAGATCCGAATATTGCAACTATTAACCGCAGTCTTACTAAGGCTAAAGCAAGCTTGGAAGACAATATTACCCGAAGCCAAAGCCTCTATGTGGAGGAATCAAAAAGACAACTTGAGAGCGCCAAATACAATAGCAAGCAGTTACATCAGCAGTTGCAAGCACTCAGTACCCAGGCTCAAGAGTTCAATCAAAAACTTGAGAATTATCGGCGCCAGGATATATCCCTTAAGCAGCTGGAGTCCCAGGCTCAAGGTTTAAAAGATCGCCTAATACAGGAAGAAGTGGAAAAACCGTTTGTGGCACGAATTAATGTTCTTGAGCGTCCATTTATTCCCAGCTATCCCATTGGCCCTAACTACTGGTTGGACTCGGCCATCGCTGCAGGTTTGTCGGTAATCATCGCTCTACTTTCGCTACTTATATTTAGCTTTATCGTTCGCCAAAAAAATCCTGCGACGACATTCACTAGTTACAATGTGCATGCCTCTCAGACCGACCCAAAAATTCAATCACTGGGACAAAACACCCAATCACAGAGCCAGCTGCCCCACGCCCAGCAGCCACTGCAAATCCAGCAGAATACGGCCCTTACTAAGTCTCCTTTGCGATTGCTATCCGAGCAGGAATGCCAACGCTTATTCGAGTATGCCAATAAACAAGGTAAGTTGGCGATTGCTCTGTTGTTATCTGGTGTCAGTTGCAATGAGCTTGAAAAGATTAAATTGGCAGCATTTAATCCCTTAGATAATTGTTTGAATATGGACGGACCCCACAGTCGGATCATTGTGTTAAATGATGCCTTAACTTCCCTCATTAAAAATATACCTTCTCAACAAGATCCTTCGAGCCTTATCTGGCTGGAAAAATTAGCATCAGCAGATTTCGATCAATTGATAATCAATGCGGGTCATGATGCTGAATTTGCCTACCCTGAACAACTATCCATTGAGGTGCTTAGACATACTTATTTAACCTATCTGGTTACGCAAGGCGCACGCTTAAATGATCTGGAACATCTTGCCGGGTACCTTAGTCCAAATGCCTTAGCCCGTTACAGAACAGTAAACCGGCACGGGGAGTCAATCGAAATAGGCAAGGTCAGTTCCATTTTTCCCTTTGTGAGTTTGGCTGCCCATGGCTAATGATGCATGCTTATTATGAAAAAATCTGGCGGACCGCGCAGCTGATCCCCTCAGGGAAAGTGGCTAGTTATGGGCAAATTGCAGATTTGGCCGGCTTGCCTGGTCGCGCCCGTTTGGTAGGTAAAGCCTTAGGCTATGTACCCAATAATATAGACGTTCCCTGGCACCGCATTTTGCGTTCAAATGGACAAATTGCTTTTCCAACCGGATCTGAGCAGTCCCAAACTCAGCAGGGCCTTTTGCAGGAGGAAGGTGTTGTGGTGCTTAACAATAGAGTGAAATTAAGGGCATTTGGCTGGCAACCAGATTTAGTCGATATGCTATGGAAATTAGAGTTTTAGCGCCGTGCTGCGGTGTTCTTAGGCAACAGTTCAAATGCTTTTCGAAGGATCAATAAATTATCAGCCTTAAGTTGGGTCAGATCGAGGTGAGGACACAATTCACATGCAAAAACTCGTATTGCTAAGGTGCTTCAATGTTGATTTTAACGGGCATTTCAGCGATTAATTGCGCTGCAAACATCCCCTCAGTTGAGGCCGCATGCTGCAAGATGGCTCTAAATTGATCTGAGGTAACGTCAGATGGGCAGAGCCCTTTATTGACCAGTTCATCGCGAATACGTTCAGGATCATTTGCAACAAATGAGATCCTGTTGAGTTGCAAATAGCGGGTAAGCTTTTGTTGTAATTTTCTAGTTAAACAAGACATATCTACATCTTAATCAGTAATTATATTAAACCAAAAAAGCCATAAATATTTAACGGCTTTGGATTATAAATAGTGAGCAAAAAATGCGTTATATTCATACTTTATTGTTGAAGCATAAATTGAACCAGTTTGAAAAACCTTTTTAAATCAGCAGTATGAATATTATGGTGTTTGGCAATATTTTATGCTTATAAAATTATCTGATAGTTTTCAGCAGTGAAACCAATGAAAGCTCAACTGCCCTTTGGGACAATATTAACCGTTTCATGTAGCTCCGAATAGACCAGCATCGCCTCGTCCTTCTGCAGTTGTTGGTATACTTGTTGTACTTTTTCCTCCAGGCTCACATCGGCCGCTCCGTATTCTGTTCCTTCTTGCAAGACAAAACCTTCAATCAGCTTAAATAAGGTGTCTTGCGCCAGTTCTTGTATGGGGATAATCATTTAGTTAGCTCTTTGTTGCATTTTTTTTTCGTTAGCATATCCGCTAAAAACCCATTCACGCGCCGGTGTGTCCAAATAACCGGCCGCCAGGGTGTCCCCTGCATAAACCCTACATGACCGCCTTTGTCACTTAATTCTAAGCGTACATGATGAGATAGTTCGTCCTCGTTGGGCATGACCTGTGCGTTCATAAAGGGGTCGTCTTTGGCATGTAATACTAAGGTTGGGGTTTGTATTTTATGCATAAAGTGCACGGCACTGGATCGCTGGTAGTAATCATTCGCCCCGGTAAAACCATGTAAGGTTGCCGTGACGTGTTCGTCAAACTCTCGAAAACTTTTAAGTGCTTTGGCTTCTGCCCTATTGATCTTTAACAGCCCCGCGTAGTTCACAGATTGCATTTTTGTTAGCAGGTTATTGACCATGCTTTTAAGTAAATAGGCCTGATACAAACGGGCAAAACCTTGATTAATGCTTAAGGCACATTGCTCTAATCGAAAAGGTGGGGAAATAGCAATCGCCCCACTGAGTATCGTCTGCTGTGGCTGTTCTCCTAATAACTTGAGTAACATATTTGCGCCTAGAGAAAAGCCCATTGCCACCTTGGGTAAATCAGGAAACTTCTGTTCAAGCCAATTAATAACATACCAAGGGTCTTCGGTTTCACCAGAATGATAGGCCCGTGGCAAGAGATTTTGCTCCCCTCCACAGCCTCGAAAATGCATGAGTACCACCAAATAGCCCTGCTGCTGTAAATTGGCCGCCATATCATTGGCATAGTGGGATTTTATTGAACCCTCCAGACCGTGAAACATCACGATTAAACCGCGGGCTTTTTTGGCATCACCTACCCATGCCAAATTGACAAAATCACCATCAGGCAAAGGTAAGCGTTCATGACGAACATCGATTTTCACCCGTTTCTGAAAAAAACGCGGATAAATGGTCTGTACATGCCTATTGGTCGCCCACCAGCTTGGCTTGAAGCTGCTTTGATGAATTTGTTTAGTTTGCCGCTTATCATCCGCAATAGGGGCACACGCCGACATTATGCTGGTTTTAGTATTATTTGGCATCGGTTCCTGAGTGTTTTCGCCCGTATAACACAGACTAGTTCGCGATTGCGTACTCAAAGCTCTGGAGCTTTTCTTCCAGAATTTCCTGAGCGTCCAACCATTCCATTTCAATGTTTGCTAACTCCGTTTTGTACTGTGCTTGCTCATTTAAAACTTTTTTTAATTTGGCTTTGTTATCAGAATTATAAATATCAGGATTAGCCATCTGGCCTTCGATCAATTCTAATTCTCCGTGTAATTTTGCCATGGATTTTTCTTGTTGAATGATTTTTTTACGTAAGGGTTGTGTAGCCTGACGAAACTCAGCTTCCAGTCTTTTTATGTTTTTTCTATCGGGTTTTTTAGCTGCCTCACTGTCGTTTTGACTTACCATAGAGCTCGCACGCTCAGCTTTAAGTAGCCAGTCTCTGTAATCATCCAGATCGCCATCAAAGGGCGTTACACTGCGCGCGTCCACCAGATAAAAATCATCACATACGGAGCTGAGTAAAAACCGGTCGTGGGAAACCAAGACCATCGCCCCTTCAAAGCCTTGTAGGGCAATGTTTAAAGCATGACGCATATCTAGATCCAGATGGTTGGTCGGCTCATCCAACAATAACAAATTAGGCTTTTGGTAAACCGTCAAGGCCAATACCAGACGGGCTTTTTCTCCGCCAGACATAGGGGCGACTTTGCTTAATGCCTCATCCCCGCGAAAACCAAAGCCGCCCAAAAAGTCTCGCAGGCTTTGCTCTGTTGCCTTTTTGTCAAGACGCTGGAGATGGGCGATCGCAGAGTCGTCACCCCGTAAATATTCCAATTGATGCTGAGCAAAATAACCAATACGTAAACCTGCTGAGGTTTCATACAAGCCCTGCATGGGGGCTTTTTCCCCTGCTAGCAGTTTTATCAGGGTAGATTTACCCGCGCCGTTTCTGCCAAGTAAGCCAATACGGCTACCGGGTACTAAATTAAGCTGCAAATGCTCAAGGATCACCGTATCCTCATAACCTACTTTTACCTGTTCCATCTTGACCAGAGGGTTAGGTAATTTTGGTGGGCTTAAGAATCGGAAGGAAAATTGTGAGTCGGCCAGCGCCGGCAGCAAGGTTTCCATTTTTGCCAATTGTTTTACCCGACTTTGCGCCTGCTTGGCCTTGCTTGCTTTGGCACCAAAGCGATTGATAAAGGATTCTAAGTGAGCGATTTTGTCTTGTTGTTTGTCAAATTGTAGGCCTTGTAGGCGAATTCTTTCCGCTCGCTGTCTTTCAAAGGCATCATAGTTACCCGTATAACTGACCAGCTGTTGTTGCTCAACACTGATAATTTCATTCACGGTACTGTCCAAAAATGCCTTGTCGTGTGATATCAATAAAAGGGTGCCGGTGTAGCGTTGTAACCATTTCTCCAACCAAATAACCGCATCTAAGTCCAGGTGGTTAGTGGGCTCATCCAGTAGCAGTAAATCAGAATGACAGAGTAAGGCCTGGGCCAGATTTAAGCGCATGCGCCAACCACCGGAAAATTCCGTGACTAATTTGCCAATGGTCGCACTGGCAAAGCCCAGTCCAGCCAGAATAGTCGCAGCACGGGCTTCGATATCATAGGCTCCCGCCTGCTCCAATTGACCGTGTAAGGTGGCTATTTGCTCACCATTGTGCGCCTCTTCGGCCTGTCGCAATTTCTCCTGTAAGGCACGAAATTGTCGGTCACCATCAATGACGTAATCCAGGGCTGAGCGTTCTACGGCAGGTGTCTCCTGAGCGACAGACACAATCTGCCAATCTTTAGGTATCTTACAGTCCCCGTGTTCCGGGACAAGTTCCCCGCGAATAAGGGCAAACAGGCTGGATTTTCCGCAGCCATTCGCGCCAATCAAGCCCGCCTTATGGCCTGGGTAAACCACAGCGTTGGTTTCTTGTAACAGCGCTTTAGTGCCGCGCATAAGGGATAGTTCTGAAAATTGGATCATACTTGCCTATTGATGGATAACGCAGAAGGTTTATTATATCAAGTTGCGGTACTAAAGAGATCCCATTAATAATGACAAATAAGATAAAAAAACGTTTTGTAGCCGGCGCAGTGTGTCCAAAGTGTAAAACGATGGACACCTTGATGTTGTATTTTGAAAACAACGTAGAAAAGTTACAGTGTGTCAGTTGTGATTACAGCAAGTCGCAAACCAAAGACCAAGTGAGTGCGGCGACCCGTTCAAGCGAAAACGTTATTGGTGTATTTAAGCCTGAGTAGTTAATAGTGTGGAGGAGGGGGCTCTGCGCCTTCTTTTTCCCCTGCTGAGGGGTCGATAGCTTCGATTTTGCCCATCACCTGTTTAAGTTTAAACTCCAGGTTATCTATCTGTCGTTGTTGAGCAATTAAGGCACTGTTGAGTGCTTCGATGGTATCTTCCTGAAAGGCCACCTTCATTTGTAGTTGTTCTATGTCTGTTGCTAGTTGTTGCATATATTGTTCAAATTTCCTAGTGTGAGATGGGCCAGATTTCAGCTAAACCACTGCTACTTTCTGACACTATTTTGTTGTCTTTCCAAAAACCCACGGCGTACACGACGGCGGTTTGTGGCCGGCTGCCGACTCGTGGAGTGACCTTCCATTCATTTAACTCACTGCCGTCGGCAACGTTCCATAAGTTTATTCGCTTGGAGGGTGAACCTGTGAGCAAATATTTTCCGTCCGCTGAAAACACGGCGGTACTAAATATTCTTTGCCTGGCAGTATAGCGCAAATGGCTCACTTCCTGCCCGCTAACTAAATCCCACACTCTGGCTTGACGTTGACTGTCAGCGGTAAAGGCATAACGGCCGTGATCATCCAGTGCTACTTTAGTGACTCTGCTAGGGTGGGTGAATCTATGGATAACCTGACCACTGCGGGTATCCCAAAGGTAAGCCACATAGTCGTTACCACCGGACAGGGCATAGTGACCATTGGGGGAGATATCAACACTGTTTACTTTTTCTGTATGACCAAGAAACTCAAGCCTGCGCCCGGTTTTAGGCTCAAAATACATGACTTTGCCGTTACCCCGACCCACTATAATCCCCTGACCCTGGTTGGTTACTGCGATATCTCGAATACTGGATTCGTCTATACGCCAGAATCCTTCTGGTTCACCGGAACTTAAGCTCCACAGGGCAAAGGCTTCGCGATCCGAGCTGACAACGACGCTTTTATCAAAGGCAATATGAATATTAGCCACCAGATTATTGCCGTCGCCCTGATGATGCCATTCATACAGCTTTTTATTGTTACTCAGATCCCACACCACAATACCGTTCGATATACTCGACACAACACTGATGCTGCTATCGGATGAAATATTGGCCGCATACACACCCTGATCTGCATGTCGCCAAGACTCCAGCGGCGTAGAATTCGAACCACCACATGCACTGAGTAAAGTAAGCAGAAAAGTAAGCAGTAACAACTTATGCACAGGATATTCTATCAATGGGTTTCTCTTTGGGTCGGTGTTGTTTAGTATATGCCCTTTGTTTTATTAGCTGCAGATGTATTTGCAGGTTTATCTATGTTTTGGAGAATTATCATGAAGAAGACAGCAATCGCTATATTAGTTACTTCTGCGTTAGGCTTAAGTGCATGTCAACAAGATCCCATTGACCCAATGAAAGTTGAAACAGTGGTATTGGAAACCGAAGAGCACAAGCAAGCCTATGCTATGGGTGCGGTGGCCGGTCAACATTTTGCAAAGCAATTAGCGGCTCAAGCAGAAATTGGCATGGTTCACGACAAAACACTCGTCGTCAAAGGTTTTACTGCGGCATTACAACAGCAATCCCAGCTCGAAGCAGAAGAAATACAAAGTATCATGCAGGTGATGCAAAACGAAGTGCGAACAATGCAACAAGCTAAAGCCGCAGAAGTAGGTGAGGCCAATAAAGCAACTGGTGCTGACTATTTGGCAGAAAATGCCAAACGTGAGGGCGTCACAGTAACCGAATCTGGTTTGCAATACGAAGTCGTCACCCCAGGAGAAGGCGCTAAACCAGCGGTAAGCGATACGGTTAAAGTTCACTATCGCGGTACCCTGCTAGATGGTACTGAATTTGATTCTTCTTATTCACGGAACAAGCCCGCCGTATTCCCGCTTACCGGGGTGATTGCAGGATGGACCGAAGGGGTACAACTGATGCCTGTAGGTTCCACCTTTAAGTTCCACATCCCTTCTGAATTGGCCTACGGCGCCCGCAGCACCGGTAATATAAGCGCTCATTCAACTCTGGTGTTTGATGTGGAGTTGCTGGAAATCGTGACGGCTGATAATAAAACTGCCAAGTAATTACCTTGATAACTGGACTCGGTTTTTCCGATAAGCTGGCGTAAAAAAAAGCCGAACACATTTAAATGTTCGGCTTTTTTTGGTCTTACTGTATCAGCTTGTGTCCTTGCTGAACCTTATTCCTTCATAACTATTGCCCTTCAAAAGGGCTGTTTATCCCGGTATTACCAGGTAAAAGGAAACTACATTTTATTTTGGTAACGTTTAACGCTAAAACTTAATTGACCTCAATTTTTAGTAAAACTGAAAGTTTACGCTGCCAAACCAAACGATATTACATCACTCTCTTAGGTTGTATTCACAGTGTCACTGGCACAATGACGGCAACATTTCATCGTGCTACCTACCTCAATCAAAGCCATCGTATTGTTGGAACGTACTCACCTGATTTGTTTACTTTGCTTTGATGCATTAATCCTAGCCCATTTTTGATGTTTTTGCGCGCCCTGGGAGCGCTGTTTTAGTAACATATCGAACTAATAAAATAGTTTTTATTACCTCTTGGAGTAAGGACTTTGACTTCATGGCTGAAGGGTTTTCCGCTTAAGACCCGGGCCAGTATGGGATCCGTATTCATTTTTTAGGACTTCACAGCGCTGTGTCACAAAAACTGGAGCGCCGGTCTGTTTCTTGTAAAAAGGGTGCTGATACTTCAATGAATAGCAGTGATGTAATGCAGGGTTATTATGACTATCCCTCAGGGGCGTAATCAATTAAATTGATATGCCAGGTTTTTATTCCGTCCGGAGTACTCACATTCGCTTGTTCCGCGACTTCTTTTTTTAAAAGAGCACGGGCCATCGGTGAATCAATGGATATGTAATCTTTTCGCAGGTATATTTCATCCGGCCCAACAATACGGAATTTTTTTGTTTCGCCATTATCGTTTTCTACCTCGACCCATGCACCAAAAAAGACCTTTCCATCTTGTTGAGGGAAGTAATCAATGACCTTTAAAATTTCAAGACGTTTTCTTAGAAAACGAATTCTAGAGTCTATCTTTCGAAGTAAATGTTTATTTTCTTTATAGTCTGCATTGTCAGAGCGATCGCCGAGACTGGCTGCCCATGCTACCATTTTAGTTATTGCCGGACGATGTTCTCGCCAAAGGTAGTTCAATTCCTCACGTAACTTCTCAAAACCCTCGCGGGTGATTAGGTTTGTTTTCAATAGGGTTTCCTGAACAACAATTATCTTAATGCCTTTTGGGAAGGTCTTAATTGTGACAACAGGGAAGAGACTTTCACTGTTGCTCTGTCTCAATATACTACCATTATTAAGGGGAGCCAAGGATGAACTTGGAGAAACGCTGTGGATAGTAGGGTCCTTTAAACCTTGCTGTTTCCTGAGCGCTACATCCCTTACATATTCATCATTAACATCAATGTTTGGGTTGATGGTATAAGCGGTCTTTAACGCTACCTGATATTCCACAAAGCCCACAGCAGTTTATTAATTCTGTTGAATTTGCGACTAATCTTGCTGTTACGCTGGTAACATAGCCCTAGGCCTTTATATATGACGCCAACCTACATTAGAAATATACCTACAGCGTAAGCCAACATAAGGCAGTGACATGATTATTGAGAAAATTGCGAGTGAACTTCAAGTTCAGACCAGCCAGATACAAGCGGCAGTGCGTTTGTTGGATGGGGGCGCAACCGTGCCTTTTATTGCTCGTTATCGCAAGGAGGCGACCAATGGCCTGGATGATATTCAGCTACGTAAACTTGAGCAGCGTTTAACATACCTGCGGGACATGCAGGATAGACGCCTGGTGATCATCAAATCGATTCAAGATCAGGGCAAATTGAACGATGAATTAAAGAGAAAAATATTAGCCACTGAAAGCAAAACGGAATTAGAAGACTTATATTTACCCTTCAAGCCTAAGCGCAGAACAAAAGGGCAGATTGCGATTGAAGCAGGCTTGACTCCTTTAGCCAATCGTCTTTTCAGCGACCCGACATTGGTGCCTGAAACCCAAGCCCAGGCTTTTGTGGGCAGTGATAAAGGCATTACAGATACTAAAGGCGCGCTAGACGGTGCCAAATATATTTTGATGGAACGTTTTGCTGAAGATGCCTCTTTATTGCAGAAGATACGCAGGCACCTTAATAAACATGCTCACATAAAAAGTGTGGTGGTGCCAGGTAAGGAGCAGGAAGGCAGCAAATACTCAGACTATTTCGCCCATAGTGAATTACTCAAAAAGATCCCTTCTCACCGCTCACTGGCGCTATTTAGAGGGCGCAATGAAAATATCCTGCAAGTTAGCCTGGATGCCGATCCCGAAAAAGATAGCGCAGACAGAAGCTCTTACTGTGAGCAAATTATTGCTGAACACCATGGCATGGTGTTCTCAAACCGCCCGGCGGATGACTGGCTCAGGTCAGTTGTACAGTGGACCTGGCGAGTGAAAATTTCACTGCATATGGAAAGCGAACTATTCGGTGTCACGCGGGACGTTGCTGAGCAAGATGCCATCGGGGTATTTGCCAAAAATCTGAATGATTTACTTATGGCAGCCCCTGCCGGTGCTAAAACTACCATGGGACTGGATCCTGGCTTGCGCACCGGGGTAAAAGTAGCGATTGTCGATGCAACCGGAAAGGCCCTCGCCACCAGCACAATATTCCCCCATGTACCGCAGAAACTCTGGGATAAGTCTTTGCGTACCCTGGCGATGTTGTGTAAACAGCATAAGGTCAAACTGATCAGCATTGGTAATGGCACCGGCTCCAGAGAAACTGACAAATTGGCTGCTGAATTAATTAAAGCCAATCCGGAACTGGGTTTAAGCAAAATAGTGGTGAGCGAAGCGGGGGCATCAGTGTATTCGGCTTCCGAATTGGCGTCCAACGAATTGCCTGATATGGATGTATCCCTGCGAGGAGCGGTGTCAATTGCCAGGCGCCTGCAAGATCCTCTGGCTGAATTAGTGAAAATCGAGCCTAAAGCCATCGGTGTAGGTCAATATCAACACGATGTGAGCCAAAGTAATCTTGGTAAGTCCTTGAACACCGTAATTGAGGATTGTGTAAATGCCGTAGGAGTCGATCTTAATATGGCATCGTCGGCATTACTGAGCCATGTATCAGGGCTGAATCGCACGTTGGCTAACAATATTGTTTATTTTCGGGATAAATTTGGTGCATTCAAGAATCGTAAAGAGCTGCTTAAGGTGCAAAGACTAGGGCAAAAAGCATATGAACAAGCGGCAGGGTTTCTGCGCATCATGAATGGACACGATCCACTGGATGCCTCTGGGGTGCATCCTGAAACCTATTCTGTGGTTAAAGCGATGGTGACTCATTCAGCTACCGCCGTGAATGATTTGATCGGTAATAGCGAATTATTGAAAAAACTCAATCCACAGGATTTTGTCAGTGAAAACTTTGGTTTACCCACGGTGGGCGATATCATTCTGGAGCTGGACAAGCCGGGCCGGGATCCCCGACCTGAGTTTAAAACCGCGACCTTTAAAGATGGGGTGGAGTCATTAAGTGATCTCAAAACAGGCATGATCCTCGAAGGGGTCGTCAGTAATGTGGCCAATTTTGGGGCCTTTGTTGATGTTGGTGTTCATCAGGACGGATTGGTGCATATTTCAGCCATGACCGATAAGTTTATTTCTGACCCCCGAGAGGTGGTGAAGACCGGAGATATAGTAAAGGTAAAGGTAATGGAAGTGGATGTGGCTAGAAAACGCGTGTCGTTTACCATGCGTCTAAATGACTCCCCTGACAACGCTAAGCCAACAACGAAAAGCCAAAATCCTAAGCGCGAGCAGGACAGTCAGCGACATGATAAGCCCAGAGCAGCAGCGAAAAAACCACAAGCCAAATCTGCTAATTTGGCTATGGGTAATGCTTTCGCCGATGCCTTTGCCAAGGTGAAACAAGACTAATAATGAGAGTGACATCCTGGAATTTAGCCATTCTCCCTGATAAGTAATCAACTCAGAAGGTACTGGTACGTTTTCTAGCAAAGCGTAACGTTGAAGGAATGCTGGTTGATTGCATCGACGTAACAAAAACATCGGGAATGTTTTTATTTGCCATATCCATGTGGCTCACCTGCTTTACAGGCCAGCTGAAGCTGTTGTGATTTGTTCCAACAAATCTTGTTGAACATCTCAAAGACGGCCCCTAAAGGGTGGAGCGCAGGGATGCGCAAAATACAATGCAACCAGGGAGATTGCTAGTCCCTCCCTCCCGAAGGGCGATACAAAGTCCCTTACTCATAATCTCTTACACGGGTAAAAACACGCCGCGATTACCCTACTGTTATCCATCGCCCAGTGATCAGATATCTAGGTGGTATGGTATTACTTGAGAAATTGGGCATTGTCATTGCTCACGGGTATATGCTGTCTTTAAGCACATGACCCGTGAGTAATTGAAAATACAGGATGGATACTTCCCTGATACGAAAAAACAAGCCAATGCGAATCCAAGCGCTCGGTTGGTATAGAGGCTTAGTGCTTATGCACTTTTGAATTGAATCTGCCAACGACTCATTGTGCAGTTTCCAATCTAACTAATGGACTAAATGTTGAACGTGTCTGCTTTGGCATGATTAAGTGGCCAAATTAACTATGTGATTATACAAGGTCATGCAGCGTCGATTATTGCATCCTCTGAACGATTAATAATAAACCCTTAGTGCACCTCACAGGCGGAAATTTAGCGCCGCTAGTCAAGGTTATTACTTCATCTTTTCCTCCTGGCAGTTTGATCTAAATCAAAACCGGGCAATGCCTTGTGTGTTCTTGTATATACCCAAGTGACTTCAAGATGCAGACCGCCTTACGTATCTGTTATGGCCTGTTAATCAGAGCATGATTTTGGTGATAAGGGAAAAAACAATGAAAAAAACACAGGCATTAACCGGCCTATATATAATTATTGCCGTTGCAGCTTTGGTAACAGGCTGCACAGGTACGCCAACTAAAATCGGTGCAGATGAGAGCTATACTGTCGCCTGGGCCGAGTCTTCGGGCAGCATTAGCCTGCGAAACTCCAAAGATGGTTTGACCTGGACCGCAGTCGATTTCCCTCAGAGTATCCTGTCAACAACTGGCCCAGGGATTGCTGGGGATACCTACGGTATAGCGCATTTTCTGGCTACGGGTGACAAGACCGGACATACGGTCGGGCAGTTTGGTCTGGGCCCAACAGCCTATAATATCACGACCTCTGAAGTATTGGATAAAGGCACAGCCTTAGCTATGCAAAGCGCTCCGGCACTAGCGAGGCCGGGCACCAACAAATGGTATGTGGCTTTTCGTCGTAACAATAGTGTGAAACTCTTTTTGCTGAACCGAACGGTCAAGTCGGGAACCAGTCAATTTAACTACCAATGGACAGACACGACCCCTGTCCTGTCAGTCAACAATACCCTGGTACAGGGCAGACCATCCATTGCCGTTTTAGGGGATAAAGTGTTGCTGAGCTGGTACAGAGCCTCTACTCCTGCCCAACTGCAGATGGTTGTGGGCACGGTAACTGCCAGTGGTACGGTGGCATGGCAGGGAGGGTATGTGTTTCCTTATACTCATCCCGGTGCCGGAGGTGTAGAACTGGCTCATGACCTAAGTCAGGATGGCAGTCAATTTGTGCTGGGGGTGGTCAGAGAGGATTTACCGGCTTCGCCACCGCTAAAATTATATTCTTTACACACCTATGGGTCCAAAAACGGCCTGCAATGGAAGGCGCGGCCTGCTTTGGGGGTGAAATCTTCGGGTAAATCTGTTCATCATGCCAGCCCTTTAGGCCTGGCTGTTAAATCAAATGGACATATGTTTGTTGCCCAATCGGCGGCAGGGCAGTTGCGGGCATTTTTCTTCAATGGCAGTAAATGGAATGAGGTGTCTGGCAGTTTTTCTGGCGTCTATCCCTTAAAAAACGCGGGGATCGCCGTGATAAATTCCGGGCGGCCCTGAACGCTTGTTGCTGGCCGCGGGTACGAATACATTTTGCCCTTAGAAACACAATACCCGCTACAGGGGCCTTGGGCCCATAGAGTTATGCTAATTAGTTTTTACCAAGGTCTGTATCATAGGCAGCACAGTTAAGTGCTCGGTGCACCTTGCCTGAGTAACTGCAGCACGGCGAAAAGGTCTCAATACCGGCTGCTGGTTTAAAGCATTTCTTCGCTAATGAGCAGATTTAAGATTTCCTGTGCTGACTCTTTGCTGTCGTAGAGCACTTTTCCTCCGCCACCCTGAACCTTGGCCGTTGCTGCTTTAAATCGATCGGCAGCGGTTTTGGCCTTGATCATTTTGAGTCTTTTAGGACGTTTTTGTGCGGGCCTCACCTGCCATTGACCCTGTTCAATATCCTCCTGATTTGCTTTAGCCTGCTTAACGATAAGCTGACCACGCATTGCACCGCCGTAAGCACTTTGTCTGGGCGGGGCGGCCGCCATATCAACCGTGGCGAGAAACGGTAGGCTGACGTGTATTTTACGCCGCTGGCCCCTTGGCAGGGCTTGTAATACTTCCGCCAGTCCGGCTTGCTTATCAATGGATACAATGTCTGTAATCGATGGCACTATCGGTATATTCAATTGCTCTGCCAACAAATACGGCAACATGCCTGATGACTCACCATTTTCAGCCCGCACTCCGCTTAAAATAATATCTGGCGTGTTAGCCCTAAAATCTTCCAGCAAGGTCTCGGCGATATCCGTGTGTTGGGCTACGTCTATTATCTGTATTTGCCCCAGCCCCATACCCAGGTAATTTCTTAGCACGGCGTTTGTTTCAGCGTTCTGGGCCGGACCCACATACAGGGTGTGTAATTTACCTGCTGCCAAGCTGAGACCAAGCTCTATGGCCCGGGCATCTTGTTCGGCGCGCCGGGGGCGGCCCGACAGCGGATGTTCACCGATAGAAACCAGGGTGCATACCCTAATATCTTGATCAAGCGTCATTTTATCCTTAAGCATGATTGACACCTTCATGTGGGGGATTTTGCCCGGCACGATGTTGCGCTACTAAGTGGAGCAAATCACCCAGTATGGCAGTGCTATCGCCAATGGCACTGAGATCAGCCCGTTTAACCATATCGCATTTGTCATCCCTATTGATGGCCACCACTTTGTCACATTGGGCTATGCCCTGCATATGTTGTATGGCACCTGAAATGCCCACGGCAATATAGACTTTGGCCGTGACCCAGGTGCCTGATGCGCCCACTTGGCGATCCCGTGGCATATACCCATCGTCTACCGCTACGCGACTGGCCCCTTCCGTTGCCCCCATTGTTTTCGATGCCAGGTGAAATTGAGACCAATCTTTCACGCCATTGCCGCCGGATAAAATAAAACCGGCTTCAGCCAGGTTAATGGCACCAGGATCAACCCTTAGATTGCCTTGATCACGTATACAGTTATTGATTGCTGCTGTTTGCAGACAAGGCAATAACTGACTTTGATGGCGGGTCTCGCTGACGGGCTCGCAGCACTCTTCCAGTACTAATAAAATTTTCGTTATGGGGCGAACAATGTCAGTTTTACCGGCCCCACCCCGGCACAGTAATTGTTCATCGCTCACTTTGAATACGCCGCACGCTGGGCGCTGGCCGAGTTTAGCGGCTAAACGGCGGCCTAAGTCTCCACCACCGTGGATACTGTCTGGTAGCAAAATATGCCTGGGTTGCAGTTCATTGACAATATTACATATGTCGACACAACGTTGCTCTGGGTTGTAAGCTTGATAATCGCTGGAGTCGAAGTGAATTAAACGATCGATGCCTGCCGTATCAAGTTTGTCTTCTTTGAGCTCACCAAAGGCCACCGCAAGCACTGCGCCTCTGGCCTGGTTATTATTAGCTAATTGCTGAGCCAGTCCCAAAGTATCCCGGTCATGACTGGTTAAGCGAGCGGACACTAAGTCCACGACGACCAATATGTAAAAATCGGGTTCATCTATCTGATGTAAAGGTAAAATAAGCTCAGCTGGCTTAGCGCTTATACGGCCTGAGGGGCTACTGTTTGAGTCACCACAACGGTCAATGCGTTTGCGACCATTAGGACCCATAAAGCCGAGGTTGTGCAGATTCTTGCGCAGCAAACCACTTGGGCCTCGTACTGGTTCACCAGGGTTTGCCTGGTGTAAAGGATGCAATCTATTGCGGCCTATCCACTGGGCTCGGGGATCCCGACGGAAAATATCGCTCATCAGGCCTCCTCACTCAATGCATCGAGCATTAATTCAGCAATGTCTTTAACCTGAGGTCGCGGTTCAACTACCCCTTCTAACATAAGACTACATTGAGGACAGGCAACGGCGACAATTTCCGCCCCCGTGGCTTTGGCGTCTTCCATGCGCATATCCGGGATCCGTTGTGTACCGGGAATGTCTGTTACCGGCGCTCCGCCCCCGCCGCCACAGCAGCGGGATTTGGATTGACTGCGCTGCATTTCTTTAATGGTAATGCCCATAGCTTCGAGCAAATAACGGGGCGCATCATATTCACCGTTATAGCGCCCTAAATAACAGGGGTCGTGGTAGCTTAGGGACAAGCTTTTGCTGCTATCAAGTTTAATTTTTTCGCTTTTGACTAAGTCGGCAAAAAAACCCGTGTGGTGATAGACATCATAATGACCACCAAAATCCGCATATTCATTTTTAAGGCAATGAAAGGCATGGGGATCGGCAGTGACGATGTGCTTAAATTGATATTTAGCCATGCTGGCAATATTGCTTTTCGCCAAACGTTGAAAGCTTGCTTCATCCCCCAGGCGCCGGGCCAGATCGCCGCTGTCGCATTCGCTTTCCCCCAACACCGCAAAGTCAACTTTAGCGGCTCGCAACAAGGTGATCATAGCCCGCAGGGTGCGCTGATTACGCATATCAAACGCTGCATCACCAATCCACAGCAGCACATCGGCCTGTTCTACATCGCTGCCGAACACCCTTAAATTTTGATCCGCCGCCCAATTCATTCTGCTGCCGGGGGCATGGCCATTAGGGTTGTCAGTGGTATTTAAATTGTCTAACACTTCTGCGCCTTTACCGGGTGTTTGACCCTTTTCCATAGTTTGGAAACGACGCATGTCAACAATGGCATCAACATGTTCAATCATCATCGGACATTCTTGTACACATGCCCGGCATGTCGTGCATGACCACAGCGTATTGGCGTCTAACAGCACATCAACAATGGGGATAATCGCGCCGCCTTTGTGGCAACCTACCTCTATTCCAGGGTAGGCGCTGCCGGCAAATTTGGCATCACTGCCACCCGCCATGCCTACCACCATGTCCTGGATGAGTTTTTTCGGATTAAGGGGTTGCCCGGCAGCGAAGGCAGGACAGGCTTTTTCGCAGCGGCCACATTCAACACAGGCATCAAAGCTTAATAACTGACTCCATTTAAAATCTTTGGGTTTTTCGACCCCTAATTTGTCTTTTTCCAGATCAATACTGATTAAGCCAGTAGACCGTCCGCCGCCAAAGCGACCCTGACGACGGTGTAAACCCAAATGCAGTGCCCCCGCAAAGGCATGTTTCATTGGCCCGCCCCAGGTCATTCCAAAAAACATTTCCCCCATACCCCAAACAATGCCAAGCACTAACAAAATGGCGAGCAACCAACTACCCCAGTCCAGTGGTAACAAGCCGGAAGCGGGTAGGCTTAATACAAAAAAACTTGAGGAAAAAATCAGCAAGCTATAAGGCAGGCGCGACCAGGGACCGAGTGATAGCTTAGGCGGCGGATTGATACGGCGTTTTAAAACAAAGACTGCACCGACAAACATTAAGCCGCTCGATGCTAAGAGTGCATAATTGAGTATATGGGGAGCAACATCAAACAGGTAAATTAAAATAACTAACAGGGTGCTTAGCACAAAGCCACCTGCGGTGGCCACATGGGTATTGGATATATATTTATCACTGG
>JBLHIW010000035.1:0-18418 GCA_047618055.1 Paraglaciecola sp. | reverse complement strand
CTGATTTTATACAGCTTACTGCTTATTAATCCCATTTTTGCCGGTACGCAGAATGAATATTTTGACGATATGATCACCATCAAGGTGGGCAGCTTCCTAAAACAAGAGTTTTATGAGGTAAAGAGCGACGTTGACGGCGGCATTTACATAGACATCAAGCATTTTTTGGCGTTTACCGAACTCAGTGAATATAGCAAAATTTCCATAGAAGCCGGACAGGTAAAGCTGTTTATGGAAGGCAGTCTCTTTGCTGATGAAAAAGCAAGGCACATAACAAAAGAGCTCATAATTCTTAACAGTATCACGATAGATGGGGCCCTCTATTTGGATAAACAGGGGCTCGCTGAGCTGCTGCCCCTCAAGGCAGTAAACTGGCTAGGGGAAAGTTACACCCTGGAAATATTACCCAATTTTAACCTGCCACTGGACTATCGAGTCGAGGCACAAAGAAGAAAGCAGGTAATAGAAGAGGACAAAAGTAACCTCACAGCAACGCAACAAACAGATCTGTTGATGTGGGAGGATAGAAAAGTCATAGATCTCGGTATGCTTAAGCTTCGCTATGACATAGATGATGTTGGTAATTATTTTAAAAATGGAGAAGAACACGACAAAGGAAATGTTGAGCTAGAGTATAGCTCGCAGCTTTTTTATGGCGATTTTAATATCAGGCAGAGCCTCTACCCCAACGAAAACATAGCTGATGTTAGCCTGAAATACCCCTATATTTTCAAGGATAAAACGGTAACTATCGGCGATAGTTACATCAACGGCGGCAATCTGCTGGGGTACAACAGTAAAATCCGCGGCCTATCTGTCAGTGACAATGATTACACGGTTACGCGCTCAGGCCGAGAGGTTACTATTCGAGGGGAAGCGCCCACAAATGCGATGGTTGAAATCTATCAAAACGGCAAAATTATTGACTATCAGCGTATAGAGGGCAGTGACTATGAGTTTACTCTGGCGATGAGAAGTCAAAACGATGCCTTTAAAATAAAGATATTTGATAGAAATGGTGTATTGCTAACAGAGAGAAGTGTCAATGTCTTACAAGGGAATGATTTTCTGAGCAAGGGGGAATGGGACTACAATTTTTTCTATGGACACAATCCCCAGGGCGAAAATAACAGCTGGGATGATCGAAAATACGGTGTCTCTTATGGCGTGACAAACAATCTCAGTTATTCTTTTGACTATTATGATACGCGCAATGAAGACAAGCTTTATCACTACGTAAAGCACAGGGCTGGATACCGTTTTTCAAATTTAGTTGTCCCCCTGTTGGCGCAATTTTCATATTATGATTCTTTAGCAGACAACAGTAAGGGTTATATTGGTGAGTTGAGAAGTGAGATGCTTTCTCATAAATTAGCATACAGCTATGAGCGTTACAGCCACCAATTAGCTGAAGACGAAAACAAGGACAGTTATCAGGAAGCAGAAATAAGCGGGAATTATCGGAAAAGTGATTATTTTTTCAGGTTTTCTAGTAAAAAATATCAAGATAGAACAGAGAATATATACGATACCGGATTAAGCTATGATTTTACTAAAGCTATCCGCATGAATGTAGATCTGGGCAAGAGCGTACAAAAACACAATGAGCGACAGTCTCATTATAAGGGAAAAATAGCCCTTGATTATAACGAAGGGGATTTTACCTATAATGCAGATGCGGGTTATGATCAGCGTCGTGATGCTAAGTGGCAGTATACTGCCAGAATGAGAAAGAGGCTCCGTCAAGACACCAACTACGCCTATAGTGTTGAGATAAATTATGATAAAAAAGATCGTCTTACCCTCGAAATAAATTTTGAGTATAAATTTAACAACTTTTTCAAGATAGACGCTAGCTACGATAGCAAAATACAGCGGCGCAAGGTTAGAGCTAACTATGAAACCGTTATCAATATGAAAAAACCATTTGTACCCAATGATGCTAAATCACCTGATAATGGTTATTTAGAAGGGACAATTTTTATTGATAAAAATGCCAACGGGGAAAAAGATAGGGAAGAAACCGCTCTCGCTGGCGTGGAAGTGGCTATCGGTCAGAATAAAGTCAAAACCAACACCGCAGGTACGTTTTATCTTAGCGATATATCGCCCTACAGGAGTAACACATTACTTTATGATTATTCCGGTATTATGATTGATCCGACGCTTCGGGCAGACAGTGAGCAAACCGTAGAGTTGATCCCCGCATCAGGTAAAAAGATATCGGTGGGTCTTGTCCCCTTATCCCTGGTCATGGGCTCTATCCACTTACCAGATGTAGAGACTAAAATAAGCAATAAATTTTTTAGCTATGTTGAGATAGTTGTGGAAAAAAATGGTCGCTATTACACTAGTGTCAGCCCTGAATATGACGGCTTCTTTGTTTTACAGGATTTAAAACCGGGAAAGTATGACCTCAAAATAAATTACTTGGGTAGTGAAGAGATTAGGCTTGAAAAAGAGACCATTGAGGTCAGCGTAAGTGCCGGAGAAACCGGGGATTTCTATGAAGGAATGGATTTTAAGGTGCTGGAAATTATAAGTAAGTAAAAGCCACTCATTAGGTGATCGATTTATAAGCGTCCGGTGGACAGTACCTGGTGTTTAGCCCAATTTTATGGCAACAGATGGCCGATATCCTCCCTCCCCCCCTCCCCAGAAATCCCATGATATTCAAGATGACTTACCTGTTCAATTCAACAAATCACGCCCGCTTTAAGTCATTGTATTTTGAGGTTATGGGGAGGTAAGCCTACATATTCTTCTCAATAACGCTGTGATGTGGTTCAAAATCATCTGGTTTTCTGAGTTCGCAGATGCGATTACCCGCCCTCATTGCTCAAGGGTTTCGATGTCGATGTTAAAAACCCGTTTACGTCCTTGTGCCCTGGTCATCGACGGGTACTTTTCTGCCAATGTTTTTCTCGCCCTGTCTGGCAGACTAAACCAATGGTGACAAACACCGGGTGAACATAAAAATTAAGGTATGCTAGAGCGATACTGACCTTATTGGAATTTTCATGAAATTAGTCAATGGCATTGTAACCTTGATTTTGATTAGCGGTCTTTCGGGGTGTGTGGTGGTCAGCGCCGCGGTTGGTGTCACCACTACTGTTGTGGGTGGTGTGATTGAGGTGGTTGATACGGTCACCCCGGACATTTTTGACGAAGACGAAGACGATGACGATGACGATGACGATGATGAAAGTTCTCCTGAGGGGTAGAGGATCAGGATAATTGGCTAACCTGGACGTCTTGTTTTGTCGCGTTTTTTAAAGACGGATATGTATTAGACCAAACATTATTCAGACCAATACCAACTGGTGACGTTATAGCGATATTCATCTGTATTTTCAGCGTTCAAGGTTTCCACCCAGTGTTCAGAGCCCTTTGATGAGGGATCAAACAATACACAGCGGTTATATAAAGGCGCAATTTTAATCGCTTCATCATCCCCGCCCAGAAAAACCAGCTCACCACCGCCATGCTTGTGCCATTCTTTATTTAAGTACAACAACATACATACCACTCTTCCAGGTGAATCATCAGCATGTTGCTCAACAAAGTCGGCGGAGCCTAAACGAAAATAATTGGTATTAATTTTGGGCTCAGCCACATTCGTATCCGTTAATGGCACATTAAAAATACGGGATAATAGGGACATAAACTCATGGCCACGTAAAAATGACAAAAAATCCTGAGCGATATTGCTACTGACGTTATGAGGACTAAGGGCTTCACGTTGCCAAACATCACGCTGTACAAAGCGTTGAGCCTTGCTGGTTTTTTGCCACTGGGCGCTATCGACATATAAGGCGGAGTAAGTATGTGTTTGCGTTTGCCAGTGCCGGCCTTGCTGTAAAACCTTCATGACCTCACCAAGTTTGGCTTGATCAAATAAGCAGTCAATCACGATATGATTGGGACAAGAGCTCAACAGAGACTCTCGATAAACACATATGGCAGCATCGACTACTTGCTCATCATTCAACCACATTGACACTACTCGCTTGCATTTTTAGAGAATAACTTGAAAAGATGATTTTACAGGCTTAAACAATAATTCCCATAATTTGCTCAGTAAAATTACAATTCACAAACAAGGCACTCACTTTTAACAATAAAACATCCAATGTGAAATAGCATGATTACCGGCTTACTTATTCAAGGGGTGTAAATATTCAACATAGTGTGCTTCATCCCGTTATGGAAGAGCAATACGTCATTAAAATTACGGTCTATAGGCACATTTCACATCACCTATTAAAAATAAATTAAGGGCTCGGTTATCCCGCTTTGTGATAAAAACCCTAAGAAAAGGTGACAATGTCCGTGTTTCATTTTATGCTTTTTAAACGAATAAAAATGATGAAGCGAAATTGCCAGAAAATTGCTAATCAAGGCCCTTACCCTGTGGGTTAAACCCATAAATAAAGCCCTTTGTTAAGGCTGATAAAATTAAAAAACACTGCAAAATGGACAGTGATCCTATGGTTAATTTAGCCCACTAACAACTTACTCGTATAGTGCGCCATTACATTTTGGAAACTGTCTTGTCAGAACCCAACTATCATCGTTATTCACCTATTTATCGTCTCGCTTATTGGCTTGGTGCAATTTTTATCATTGCCCTTGGCGTATATTTAACCCGCACTGATTTTATGCAAACTGAATGGTTAACGCGAGCGGGATGTCTCGTTGTCATGCTCGGCGTTTGGTCCGGCATCGGAGGTGTGTTCCAGGAGCGTTTGCTGCATAGACGCTCAAAGTGGCGCCGACGCAAAGCCCTTGCTGCGGCGAAAGGGCGTTTACACAAAGAAAAAGCGCCACCAGAAGAGCTCGAGAAAAAATTGACCGCCATCAATGAATCCTTTGACAATCAGATGGCAGACGCGGCTCACATCCTTCGTTTGTCGGTCGGGGTGCTGGAGGTTTCATTGCTGATGACGGGCACATTTTTATGGGGCTTTGGCGATTTCATTCTTAGGTAAGCGTCGAGTACAGGACACCCTTAGGCTAGGAAACTGAGTTCAACATAAATTTAATCTTTAAAACAATGACGCGGAGAGTAAGCTCTTTGACGGTATAAAATGGAATGCTCAAGGGTGTGTCCTAAAACCTCAGGCATCAATGGATAATCAGGAGAAGGTGGTGAAATATCGTTACATCTTATTAGCAGGCTTAATTGTGCTAATCATAGCCAACAATGGCGTAGCCAAAGAAGACCAAAGGCCTTCAAAGCGTTTTACCGCTGAGCGGGTATTCGACATGGAATATGCAACTGACCCTCAGGTTTCACCGGATGGCCAATCGGTAGCCTATGTGCGCCATTCTATGGATCGCATGACAGACAGAGACACGGGCCATCTTTGGATGCTCAACCTAGCAGATGGCAGCAATCGACCAATAGCAAAAGGAAGCGCAGGGGCTTATTCCCCCCGCTGGTCACCGGATGGCAGCCGTTTGATTTATACAAGCTCTACCAAGGGTAAACCAGAGCTAAGACTGCTTTATCTGGATACGGGCCGCAGTTTCGCCCTTGCGCAATTTATCGAGGGACCATCTGAAGCCTCCTGGTCACCGGACGGTAAACATATTGCCTTTAGTATGTTTGTACCCGGTGACAAACCCAGTTTTGCCTCGCCTCCTGCACCACCTGAGGGCGCAAGCTGGAATCCCGACGTCAGGGTTTTTGATGATCTGGTGTTTCGCTTTGATGGTGCCGGTTATCTGCAAGAAGGCGTGAAACAAATATTTGTCTTGCCTGTTGATGGCGGCACACCCCGCCAGCTGACCTTTGGTGACGCTGATATGTCGGGCCCAGCCTGGTTAGATCATGACACCGTGCTCGTGGCGGGTAATACGGCCGAGGATCGGGACATGGATCCTATAGAGAGCGAGATATATGCAATCGAGCTTAGCGATCTCTCCTTAAGCGCTTTAACCACCAGGGATGGCCCGGATTCTCGCCCTGTTGTTTCCCCCGATGGTCTTACGATTGCCTATCGTGGCTATGATGACAAAGTTTTGTCTTACCAGCAGGACAATCTTTATCTGATGAAGACTGATGGCTCTGGCATGCGCGAATTAGCTGCTGACTTCCCAGGCTCCATAGGCCAGACACTGTGGGCACCCAATGGTAAGAGTCTGTTGGTTTTGTCCGAGGATTATGGGGTGATCAGCCTGTTCAATATTGATCTGCAAGGCAAGGTTTCAAAAATAATCAGTGGTATTGGCGGCGGTTCAATTGGCCGGCCTTATGCGGATGGTAGCTTCTCGGTCAGTACAGGGAAAAAACCCATGCTCACTTATATGGCGGGCTTTATGGATCGCCCTGCGGAAGTCGCGGTTGTTGGCCTAAACGGTAAAAGCCCACAAATTATGACTAAACTCAATGACGAGCTATTGCCCTATCTTGATATGGCGAAGATAGAAGAGTTTAAGGTGAAATCGAGCCATGATGGTAAGGAGATTGAAGCCTGGGTGGCCTTGCCGCCAGACTTTAAGGCCGATGGTAGTTTTCCCTTGATATTAGAAATTCATGGTGGCCCTTACACCATGTACGGCCCTTATTTTGCCAGTGAAATGCAACGTTATGCGGCGGAAGGTTATGTTACGGTTTGGTCCAATCCCCGTGGTTCGACTGGTTATGGTGAAGACTTTGCCCTTGAGATTGATTTGGCCTATCCCGGCAATGATTATCACGATTTGATGAGCGTAGTCGACACCCTGATCGCCCGTAAATATGCCGATCCAAATCGCTTGTTTGTTACCGGTGGCTCCGGTGGCGGGATACTCACCGCCTGGATAGTCACCCAGACCCAGCGTTTTGCCGCAGCGGCAGCCATTAAGCCGGTCATTAATTGGATGACCATGGCGCTGGCTGGCGACATTGCCCAGTATGTGCGCCGTCACTGGATACGGGACGATCCCTGGTCTAATCCTGAAGCCTTTTTGAAACATTCGCCGATCCGCTATATGGATAAAGTCGAGACACCCACCCTGCTTATGGTCGGTGAAGAAGACCACCGCACCCCAACCTGGGAAGCTGAGCAGTTTTATACGGCCCTTAAGATGCGCGGTGTGGATACCGCTCTGATCCGGGTGCCCGGCTCACCCCACTACATCGCATCTCGTCCCAGTCGCTTGATCGCCAAAACCGACAACATCATGGGCTGGTTTGCCAAGTATGATCCCGCTAAAAAGGACGAAAAAAATGAAGATAAGTAAGCGCTAAAAGACTAAAAGCTCACTATTCTACTAAAAATCACCTTATGCGACCTGAGTTACCACTCCCCAACAGCAAGGGTAATGCCTGGTGGCTTGTGTCAAAACTGCCGTATTTATGGACTCTTTTTCCATCATTGAACGGCGAAATATTGCCTGGTGCTGTTTTGTCTTTATATGACAATAAAGCCACCAGCCCGTCGTTCACCCATCAAACAGGAATTGCCCATTTTGCCATAAGGGGTCGTTGGTTTTTGATGAATCAGCGTTACTAACCCTGAGATACCTGTGCGTTTATCCCATCGGATAACATGGGGAACTGCCATTTTGATTCCGGGCGCCCTGCCCTCCACCTGAAGGCCATCCTTTGGATGTTAAACTTTGTTCCAGGCAAAGCGTAATGGCGTAACAACTTAGGTGGGAAATTGACCTTCACAGGCCAAGAACTAGATCCAGGTAGATGGCCCCGCAGATTGATAATTTAGCTGTTCTGAACATTTATAAATTCTTATTGCTGAATTCGTAATTACCTTCGATAACACTTGCCGGCTGAGTAAATATAGTGATACTCGGGCATGTTTTTTTAGCTGAGTTTTTTAAGTGCAATTATTAGAGATAGAGTGTTTAAACAAAACACTACGTTTAGAAGGTTCCATGGCAGGCTGGCAACAGCTTTTTTGGGGTGAGCAATGTGTTTCGCAAATTGATGCCCGTGCCGACAGTGATATCTTTTCACATTCATTTACCTTACAAAGTGAGCAAGGCGAATTACACCTTGAACTCAAGGGTTCGTTACATTGGCAGCCATTTGAACTGCAATTTCAGCTGTTAATCAATAATGAACTCGTGCATAAAAATATATTAAATGAAAAAGACATAGAACAACGCCAAGTCAGCCCGGATAACAAACAGCCGATTAAACTTAGTTTCATTGGACTGGCAGGACTTGGTTTGAAGCTACTAAAGAGTGCCAAGGTCATAAAAGTGTTGTTTGCTGCAGGCAGTTTGGCTGCTTATAGCTGGTTATTCTCTATTGAGTTTGCCATTGCACTGATACTGTGTCTTGTCTTTCATGAATATGGTCATATCAGAGCGATGAAGTACTTTGGCTTGAAAACAAAAGGTATTTACCTCATTCCCTTTGTGGGAGGCTTAGCGTTAAGCGATGATAAAATTAATACCCGCTGGCAAAGTGTTGTTATTTCGATTATGGGGCCATTCTTTGGCTTGATACTATCTGTTGCCTGTTTAGTTGGCTATTGGATCACAGATTTAGAAATACTCGCAGGCTTAGCGGTATTTAATGCGCTACTCAATTTATTTAATCTGTTACCTGTATTGCCTTTAGATGGCGGGCACATACTTAAAAGCATCGCTTTTTCAATTAATTCACGTGTGGGGATCGTGGCTTGTGGCTTGGGGGCAGCACTGGGGGTTTTCATCAGTTATCATTTTGGTTTAGCGCTCTTAGGTTTTTTACTCGCCATTGGTAGTATTGAAATATTCTTTGAATACAAACGTCGGCATTTAAGTGAACTACTCCCCCTTAACCGCTATGCCCAAATCGTGTCTGTCTTGGGCTACACAATCACCTTAGGTGGCTTAAGTGCTATTATTTGGCTTGTTGGTCAAACAGGCAATAGTGCTTTGTCGTTACCCCTTACCATTTTGGGTAGTTAATATGGTTGGTACTCGATTCCAGCCTCAGCCCCACAGCAGACTCTATTCCCAAAGCCATTAGCGCGTTACAGCCAGGTGGCAAAAGGACTCAGCCCCATCGGCAACCGCGTTGCAGTAACGCGCAGTAGAGCTTAGCTGTACTAAGTGCAATGCAGTTGCCGCAACGTCGCTTATCGATAGAGGATTGGAGCAGCCTATAACGCCGCAGCTTCAAGGGAAACGGGTATAATGGTGATCCCCAGTCGCTGGAATTATCGGGACAGACACCGTGTTTTTTTAGCAAAGTGCATTATTTTTCTACGCTTAAAAGGTCTCAAGCACCAAGGATGAGCTCTTATGCCCCGTTTTCGCCTTAGGCAAATTATTTAATTGTCACGCCCTTTATCATTGTGTTTCCCGCTTTATAAGGCCTTCATTTTTGTGTGGGGTAAATAGCTATTCCGGGCAAAGTTATGAGCATCGCCGGGCCTGGGTTAAGCACAGCTTGTTATTTTTGTTTGGCGTGTTTGCTATCGATGTATGTGCTTATGGGGTAATGAATAAGCATACCCATGGGGTAGTGCTTGTAGACAAAGACTCTGCCTTATCCTGGTCATTTGACGAGGTGTTAAATCATTATTACAAACTGCACAAAGGTACCTTGTTGACCCAAAAACACCTGCGGGGTGAAGAGCTCAGTTCTGGTGAGATTATCAGCTTTGCTGAAACCGTTGAGATATACCGCGCCCGCTTATACGATATCAGTGGGTTTATGTGTGACTTAAATGAATAGATCCCTCAAACCAGTCTAATCAAGGATGAATTTTTAATACTTTATACGAGACTTTATTGCTTACCTATACTGCGCTCTACCCTTTCAGGGCCTCCTTTGGGACGTTCAGCACGATTTGTTGGAACACAACAAAAGAGCTTCAACTGGCCTGCGAAGCAGGTGCGCCACATGGATTGGGTAAATAAAAACATTCCCGATTTTAAGCTCTTGTGCGCTTCCCTGCGCCTTGTGAGTTGATCACCTATTAAGGAGGAATGGTATTACGAAAAGTAACCGAGCTTGAACTGCAACGTAAATGAGTGCTAAAACCGCTCAATTTGCTGATAGGGGTAAGTGTGTTACATTGTTTGACTGTTTGAATTTTATTCAATAATCAAACTAAATTTCAACGACTTGCTGGCCCTAATCAAAATGGAGTACACGACCTTGAATGTGAGTAAACACGGATTAAGTAAAAGCCTGCGCCAAGTAGACATTTTAGCCCTTTCATTTGGTGCGATGATCGGTTGGTCCTGGGTGGTATTGATTTCACAACTCATGCAACGGGCCGGGAGCCTTGGGGCAATTGTGGCGACCCTGACAGCCGGTGGGGTGATTATCGTTATTGGGATGATCTATGCCGAATTGACCGCAGCCATGCCCGAAGTTGGCGGAGAACATGCGTATAGTTTGCGCGCAATGGGTAAGACCGCTTCATTTTATTGCACTTGGTCCATCGTCTTTGCGTACATTTCGGTTGTTGCTTTTGAAGCTGTGGCCTTGCCCAGTGTGTTAACCAATATCTTCCCTGACCTGGGTAACGGTGCCTTATGGCAGGTTAATGGCGCCAGTGTCTATTTAGATCAAGCCCTTATCGGTGCCTTGGTATCAATATTAATCACCTGGATAAATATCCGGGGGGTCAGGATCGCGGCGATAATTCAAGGCGTTGTGGTCGCAGTGATTGTATTGTCGGGGCTGGCCTTATTTGTCGGCTTAGGGGCAAAGGGTGAAGCCATTAATATGACCCCACTGATTGTCGGTGGCGGCACGGGCATTCTGGCAGCCATGGCCTTAGTGCCATTTATGATGGTCGGTTTTGATATTATCCCCCAGGCGGCTGAAGAAATTGACTTACCGGCGAAAAAAATCGGCCAACTGCTGGTTTTATCCATTGTGATGGCAATTGTATGGTACTTACTGATTGAGCTATCGGTGGGCATGTTACTCAACGCGGATGCCCGCAGTGCCTCTGAGTTAGCCACCGTTGATGCAACACAAGCAGCCTGGGGCCGCACGGGCGCCTTGATCCTATTACTCGGTGGTGTAGCCGGTATTTTAACCAGCTGGAATGGTTTTTTATTGGGCGGCAGTCGGGCTCTATTTGCCATGGCATCCAGTGGTATGTTGCCCCGCTTCTTAGCCAAAGTGCATCCAAAACACAGAACGCCGGTTAACGCTATATTATTCATTGGCCTTATCGGCACCCTATCCCCATTTTTAGGACGTCAGGCACTGATTTGGTTTGTAGACGCCGGCAGCATGGGACTCATGGTGGCATATATATTTGTTTGTGGGTCGTTTTTACTCCTTCGATACAAAGAGCCAGATATGCCGCGTCCCTATCAGGCGCCGGGTGGAAAACTATTAGGTTGGTTTGGTTTATTCGCCAGTTTGATGATGATGAGTCTATATTTACCGGGCATGCCGGCCGCATTGGTTTGGCCGCAGGAATGGCTGATGGTCATTGTCTGGTTTGCCGCGGGGAGTCTTCTTTATTTTTACCCCAAACAGCTTGCCTGACATAAATAGTTAAGACCTTGGGCCCACGAGACTAGAGATGGGTATGTCCTAAGAAACAAAAAAGCCGCTTAATTAAGCGGCTTTTTAATGGTTAAGGTGATTGAGTTAACTAGTTAGTTAAGTCTTCAAAAAAGTTCTTTACTCCATCAAAGAAACCACTTTCTTTCGGGCGATTCTTCGCCACATCTTTACCCGTACCCATAGAATCTTCCAGCTCGTCTAATAAGGCTTTCTGCTTGCTACTGAGATTAACTGGCGTTTCAATCACTACCTTACAAATTAAGTCACCGACACTGCCACTGCGTACCGATTTAACCCCTTTACTGCGCAAACGGAACATTTTTCCTGTTTGGGTTTCTGGGGTAACTTTAAGCTTAACCTTGCCTTCCAGGGTGGGTACTTCGATATCACCACCTAAGGCTGCACGGGTAAAACTTAGCGGGACTTCGCAGTACAGATTGTTACCATCACGGGTAAAAATTTTATGCTCACGTACATGTACTTGTACATATAAATCGCCTGTTGGCGCACCCGTTTCTCCAGCTTCTCCTTCGCCCGATAGGCGAATGCGATCACCGGTATCCACGCCCGCCGGCACTTTAACCGACAAGGTTTTGGTTTTCTCAACGCGGCCCTGACCATGACATGGGCGACAGGGATCGCTGATGATTTTGCCTCGCCCTGAGCACGTTGGGCATGTTTGCTGTACAGCAAAAAATCCCTGACGCATTTGCACCTGGCCCTGACCGTGGCAGGTAGAGCACGTCGTCGGGCTACTGCCCTTTTTGGCACCGGAGCCATGGCACGTTTCACAGGCAGCAAGAGTGGGAACACGGATTTCGACACTTTTGCCACGAACCGCTTCTTCCAGACTCAATTCAAGGTTATAACGCAAGTCTGCGCCAGGACGAGCCCGTGATTGACGCTGACCACCACGACCACCACCACCGAAGATATCACCAAAGACATCACCAAAAATATCACCAAAATCTCCGCCCTGACCACCGCCTCCGCGATTAGGATCAACGCCGGCGTGACCATATTGATCATACGCTGCACGTTTTTGCGAGTCGGTTAGAATTTCATGGGCTTCCTGAACTTCTTTGAATTTTTCTTCCATGGCCTTATCACCCTGGGTACGATCCGGGTGAAACTTCATGGCAAGGCGCTTATACGCCTTTTTTATTTCACGCTCAGCTGCAGATTTTTCAACACCAAGCACTTCATAATAATCTCGCTTCGACATATAGCTTGTTTATCCTGATATTTCTTTACCAACGTAACGTGGTTGGTCAATACATTAAATACAAACACGGGCGCAATGAAGCTAGTTCATGCGCCCGAGTTAATTCTTGCTATGCAAGAATCCTAATAATCAACGGTGATTATTTTTTATCGTCTTCTTTAACTTCTTCAAACTCTGCGTCAACCACATCTTCATCAGGCTGGGCTGCACCTGCATCAGTAGGTTCACCACCTGCCGCTGCGCCTTCTGCTGCTGCTTTGGCCTGGGCCACTTCCATCAACTTGGCAGACGCTTCGATAAGTGCTTGAGTTTTCGTTTCAATTTCTTCTTTGCTATCGCCTTTGATAGCCGTTTCAAGCTCAACTACCGCATTTTCGATTTGGGTTTTATCTTCTTCAGATAAGTCATCGCCCGCCTCTTCAACTTGCTTACGGGTACCGTGAACCATGGCATCCGCCTGGTTACGAGCCTGGACTAACTCTTCGAATTTTTTGTCTTCTTCTTTGTTAGCTTCGGCGTCCTGTACCATTTTTTCAATTTCATCTTCGTTCAAACCTGAAGACGCTTTAATCGTGATTTTCTGCTCTTTACCGGTATCTTTATCCTTAGCTGATACATGCAGTATACCATCAGCATCGATATCGAAGGTCACTTCGATTTGCGGCGCGCCGCGCTGACCAGGACGAATACCTTCAAGATTAAACTGACCTAAGGACTTGTTACCTGAGGCTTGCTTACGCTCACCTTGCAGTACATGAACCGTTACAGCAGCTTGATTGTCTTCGGCCGTTGAGAATGTCTGACCTTTTTTAGTCGGAATAGTCGTATTTCTTTCGATCAAGGCCGTCATTACGCCGCCCATGGTTTCAATACCCAAGGATAATGGCGTGACATCTAATAGTAGTACATCAGTCACATCACCGGATAATACACCACCTTGGATTGCAGCACCGACGGCAACCGCTTCATCCGGGTTAACGTCCTTACGGGGCTCTTTACCAAAGAACTCTGTGACATATTTTTGTACCATTGGCATACGTGTTTGACCACCTACCATGATGATATCGTTGATATCACCTACTGATAAATCAGCATCGGCTAAGGCTTGTTTCAATGGGCCAAGGGTCGCTTTCACCATGCTTTCAACCAAGGACTCAAGTTTGGCGCGAGTCAATTTAATGGTTAAATGCTTAGGTCCTGAGGCGTCTGCGGTAATATAGGGCAAGTTAACTTCGGTCTGCTGAGCAGAAGAAAGTTCAATTTTGGCTTTTTCACCGGCTTCTTTAAGACGTTGCATGGCAAGCGGATCTTTACGTAAGTCCATACCCGAATCTTTCTTAAAGGTTTCTACCAGGTAGTTTATAACCTGATTATCAAAATCTTCACCACCTAAGTGGGTGTCACCGTTAGTCGCCAATACTTCGAAAGTATGTTCACCGTCAGCTTCATCAATTTCGATGATAGAGATATCAAACGTACCGCCACCTAAGTCGTAAACCGCGACCACACTGTCGCCTTTCTTCTTATCCATACCGTAGGCAAGTGCAGCAGCCGTTGGCTCGTTGATAATACGTTTAACATCAAGTCCGGCAATACGACCAGCATCCTTCGTTGCCTGACGCTGAGAATCGTTAAAGTAAGCCGGTACCGTAATAACCGCAGCCGTGACTTCTTCGCCCAAATAATCTTCGGCGGTCTTCTTCATTTTTTTCAATACTTCGGCAGAAATTTGTGGCGGAGCCATTTTCTCGCCTTTAGCTTCAACCCATGCATCGCCATTATCTGCTTTGATAATGCTAAAAGGCATGATGTCGATGTCACGCTGTACTTCTTTGTCTTCCCAACGACGACCAATTAAACGCTTAATAGCGAATAAGGTGTTTTTAGGGTTGGTCACCGCCTGGCGTTTAGCCGGGGAGCCCACTAGGGTTTCACCATCTTGCGAATAGGCAATAATAGAAGGGGTGGTACGCTCACCCTCTGCGTTCTCAATTACTTTTGCTTCTTTACCGTCGAGGACGGCAACACATGAATTAGTTGTACCTAAGTCGATACCAATGATTCTACCCATTAGATTTTCTCCAAAAAAATGTTCTTTAAATGCTTGTACACTTTGTGGGGTTATTCTTGAGGTTTTCAACTTAATTGTTGAAAAAACATCCCACAAAACCAAAAATATTATTCAAATAATCGCTTTAGCTGCGATTAAGCTTCAATATCTACACTGCCTTCTGGCGCACGGGTAACCATCACCATGGCTGGACGCAATAAACGACCATGTAACTCATAACCTTTTTGCATGACTGCCATTACCGTATTCGGTGGCAAATCTGCGTTTTCCTGCATAGACATGGCCTGATGTAATACTGGATTAAAGATTTCACCCTGGGGGTCAATCACCTTCATGCCAAACTTCTCAATCGTGCTCACAAATGACTTAAGGGTAAGCTCAACGCCATCCACTACGGGCTTAATCGCTTCATCCTGAGGATTAGCCACTTGCAAGGCACGCTCAAGATTGTCTGCCACGGGCAGTAGCTCAGCAGCAAATTTTTCCAGAGCAAATTTACGGGCTTTATCCACTTCACCCTCGGCACGTTTACGGGCATTGTCCGCGTTGGCGATCGCCCGCATGACTGAATCTTTCTGATCAGCTATTTGGCTTTCTGCAGCAATAAGCGCCTTCTCTAAGGCCAAAATCTGCTGCTGGTCTTCGGTCAATTCCTCAGCAAGCGTTTGCTCATCTGTCACTTCAACACCCTGTGCAGAGTCAACTCTATCCTGCTCTGTCTCAATATCTTGCTGTGGCTGCTGCTCATCGCTCATGCTTCTCTCCGTACAATATTCAGCGCATACATAGCGCTACTACAAAATCAATTGCTGCTAATAATGGGGTTAGATTGCCAAGCTTCAAGGGAGCATTGCTGATGTTTTATCTATCGAGCAGGTGTCAGATCGTTACGGCCCGACTTTGCTAGGCAATAACAGCAGCGAGAGATCACTTAACTTATTGTTTTATATAACTATCACTTCACCACCTCATTCGCCCATGCTTATTATTACCGACTTGGGTAGCTGAGAGATATTAAATGAGATAGTTTAAAAAAATCATTCAGTTTACTAGGTCATGGTTACCGGCAACGGCCTTCCGGCTGGAAAATACGGTAAAATCGATCAACAGCTGTGATATTGAGGTGCAATCATTGGCCCTCAGCGCCGAGTTTTTGATCAGTGACGCCGCCCGTAATATTACTGCTCAGGCACTGGTGATTGACAAAGGCTGGACAGCCCGGCAGTGCTTATTCGCATCTGATAAACAACGTGCTAGAGTGCGGAATATTTCATTCTGATAAGAGAGTTGCCGTGCGTTATTATGTTGGAGCCTATGCTTCCTCCCCCAACACTTCAGGCTGGGATCCAGCACTTGAAAGTGCCTACTACGCGAAGCTTAAGACACTTAACCATGTTCGGGGACTGGAGCACCCTTTTGTCGGTCAGCTGCATGCTCATGACGATCAGTGGTTTTTAAGTAACATCGACCCAGACTGGGATTTTGTTTTTACCTGTGTTCCGGGAATTATGAATGCGCTGGCGAATAACCCTCTTTTTGGTATTGCCTCAGATGACGCACAAGGCCGAAAAGAGGCTCTGGCGTTTATGCAAAAGGCCTGTCTGGCCATCGCCCAACTTAAGCAGCATCTGGGTAGAAACGCGGTTCAGGCCATTCAGGTGCAAACCGCGCCTAGCAGAAGTCGCGCGTCTTCCTCTGCAGAGTCATTACAAGCCTCGCTGGAAACCATGCTTAGCTGGGATTGGCAGGGTACACAAATTGTTATCGAACACTGTGATGCATTGGTGCCAGAGCACCCTCCGGCAAAAGGCTTTTTAAGCCTGGAAGATGAAATCAAGGTCTTGACCGCCCTCAATAGGCAACAATCGATGCCTTTAGGTTTCGTCATTAATTGGGGCCGTTCGGTGCTGGAAACACGTTCTACCCAGGGAGCGATTGAACACATTAATCAAGTCAGGGCACAGGGTCTATTGAGCGGGGTCATGTTCTCCGGTGTATCGGATCTGGAAAACGAATTTGGTCTTTGGCGAGACAGCCATATGCCACCTGCAAAAGGCAATAGCGGCAGTATAGGCGCTGAGCATTCATTAATGACTGAGCAGGAAATGCATAAATGCCTGGCAGCAGCAGATGCCCATGCATTAGCCATTGTCGGCATTAAATTGGGCATACGCCCAACAGACTGCCCTATTGATAAGCGCCTGGCCTATAATCGTGATGCGTTGGCAATTTTAGAGCGCTATTTTGCTTAATATCCGGGGGTTGCCTGCATAAACCTTACCTTAAGGTCGGGAATGCTTTTTATTTACCACAACCAGGTGGCTCACCTGCTTCACAGGCCAGCTGAAGCAGTGGTGATTTGTTCCAACAAATCTTGCTGAATGTCCCAAAGACGGCCATGAAAGGGTGGAGCGCAGTATAGGTGAACAATAAAGTCTCACACTAAGTATTAAATATTCATCCTGGATTGGACTGCTTTGAGCGATCTCCGGACATATTGCATAAACATGCCTTACGGAAAATTGACTGAGATAGCGGTCATTCGGCACTACCGCTGATTTTTGTCAAAACCAACAGAAGAATTTAACAATTATAGTCAAAGCTGGACAAAAATAGTTATCGCAGTTATGATTTCTGTGACATATATTGTCATTATTTGTTACAGAAGCCTTGTCGATTTAGGAGAAAGTTATGTCCCGTAGTCTGAATGTTCCGCTACCGAAGCCAATGCGCGAATTTGTGAATGAGCAAGCTGGCGAAGATAGTTTGTACGCAACACCAAGCGAATATATTCGCTCTCTTGTTAGACAAGACATGGAAGCCAAAGGCACTGTCGTGCATGTCTTGACTGGGTTGGATGATATTCGACATGATCGTTTAAGTGATAATTCAATTCTTGATATTCTCAAAGAAGATTAAGTTATATGAAGGAAGTCCGGCACTATATTCTTACACAAACCGCAGAGCAGGATTTTCGCGCCGCTAGAAAGTGGTCAAGGAAACGTTGGGGTAATGATTCAACGAAGTGCTATTTTCAAGATTTGCATGACGCGGCCAATACACTTGCTAAAAATCAAAAACAGTATCAGGCTAGAGAGGATCTGAACGGTGACACTGGCCTTTGCATCCACGCAGTTCGAGAACATTACTTAGTTTATATTCCGCGTGGAGGTAAGCAGATTATTATTGTCTCTCTAGTCAGGCAAACCCGTGATGTACCTTCAATCCTTCGATCACATGCAACACAAATCAAAACTGATATTGACGATATATTTAACCAAAAACATTAGTTTGTATGCTGCTCTTTGTTATACATGATTCAAGAAACCAGCAACATAAATACCTGCGGGGTCAGGTCCGTTGAAATGTCCGCTATGTGCCCGTCATTCGTTGCTCTTTCAGTGAACTATTCCAATATAGCAGATGGTCGATAAAATTGACGGTATGACTCCTCCGAGCGATAGGACTAAACCGCGCTCGCGGTAGGGTTGTCCCCTTTGATCACGCAAAACATCTCACCATTACTGTTCCACTTCTAAGCTGAGTAAAGGGTAATTCGCCCTGAACTTACTTAGGAATATAATGATGACTCAACTTATTAAAAACATTAGTCCCCTTCGTCAGCGCATGATAGACGATA
>JBLHIW010000034.1:0-18457 GCA_047618055.1 Paraglaciecola sp. | reverse complement strand
GCAGATCCACCTGAGTCAGTGATACTCGCGGCAGCCGATAAAGCCAAAGGGGTTGATCTTATTATTGGAATGGGCGGCGGCAGCTCCATGGATACGGCTAAGCTGGCCGCCGTTGTGTGTATGGACCAGCAAGCGCTGCATACCATGTACGGTGTCGATAAGGTGCTCAGCTCCCGCAAGCCGCTAATCCAGATACCGACAACCGCCGGTACAGGCTCAGAAGTAACGCCTATTTCGGTGGTCACCACGGGGGAGTCAACGAAGGCAGGAGTCGTGTCTGGGGTACTTTACGCTGATATGGCGCTACTTGATCCTGAACTATTATTGGCGCTGCCCGCCCATATCACCGCAGAGACAGGCATTGACGCTATGGTCCATGCCATCGAGGCCTACACCAGCAAAATCAAAAAGAATCCCATGTCTGATACTCTGGCGATTAAGGCATTAAGCTTATTGGCAGCGCATTTACCTAAAGCATACGATGATGGGGCTAATGTAGAACATCGCAGCGCCACGATGCTGGGTGCCATGTTAGCCGGGCAAGCCTTTGCCAATGCACCGGTGGCCGGTGTGCATGCCCTGGCCTACCCCCTGGGTGGTAACTATCATTTGGCCCACGGCTTAAGTAATGCACTGATGTTGCCCCATGTACTGCGTTATAACCTCGATGGTGCCGCAGCATTATATGCAGAGCTAGCCGATGTGCTAATCAATGATTGCACCGGTAGTACCGAAGAAAAAGCCACCCGCTTTATCGAATATATGACCACATTGTGTGCAAAAACCGGATTAAATAAACGCCTGCGTGATGTGGGCATTCCCCGGGATGGCTTACAGGAATTGGCCGAACAGGCCATGTTACAAACGCGGCTACTGCAAAATAATCCCAAAGACATAAATCTTGCAGATGCCCTGGCTATGTATCAGCAGGCCTGGTGATATGACAACACATGAAGACCAGAAAATATGAGCAATAAACCCAGTCTGCGCAGTGATTTTGTGCATTTTGATACCGTGGATACCCGATGGTCAGACAATGACGTTTATGGCCATGTGAACAACGTGGTGTACTACTCGTACTTTGACACCGTGGTCAATCGCCTGCTGATTAAGAATAAGTGGTTAGATCCTGGATCGAGTCCAATTATCGCCGTGGTAGCAGAAACCAGTTGCCGGTATTTTGCCTCGATTAGCTATCCGCAAAGGATTGACGTGGGTCTCACTGTTGAGCGTTTAGGCAATACCTCGGTGATATACCGACTTGGGGTGTTTTCACAAAATAGCGATTCAACTGCGGCAGTAGGGCGCTTTGTTCATGTGTATGTGGACAGAGAAAACCGTAAACCCGTTGCCATCCCCGAGGCCCTTGGCGAGGGATTGAAGGCCTATTTGAAGCGCTAAACTATCCGGGCGAAAATGTTGTGCTTAGACCTTGCCTTTCACCACATAGAACTCGGAGAAAAAAGGATTAGCTGATAAATTGAAATGTGCAATTTGCCGACAGTCATTACGCGCTGGCGGAAGGGGTGTTTTTTGTTTCTGCTACCCGGCCTTCTGTTTGATTAAACGATGATAGAGTTCTGGATCAGTCGCCCCCTCTGTGCCAAGAATATAGACTCGACTGGAGGCATCGAGGCCGAGCGCGTCAGAAAGACCAGCCTCATGCCTGGCAGTGATCAGGGCGCTTAATCCGGCCACGGCTGATTCTCCAGCTTCGATGACCGGGTCGCCCTCAAATCCTTTCGCGAGTAACTGCATGGTGAGTGGCACAGCTTCTTCGTTTATCGTGAGAAAATCGTTGGCGCCTGTATCCAATATTTGCCAGCTAAGTGCAGATACTTCCCCGCAGGCTAATCCGGCCATTAAGGTATCGAGGTCTCCCTCGACTACCACTGGCTTGCCTGCACGTGCGCTTTGTTGAAGACAATTTGCATTGACCGGTTCAACAATGATGAAGCGTGGGCGTTGCTCACCCCAAAGTTCCCAAAAATAGGCACAGACCGCTGAAGCGAGGCCGCCAACACCGCCTTGAATAAAAACGTGGCTGGGGATTTCGCCGTGCAATTGTTGTACTGATTCAGCGAGTAATACGGTATATCCGAGGGCGACGTCTTTCGGGATTTCCATATAACCCTCATAGCTGGTGTCGGATACGATAATATGCCCGTGCTCCCGGGCATTGGCATCGGCCTGCTTCACCGAGTCATCGTAGTTTCCTGTGATGCGCTTAACCCTTGCACCAAAACTCTCCATCGCTTGTTTACGTCCCAGGGAAACATCTCTGTGAATATAGATAAGACATTGGCAGCCAAACATTTGGCAACCCCAGGCGACCGAGCGGCCATGATTGCCATCGGTCGCGCAAGTGATGACAACTTGACTGACGATATCGTGGTGTTTTTTATCCAGCAATGTTTGGATGCTTGGGGTAATCCCGGTGATTTTTTTGATGCGAATTTGCAACTGGCGTGCGACTGCGAACGATCCACCCAGCGCTTTAAAGCTCTTTAGCGTAAATCGCTGCGATTCATCCTTATACCAAATATTAGCGACATTGATGTCAGCCGCTAGCTTGTCTAACGAATAGAGTGGGGTTGCCCTATATTTGGGCCACTGAGCAATCTCGTTGACCGCGATGAACGATTTTTCAAGGCTGGTAATTGACTTCAATGCCTCAGGATAAAGCTCACTCTGTTGAGCGCGGGCATTGACGTATTGTGTTAGCTGACCACGGACCGATATCATGATTTTTCGCCAAAAAATAAAGCACTCATTCTACCTGACGATGCCGGAGAATAAAGCCAATTGCAGGCTTTGATTTTAGTGGCAGCTTGTACTGTGAAGTCCATAAACACTAAACAGAGCGCAAGTAGTTGATGTCTGACACGGGCCTTACTTATTTCTACCCAGGGCATCATGGCTGCTTACCCAATCACCGGCCAATACGGCAGCACTTAAGGATAATTCTCCTGCGAGCACGGTGGCGCCAATAATTTCTGCGAGTTTTTTTGCCTTTCCCTCTCCGTAACAGTCCATCAATTCCAGGCATTCTTTCTGCGTGGGTAAACCAGTACCACCCCCATAGCTAGCCACGATCAACGAGGGAATGGTCATGGCAATATAGTAATTATCGTCTTCGTCCACATCCACAAAACTGATGGCAGCGGAAGACTCGGCAACGTTGGCGGCATCTTGTCCGCAGGCGATAAAGATGGCCGTAATAGCATTGGCTGAATGGGCGCCATTATTGATGGCGCCGGCCATCATGCTGCCCACATTGGATATTTGCCGCATTTTAAATAACATTTGTGCCGAGACGCCGAGGTTTTTTTCTAGCAAGGCACTGCTAATGGTCGCCTCAGCAATAACCCGTTTACCCCGGCTATGCAGGGTGTTTAATTGGGAGTGCTTCTTGTCCGTGTCCATGGCCCCGGACAGCGTGTAGCGCTGCATACCCCCATGGGGATAGTTACTTTGTATCCATTCGCAGGCGGCGAGACAGGCCTTGCCCACCATGTTTTGTCCTGCTGCATCGCCCGTGGTGAAATTAAAGCGCAAATAACGCATGCGGGCGGCGGCGTACTGTTCGATATTGCGCAACTTGCCGACCTGGGTGGTGGTTTCTGCCTGGGCCTTTATGTGGCTAAAGTTGTCATCCAGCCATTGCCCGAATTGCCGGGCTTGGCGGGCATCTTCGAATACAAATACCGGCGCCCGCTGCATAACGTCATCGACTACCGTTACTTTTACCCCCCCAGCTTCACGCAATACTCCCATACCCCGATTGTAACTGGCGACCAGGGTGCCTTCGGTTGTCGCCAGTGGCACATAAAAATTGCCCCTGGCATGCTCACCGTTGACCAATAAGGGCCCGGCAAGGCCAATGGGTACCTGAGCCACACCTACAAAATTTTCAATGTTGCCGGCGGTTTGGGCTGGATCGAAGGAATACTGGCCCACATGATCCAAACCCGTGGCAGAATTTTCTGAAGCGAATGCCCGTCTTGTAGCAGCCATGTTCTCAGTGTAGTCATTGGCTTTGTCACGGGGAATAGATAAGGCCGCGGGTGTGCTATTGGGCGCTTTGGACTCAGGCATGGTTTTTCACTCAGCTAGGCGTATTCTTCTAACTAATTGAATAACAGTAATAACGCAGATTTGAAAGGCTTAGTTGCAAAACCTGGCCTAAGTCCCGGTAAACAGTGAGCAGTAAACCGGGACATTAAGGCTCTAAGTATTGTAACTTATCCCTTATGCCCTCCCAGGATTTGGCGTCCGGGGGAGGGGCTTTTACTTCAATAATATTTGGCCATACTTCGGCTAAGTCGGCATTGAGCTGGATAAAGTTGTGCTGATCTTCCGGTAGCTCGTCATCGGCAAAAATCGCGTCGACAGGACATTCAGGTACGCATAGGGCGCAGTCGATGCACAGGGTCGGGCTGATGGCTAAAAAATTTGGCCCTTCAAAAAATGCATCAACCGGACATACGGCGACGCAGTCTGTGTATTTACATTTGATGCAATTATCGGTGACAACAAAGGTCATGGAGGTATCGGTCTTGTGAGCCTATGGGGTAGCTTAACGATCATACTGATCAAGGGAAAGAATACAAGACGCGCTGCCAGCCAAAAATAAAATTAGTGTTTTAGTCAGACAGCAAGGCTGGCATGACATAAAATACCCCCACTTAGACAATTTTTTATCTTCACTTTACATTTTCGGACTCTTTTATGCTGCGCTTAACCGACATCAAATTACCCCTGGCTCATGACGAGAGCGACTTACAGGCTGCCGTATTAACTAAAATTAAGCGTCCGGCAGAAGAGTTGAAGTCGGTGGCCGTATTCAAGCGGGGTTTCGATGCCCGCAACAAGCTCAATATCCAGCTGATTTATACCCTGGATATTGAGCTTAGGGATGAATCAGCGGTACTGGATGATTTTAGTCAGGATCCCCATGTACGGCCATCCCCCGACACGTCCTACAAATTTGTTGCCCATGCTCCAAAGGACTTGCCTGTCAGGCCGGTGGTTATCGGCTTTGGGCCATGCGGTTTATTTGCCGCTTTATTGCTGGCGCAAATGGGTTTTAAACCTATCGTATTAGAGCGGGGCAAAGACGTACGACAGCGCACCAAAGACACCTTTGGCTTTTGGCGCAAGAAAGCCCTGAACACCGAATCCAATGTGCAATTTGGCGAAGGAGGAGCCGGCACTTTTTCAGACGGTAAGTTGTATAGTCAGGTTAAGGACCGAAAACATTATGGCAGAAAAGTGCTCAGCGAATTTGTCAGTGCCGGCGCACCTGAAGAAATCATGTATGTGAGCAAGCCTCACATTGGTACCTTCAAGTTAGTCTCCATGGTGGAGAAAATGCGTGCCAACATCATCGAGCTGGGAGGGGAAATTCGTTTCAGCACCCGAGTAGATGATGTCCATATTGAAGACGGGCAACTTAGCGCCCTGGTCTTATCAACCGGTGAAACCCTGGCCTGCCGACATGTGGTTCTGGCTGTCGGACATAGCGCCCGGGATACCTTTGAGATGCTTTATAAACGCAAGGTCTATATTGAAGCCAAGCCGTTTTCCATTGGCTTTCGCATAGAGCATGAACAGTCGATGATCGACGAATGTCGTTTCGGGCCGAATGCGGGCAATCCCATTCTGGGTGCGGCAGATTATAAACTGGTGCATCACTGCAAAAGCGGCCGCACGGTGTACAGCTTTTGCATGTGTCCCGGTGGCACTGTAGTAGCCGCCGCATCTGAAGAAGGCCGGGTGGTGACCAACGGCATGAGTCAATATTCCAGGCATGAGCGTAACGCCAACAGCGCCATCGTCGTGGGTATTACCCCGGAACAAGATTTTCCCGGACACCCTCTGGCGGGCATTGCCCTGCAACGTCAACTGGAAGAGCAAGCCTTTGCACTTGGCGGAGAAAACTATCATGCCCCTGCCCAGTTGATTGGTGACTTTATGCAGGGTAAAGCCTCTGCTGAACTGGGCGAGGTGAATCCGTCCTATACCCCGGGTATCACCCTTACCGATTTGGCCAAGGTGCTGCCGGCCTATGCCATTGAAGCCATCAGGGAAGCGATCCCGGCCTTTGATCGACAAATCAAAGGCTTTGCTAAAGCAGATGGACTGTTGACCGGGGTCGAAACTCGCACCTCATCACCCATTTCCATAAAGCGTGGGGCAGATTTTCAGAGTGTGAATGTTCGGGGCTTATTTCCGGCTGGGGAAGGGGCAGGTTACGCCGGAGGCATTTTGTCTGCCGGTATCGACGGCATTAAAGCGGCAGAAGCCCTGGCTTTGGCGATGACTGAGCAAGGATAAATACCCGCGCTTAATTTTACCGATTAAAAAAACAGCCGAAGCTGCCATCTGGCTTTGGTTATAAAGTGTGTAAATCAAAAGAAAACTTACCACCGAAGCCACAGAGGTCACAGAGAAAAAATCATTCCCTCTGTGCCCTCTGTTGTTTATACCTTTCTTCCCTAATGGCTGGTAAAGCAATTGGTTTTGGGTATGGGGAATAGATCCGCTACTTTTGCGCCGGACTCGTCAGGCCCTGGTCAATATCCAGTACATCCTGCTCGTTTAGGCTACCTGCCGCCAGTTTTAAACGTAAAGTACTGATGATATAACCATAGCGCACTCCAGAGAGGTTACGTCTGGCGTCAAATAGATTACGGGTGCTATTGAGCACATCAACGATGGTACGGGTACCCACATCAAAGCCGGCTTCCGTTGCTCTTAAGGCACTCTCGGCAGATACCACTGCCTGTTCAAAGGCTTTGATCCGTGAAATCGCCGCTTTTACGTCATTATAGTTTGAGCGCACGCTGCGGATCACCGAGCGATGAATACGTTCACGATCTTCACTACTGGCCACAAAATTAAACTTAGCTGAGTCCACATTGGCACTGGTGCGCCCGCCGCTATACAGGGGCACATCAACAGATAATTGCAGGCTATAGGTGTTAAAGCGATCCACTGCGGCGGTATTACCTGGATCTGACGCGGTGCCTTTTGTATCGTTTGAATTAGCCCGACCGCCCAGACTGACTGTCGGATAATGGCCGGATCGGGCACTATCAATGTCGAACTTAGCAATATCAACATTGCTATTGGATACCATTAACTGGAGGTTGCGCTGCTCCGCCATGTTCAGCCATTCGTGAATGTTGGCAGGTGAGGGCATACTGGCGGAAAATTTGCTCTTATCCAGTACGTCCAGGGAAGGGTAATAGTTGCCGGTAATTTCACGAAGGGCTTCTAAGCTGGTTTCTACTCCATTTTGCGCGCTGATTTCAGAGGCTACGGAGGTATCAAATTGTGCCTGGGCTTCATGTACATCGGTGATCGCCGTTAAACCCACTTCAAAGCGTTGCTTGGTTTGCTCTAATTGACGTTCAATTGCCCGCTTCTCTGCACTGGCAAACTCCAGGTCGTCCTGGGCTTGTAAGGTGTCAAAGTAAGCACTAACTGTTCTAAGGATCAGATTCTGCATGGCCAAAGCCAGATTTTCATCTGCCTGGCTGGCGATTAACTCGGCGCGATCGAGGCCAACCCAAACGGAGCGATCGTAGAGAGTTTGGCTCAAGTTTAAGGTGGCGTCATTGGTTGACCGTTCCAAGTCACCATAGGTTTCTGATGCACTTAAACTCAAAGAAATTTGTGGTAGTAAACCTGCTCTGCTGCGGGCAATACCCGAAAATGCCACCTCTTTTAAGGCCTTTGATTGTAAAGTGGCAGGATCATTTTGTAGGGCTTGCTGGTAAACCTGGTACAGGTCGTCGGCTAAGACCGATGAAGATATGCCGAATCCAACCAGCAGTGACAAAAGTGTTTTTTTCATTTGGGTTCCTGTGATGCTTCCTGATATCGGTATAATACGAATAGGTTTTCATTGTTACGCAAATTCTAAGCAAATCAAACGCTAAGCAGAAATCATTTGTGGTAACACTGGAGACTCAAGTGTAACAGAATATTTTCCCCCTGAGTGTGCTAGGCTTTAGGGTTTCACGTAGCCAATGTTAATCGATAATCGGAGCCAGAATTGCACAAGATCCAACAATTTTCTGATCAAGACATTAAGATCATTAAAAAAGAATCCTTATACAATGGTTTTTTTAAGATGGTTAAATACTATTTTCAGCACCGCCTGTTTGAGGGCGGCTGGAGCGAGGTGGTTGTCCGTGAGGTGTTTGAGCGGGGACACGCGGTAGCCGTCTTACCCTATGATCCAGTTCTGCAGGAATTTGTGATGATTGAACAGGTGCGCATTGGTGCCCTGGCGACGAGTGCCACACCCTGGTTGTTAGAAATTGTGGCGGGTATCATTGACCCGGGCGAAGCGCCCGAAGAGGTCTGTATTCGTGAAGCACGCGAAGAGGCCGGCATCGAACTGACACACTTGCACAAGGCCCTGAGTTATTTAGCCAGTCCCGGGGGAACCACCGAGCGCTTGCACATCTACGTGGCAAAGGTGGATGCCAGCCAGGCCCATGGCGTATACGGTCTGGATAACGAAAGTGAGGACATACTGGTGCATCGGGTTGCTGAAACCCAGGCTATTGAATGGATAAACCAGGGTATAATTGAGAATTCAGCCAGCCTTATTGCTCTGCAATGGTTCGCATTAAACAAACAACGGGTATTAGATGACTGGTCAAAAAAATAATGTGTTGGGGGCTAAATATGTGCCCCACCTGGCGAGCATGCTCCAGGTGTGTGAAGCCAACTATGGCCGCTTGCTGAGATTACTGCCGGATTGCGACACCGAGGCATTACAGTACAGCTTTAAAATCAACAATTCATTGGATTATCTGGTGGAAATTGTTGATGTAAGCCGCTACACCACTACCCTTGAAATGTCCCAACAGTGTAATGCAGGGCCCGATTTTTTGCGGCCTGTGGTGCAAATCAGGCTGTATCATGATGCGAAGCTTGCCGAAGTCCTTAGCTCGCAAAATATAGGCTCCCTGAGGCCAAGTTATCAGTATCCCAATATCAAAATGTATCAGAAGAACGAGAAAGAAATGGTTAATCGCTTCTTGGCAGAGTGGTTGCAGTTTTGCCTGAAACATAGTGATCAATTACATTCCACCAATGCTTAACCTGTCCCCGCCATGAACATTGTGCAAATTTCCGATTGCCATCTTTATGGGGATAATAACAAAGCGGGCTATGGAGACATTAATCCCTACCAGAGCTTGTCCAGGGTCTTAAACAAGGTAAGGGCACTGCAGCCGACCCTGGTGATTGCCAGCGGGGATATCAGCAGTGATAGTACACTTGAGAGCTACCAGCACTTTTCCAGCCTATGGGAAGCATGCAAATTAGGCTGTAAATTGATTGTTATGCCCGGTAATCATGATGACGTTAGCGTGATGCAGAGACATTTTTCACCCCATCATTTATCCCTAGGCGGCGTCATAGACCAAAGCGATGGGTGGCAGATACACTGTCTAAATAGCAAGTTTGCCCACAGCACTGCCCAGGAGACCCGGGGACAGGTAAGTAAAGGTGATTTGTTACGCTTACAGGCGGCCATATCCAGCGCCCCAAAGATAAGACATTTGATCGCCGTACACCATCATCCCATTGATTGTGGAGGCTGGATGGATGCTCATGAATGGATCAATCGTCAGGATTTTGTCGACCTGGTAACTGTGACACCCCAGATTAAGGGGGTCATGTATGGGCATATTCATCACGCCGGCGAGCAGCGACGGGGTGAATGTCTTTTTATGTCATGCCCCTCAACCTGCTGGCAATGGGCTAACCAGGCGAGCTTTGCCCTAAGTGAGGCGTCACCGGGATTCCGGTTGATTGAACTACCCGCCAGTGGCCAGTTAAGCAGCCAAGTTATCAGAGTGTAAATGAAAAACGTTATTATCTATCTACATGGGTTTTTAAGTTCTCCCCAGTCCGTTAAGGCACAACAAACCCTTGATTTTGCCCAAATGCATTTTCCTCAAGTGGAGTGTGTTATTCCCCAATTACCCCCTTATCCTGTGCCCACAATACAACTGCTGGATCAGCTTATTGACCAGTATCAGGGCTGTCGAGTGGGTTTTATAGGCAGCTCACTGGGAGGCTATTTATCCACTTATTTGCGAGAAAAGTACCAGGGTAAGGCGGTGTTAATTAATCCTGCGGTGCAACCTTACACTCTATTAGCGGATTATCTCGGCCCGCATGTCAATCCCTATACCCAGGAAGCATTTACCCTTGAAGATATCCACACCCTGCAGCTGGCTGATATTGATTCGCCCGTACTGACCTGCCCTGAAAATTATTGGGTTCTGCTGCAAACGGGAGATGAAACCCTCGACTACCGTTTGGCAGAACAAAAATACCGGCAGGCAAAACTCACCATTGAGCCCGGCGGCGATCATAGTTTTCAAAATTATCCTCGTTTCTTAGTAGATATTTTTAGGTTTCTACTGCAAGAGTAAATGAAGCTTGGTATAACAGAGGTTCGCGCTATGAGGCAAACAACCTCGCTGGTTTTCCCTTACCGATGATGCACTAAAATAATAAAAATTATGTCAAATCAATATAACGCAGATGCAATAGAAGTACTCAATGGCCTAGATCCCGTCAAGCGCCGCCCAGGCATGTATACGGATACCACTCGTCCTAATCACCTTAGCCAGGAAGTTATTGACAACAGTGTGGATGAAGCCCTGGGTGGCTTTGCCACCAGCATTAAAGTGGTGCTGCACGAAGATCAGTCACTGGAAGTCACAGACGATGGCCGTGGTATGCCGGTGGACATTCACCCGGAAGAGGGGATTTCCGGCGTTGAATTGATCATGGTAAAACTCCATGCCGGCGGCAAGTTCTCCAATAAAAGTTATCAGTTCTCCGGTGGTTTACATGGCGTGGGTATCTCCGTGGTGAATGCCTTGTCAAAAAGGGTGGAAGTCAGTATTCGCCGGGATGGCAATGTGCATCAAATGGCTTTTGAAAATGGCGATAAGGTTGAAGAACTGGCCATTGTCGATACCTGTGGCAAACGCAATACCGGAACCCGAGTGCATTTTTGGCCCGATCCCCAGTATTTTGACTCGGCTAAATTTTCCGTTACTAAATTACTGCATATATTGCGCGCCAAAGCTGTACTGTGCCCCGGTTTACGCATCCATTTTGACAACAAGATCAGCAAAGAAAGTCAGGAATGGTATTTTGAGGACGGTCTGCGTGACTACCTCTACCAGTCGGTTAAAGACCTGGTGACCCTGCCAGAAGATGCGCCGTTTGTGGGCACGTTTGCTGGCAATACTGAGGCCGCAGACTGGGCGGTCATGTGGTTGCCGGAAGGCGGAGAGATGGTCACCGAGAGTTACGTAAACCTTATTCCTACCGCACAGGGAGGCACCCATGTAAACGGCCTGCGTCAGGGTTTACTCGAGTCCATGCGGGAATTTTGTGAGTTTCGTAACTTGCTGCCCAGAGGGGTGAAGTTGACCCCGGAAGATATCTGGGAGCGTTGCTGCTATGTGCTGTCGACGAAAATGCAGGACCCCCAATTTGCCGGGCAGATCAAAGAACGCCTGTCTTCCCGTCAGGCCGCCGCCTTTGTTTCGGGTGTGGTCAAAGATGCCTTCAGCTTATGGCTAAACCAGCATACGGATATCGCAGATTTATTGGCAGACATGTGCATCAACAACGCCCAAAGTCGCCTGCGTCAGAGCAAAAAAGTCGCCCGTAAAAAGGTCACCCAGGGGCCAGCCTTACCGGGCAAACTAACCGATTGTTCGACCCAGGATACCAGTCGTTCTGAATTGTTTTTAGTGGAAGGGGACTCGGCTGGTGGCTCTGCCAAACAGGCAAGAGATCGGGAATTTCAAGCGATCATGCCCCTGCGGGGTAAAATTCTCAACAGCTGGGAGGTTGATTCGTCACAAGTGCTTGCCTCTGTGGAGATCCACGATATTTCTGTGGCCCTGGGCATCGATCCTGACTCGGACGATTTATCCGGTTTGCGCTATGACAAAATTTGCATATTAGCCGACGCGGATTCAGATGGACTGCATATTGCGACCTTGCTCTGCGCCCTATTTGTTAAGCACTTTCGCACCCTGGTTGATCAGGGACATGTCTATGTGGCCATGCCGCCCTTGTTCCGTATCGATGTAGGCAAAGACGTTTACTACGCCCTGGATGAAGGGGAAAAACAGGGGATTTTGGACCGGATCGTGGCCGAGAAAAAGCGCGGCAAGGTCAACGTCCAGCGCTTCAAAGGACTGGGGGAAATGAATCCCCTGCAATTGCGGGAAACCACCATGGATCCCAATACCCGCAGACTGGTGCAACTCACCGTTGGGGATGCCCCAGAGATGCTCGAAATCATGGATATGCTACTGTCCAAAAAGCGGGCCCCGGATCGTAAAGTATGGTTAGAGTCTAAGGGGGATTTGGCGATTGTTTGATGCTTCTCTTGTTGACGGAGTGTTATAGCGCCTGATAGTGACCAACCATCTCGGGGACAGCCTCATCAACGGCCATGAGCGCCCCTTCAAGATAACCGGCTTCAGACCGGGCAAATTCGCTGGCCACGAGATGAAGTTTTAAGGTTGCAAGCTCCACGGCAAAGGGCTGCATATTAAACGCGGCATGCCTGGGGGATTCTAAGCAGTCTTGCTCGGTAGCGACCCACGGCTGTGTCGCCCAGTCTCTTAGGTAACATACATCTGGCTCACCAGCGGCCTGACCAAAAATCTGCACCAATTGCGCCAGGCACTGTTCCTTAAGTTGCGCTTTAGACATCTGCTTGCGCTGGGCCCAGGGCAGCCCCACAAAGCCAAACAAGGCGTGGCCCTCGTCCTGAGTGGAAGAGGCATCATGAATTTCGATCATGGGGCCAACTTGGCTAAAAGCCTGACCTGCCAGGCCTTGCTCCCGCCAAAAAGCTTGTGTGTATACCGCTACAAATTTAGCCTGAGCTGACATCCATGTTTGCTGCTGACTCAGTGTTTTCACCAGGTTTGGCGAAAGGGTTGCTGCTGGCTTAAGGGTGCTGGAGATCATCCTTGGCGGCACAGCAAGCACCAGTTGCTTAGCCTCAAAGGTATGAAGGTTGCCCTCGTGCAGCGCTAATAGGCGCCACTGACCGTCGACCTTTTCAATCTGCGTAACGGCATGGGCGGTTTTGATCGCCGAGGCCTGCACTTGGTCAAAAAGAGCCGTGATCAATGTTTGCATACCGCCGTTTACACGGTAGGACTGCATGGCTCCCGCCCCGGCCGTGCGGCCAGGCGCCTGAGCTGGCCGCATCTGATATAGGGCATCGCCGGCCGTATATTGTTCAAACCAAGTGATGTTTAATTCCCTAAGCAAGTCCATCATCTTATGTTGATGGGGCCAAAACCAGGTTGGGCCAAGGTCAACGGCCAATGCAGGGTCCTTGATAGTGGGTGCGCTGAATATTCTGCCTCCGAGGTTCGACTGAGCCTCGAGCAATAGGTAAGGAATACCCTGTTGCTGCAAACGCCAGGCGGCATACAAACCGGAGAGCCCGCCGCCGACAACAAGCGTGTTGGTGGTTTGTATCATATTCACTGCAAATGCCCATATTTTATCAAAAACTGCGCGTTTTGTTGGGCCGTCAATGTGCTTTTGTCACAAGGAGAAATCCGTATCCAGAAGCCTTGAGGATAGTGTTGTTGGCCATCATCAAGTTCACCGGACAATACCAATATCTCCGCGCCCTTTTTCAGCCACTGCTCAGGCAAAATACAGGTTTGACTGGCGTCGACCATCTCTACAGTTTCATAGTCATCAAATAACACTTTTCTGCACAAGTGCCCATTGCTAAGGTCAGCGCTTTTTTGTAGTGCATTAATAACAATATGTTGCTGGTCATTGGCGGGAAATTGCTGCAACTTAACCCAAATTAGGCAACCTTCGCGGCTAAAGGGCTGGTGGAATGAGCCCGGTGGATTGCGCACATAGGTACCGGCCGGATAATCCCCATGTTCATCAGAAAATGTACCGGCGAGCACAAAAAATTCCTCTCCCTTAGGATGCACATGGGGAGCGAAGTGACTACTTGCTGCGTAGGCTACAATACTGGTGGCTCGAATAGTCTTTTCGCCCCCCTCGCGCTCCAGCATCAGGCGCACGATGCCTTTTGCCGGTGACGGCAGCCAACTTGCCTTAGCGGTATCAATGGAAGCTGATAGGGTAAGATTGTGGTTGAACTGCATGTGTTCAACGGGCATATGCTGCAGGTCAACGTGCTGGCTTTGCTGGTAAAGTTGTTGCCAAAATGCGCTTATCTTACTCATCTTCGACCACCGTTTCATTCTAGTATGCTCAAAGCTTATTCTACGCTTAATTTACCTGCTGTAGATGCATATTGAGCCTTGGAAACATTAACCCCGGCAGCACTATATGAGTTGAGCCATACACGACAATGCCATTGTTAAGGTAGCGGTGATAGGGAGGACTGACTATTGTAGCGTGTGTTATGGTTTCGTATGGGTATTATGCAGCCACATTCGAGATCCTGAGTCGACCATTAATACCCGAAAATGTTTAAGGGGTGTAGAATGTTACAAGCCAAATGGGTGATCGATTATTCCTTTGAATTGTTTATCCATTTTTTGCTGGCGATAAATACATGTTTTTGTCTGTTGGCATAAACATATTGTTCTAAGTTGTATGATTAACATTATGAATTAAAGGAAAATATCTTTGTTGCGACTGATTAAAGTGTTGTTGGTTTTAAGCTTGCTGGTGGTGTTACTTGTGGCGGGTGTGTTTATCTCCGCACTGGATCCCACGCCACTGGTGGTGGCAACCAGTGCTAAGCAGGTGGATGAAGCTGAATCCGTAAAGGCTTTGTTAAGCCAGCTTAGCCAAAGTGTTAAAAATCGCACCCGGGATCAGCGCTTCACGGTTAGTGAAATGCAACTTAACAGTTTAGTTGGCTTTGCCCAGCGAGCCCATGGCAAGTTTCATGGTCGGGCGAATATCAGCCCCCGCTCCAGTTTACTGGCAATGAGTTACCAATTGCCTGATAACCCATTTGGTAAGTACATTAACTTGAGTGTGAGGGTCTTACCCGGTGACGGTTTACAGGTTTCACAGATTAAACTAGGGCGTTTTAATCTGCCGGGTGAATTAACGCTTTCCAGTATTGTGTGGCTGGCAGATTGGTGGACAAAAAGTGATATTGCCAGCCAGTTTGTCCGGCAAGTCGATCAGGTCGCGATGTTTGATGCCAATATGGTGATAACTGTACGACCCCTGGATGCTTTTTTTAAAGAGCTTAATCAATTACAGCTAGGCCTCAGTGGCAGCGGCGACGAAGTGCAGCGGGCAAAAACCGCCCACTATCTGAAGTTTATTTCTCAGTTGCCAGAGGGAAGTAGCCCCTATTCGGTATCGCTGGCAAAATATGTTGGTCTGGTATTCAAGGAGGCTCAGGGTCTCTCTGACGGCGAAACGGCGGCAAAAGAAAACGAGGCTGCTATTTTGGCCCTAGCCATTTATGCCGGCCATCATCGCTTTGCGAACTTTGTGGGTTCAGTACAGCCTATTCCCGGGGTGGTTGTTTTGCCAAGAAAACGTCCAGTATTAGCCAATCGAACGGATTTAAATCAGCATTTCATATTTTCTGCTGCGATTAAAATTCTCTCTGAGCAGGGAATTAGCACAGCAATTGGGGAGTTTAAAGAGTTAATGGACAGAGGCGAAGGGGGCAGCGGCTACAGTTTTGTTGACCTGGCGGCGGATTTTGCCGGGATCGCCTTCGCACAAAGGGCAAGCGATCCCCGGTATGCTCGGCAACTGCAATACGTGCTGGCAAATAACCCAATGGAATCTGCATTTTTTCCAGACATAGCAGGATTACCAGAAGGCTTAAGCAAGGCTGCGTTTAGTCAATATTTTGGTCAGGTAGACAGTTTGGCGTATAAACAGCTGGTCACACAAATTAACCAGAGTATCCGTCAGCTGCCTATACATCTGTAGCTAGTGTCCGTCCTGAAATGGATGTCTACTGCGAACGCCCTCGCTACGACCCCATTCCAGGATGGGCACTAGCTAATAAAATGTTTACTGTTTAATACTAAGTTGAAAATTAGCCAGGGTGGTAAACATCAGTTCAATTTTTTTGACTACCCCAGGCAGTACTAATCTGAGCTCCGTCTCACTGAGCTCAGATAAAGCGCTGACATCATGGGCCAACTCTTCAACATAGGGTTTGAAGTGTTTGCTTTGGACCGTGAAGCCTCCGTCGCAACTGAAAATTGTCAGGAACTTGCCTTTACCGGCAGCTTGTAACTTAGTGATGGCGTTATCGGCATCAATGGCCTTACGGTAAATAAGTTGTACGTTTTCGCTCAGTTTTTTAATAATATTTTGCATGGGTATCTTTTTGGTGAAATTCGCTAAAGGTTGATCAGTGGTGGCCGATAGCCTTATAGGCCGGCAATTTTGCCTGTTTTTTAACGTAGCTACAAGCTATAAGGATCTGGTATGGAAATCCAAGGTGGATCATCCGGTGCGAGCCTTGAAATAAAAGCTTTGCAACTTGCTAAATCACAGCAGGAAACAGAGGGGCAGGCCTCGCTTCAGTTGCTGGAAGCAGCGGCTGACGTACCCAAATCTTCATCGTCAGGCTCAGGCGCGTATGTCGACACCTTTGCCTAGTTAAATACAGTTTTGCCCAAGTGATACCCTTAGGTATCGGGATGAAGATGTAAATCAAGTGGCGTTTTGCCGGGCTGGCCACCTATCTCTCTCACGAGTTTGGGTACCAAATAACCTGGCTGACGCCTTATCAGCTCCGCCATTAAAGCTCTGGCGGTATCATCACTAATATCAAAATGACTCGCCCCCTGCACTTTATCCAATACATGTAAATAATAGGGCATCACCCCCGCTGCAAAGAGCGCCTCATTTAAGTCGATTTGACTATCGGGGGTATCATTAATACCTTTTAACAATACTGCTTGATTGAGCAAGGTTACCCCCGCCTTTTTTAGACCTTGCAGTGCTTTTATTAAGCTAGCATCGACTTCCTGGGCATGGTTGACATGCAAGACCATAATAGCTTGTAAGCGGGATGTGGTGAACCAGTCTAACAATTCCGGGGTGATCCTGGAGGGAATAACGACCGGTAGCCGGGTATGAATACGTAAGCGTTTGATATGGGGTATTTGCTCTATTTGGGCGCTTAACCAGGCGAGAAAGTCGTCTTTTGCCATCAGGGGATCGCCGCCAGAATAGATGACTTCATCGATATGCTTATCACCGCGAATATAGTCCAGGGTTGCCAGCCACTCTCGCTTACTAAGATGATTTTCGCCATAAGGAAAATGTCTTCTGAAGCAATAGCGACAGTTAACCGCACAGCCCCCTCGCACGATGAGCAATACCCGGCTGCGGTACTTGTGCAACAAGCCGGGTTGCGGGTTGTCCTGTTCTTGTAAGGGATCGCTGGTGTAGCCCGGGGCGAGATCAAATTCCCTGACACTGGTAAAAACCTGCTTAAACAGGGGATCATTCCTATCGCCTTTGGTCATGCGCGCAGCAAAAGGCCGGGGCACCCGCAGGGGAAATAATGCCCGGGCTTTAATGTCCTGAACAAAATCTGCCCGGGGCAATTCCAGGTAATCCAATAAGGATCCGGGGTCAGAAAAGGCCATCGCCAGTTCTTTTTGCCAGTTAGACTCCACAGCAATGGGTTTTTTAGGTATTATTTGTGCCAATTACAGACTCTACTCAGTTATCAATTACGGGAATATATGGCCAATTACAGCACAAATGAGTTTAAAGCGGGCTTAAAAATCATGCTCGACGGCGAACCAAGCAATATTTTAGAGAACGAATTTGTTAAACCAGGAAAAGGTCAGGCCTTTAGTCGGGTCAAAATTCGCAAGCTTATTTCTGGCAAAGTGATAGAAAAAACCTTTAAATCCGGCGATTCGGTGGAAGGTGCGGATGTAATGGATACCGAGCTGTCCTACTTATATACCGACGGTGAATTTTGGCACTTTATGAATAACGACACCTTCGAGCAAATTGCCGCAGATGAAAAAGCCCTCGGGGATAACCTTAAGTGGCTGGTCGAAAACGATAGCTGCACCATTACCCTATGGAATGGCACACCCATCGTCGTCTCGCCGCCTAACTTTGTTGAATTGCAAGTTACCGAAACCGATCCAGGCCTAAAAGGCGATACTGCCGGTACCGGCGGCAAACCTGCAACCTTGGTCACAGGGGCAGTAGTGCGTGTGCCCTTGTTTGTGCAACCCGGTGAAGTCGTCAGGGTGGACACCCGCATCGGCGAGTATGTGGGCCGAGTACAGAAATAAGAGTACAGAAATAATCACACCGAAGTCACCGTGCAAAAATAGCATGGTTTTGACGGTATTCAGGAAGCTCGCCCAGGTGAGCTTTTTTATTGCTTCACACAGGCGAGCGGATT
>JBLHIW010000033.1:0-18887 GCA_047618055.1 Paraglaciecola sp. | reverse complement strand
TGCGCCCAATACCCCTGGCGTGTTGATCCTGACGCTGGTTCCTGAGGCTTCAGGGACCAGTAAGTGGCCTGACTATTTGAATATCGACTGGGATTTTGACGACGATATTGACGACGATGACTTCCCCGGAGCCACCGTCACTTTTGGCCAATTTAGGGGTAATGATCGCGTTATCCAACGCCGGGAAGTATTTTAGCTAAGGACTCAAGCACCTTGTTTTCGTAAGATCTTTCTACCTACCACCTTGGACCAAACGCCGGGGCTTTTATGGTTTTTTAGCGGTGTTTTTTACAAAATCATCACTTAAGCTGCAAAATTTTCGCTTAAATGGTTTTTTTCCGCTCCTGCGGTCGGTGTTTGCTTGCCCAATACCGGGTGCATTGGTAAAGTTAGCGATTGTTTCTTTCATCACACAGGATGTAATTTTTCCATGTTCAAAAAGCTTCGGGGAATGTTTTCCAACGATTTGTCAATCGACCTCGGCACTGCCAACACGCTGATCTATATAAAAGATAAAGGTATCGTGCTCAATGAGCCTTCAGTGGTGGCAATACGTGAAGAGCGCGCCGGTGGGCCTAAAAGTGTTGCGGCAGTCGGCACCGAAGCCAAACGTATGTTAGGCAGAACACCCGGTAACATTAAGGCCATTCGGCCAATGAAAGATGGGGTGATTGCGGACTTTTATGTCACGGAAAAAATGCTTCAGCATTTTATCAAACAAGTGCACGACAATAACTTCTTACGTCCAAGTCCAAGAGTCTTGGTGTGTGTGCCTTGCGGCTCAACCCAAGTAGAGCGTCGCGCCATTCGTGAATCAGCCCTTGGGGCCGGTGCCCGCGAGGTGTTTTTGATTGATGAACCTATGGCCGCAGCGATTGGCGCGGGCTTGCCTGTATCAGAGGCAACTGGTTCCATGGTGGTGGATATTGGTGGTGGTACGACGGAGGTGGCAATCATATCCCTCAACGGTATTGTGTACTCGTCTTCAGTACGTATCGGCGGTGATAAGTTTGATGAGGCGATTATCAGCTATATTCGCCGTAATTTTGGCTCACTTATCGGTGAAGCCACGGCAGAGCGGATAAAACATGAGATTGGGGCCGCCTATCCTGGCGAGGAAGTGATGGAAATAGAAGTTCGCGGACGTAATCTGGCAGAGGGTGTACCCCGTGGATTTACCCTTAACAGCAACGAAATTCTGGAAGCCTTGCAGGAGCCTCTGACGGGTATTGTATCTGCAGTCATGGTAGCGTTAGAGCAATCGCCTCCTGAGCTGGCATCCGATATTTCGGAAAAAGGCATGGTCTTAACTGGCGGCGGTGCCTTACTAAAAGATCTCGATCGACTGCTAATGGAAGAAACCGGTATTCCAGTGGTGATTGCGGATGATCCCCTAACATGTGTGGCGCGGGGAGGGGGTAAGGCCTTTGAGATGATAGATATACATGGAGGCGACCTTTTTAGCTACGAATAAGTACCAAAGCAAGTTTAATACGGGCGGCCCCGGCCGCCTTTAACCATGGTTTTATATGACTCCGATTTCTTCCCGCGGTCCATCACTGCAAAAAAGGTTAGTTCTGGCTTTACTGTTGTCGGTTGCCTTGATCGTATTTGATCACAAAATTGATGGTTTTGGGATTACCCGAGTCTATCTGAATTCTTTGGTTAGTCCTTTGCAATATTTAGCTAACCTACCGGGAGAAGTGCTCAGTGCCAGTGCCACTCGCTTGGCTTCTCATCGAAAATTATTAACGAAAAATGCCGAACTTACCCAGCAAGCGATACTCATGAGTGAAAAATTGCAGCGTGTCACCTTTCTAAAGGAAGAAAATGATCGACTGCGAAAGCTGCTTAACTCGCCGGTGCGTCAGGACGCACGTAAAGTGGTGGCGGAGTTGATGGCTGTTGATAACAATCCCTATAGTCACCAGATCGTCATCAATAAAGGTGCCATCCACGGTGTTTACGAAGGTCAACCGGTGCTAGATGATAGGGGCGTTGTCGGTCAAATCATGCAAGTGGGCTCCACCAATAGCCGGGTTGTGTTAATTGCGGATGTCACCCATGCGGTGCCGGTTCGTTTAGCCCGCAATAATGTGCGTTTAGTTGCTTCTGGCTCCGGTAGCTTGGACGAGTTGTTTATGCAACATGTGCCCCATAGTGTCGACGTGCGCGTGGGGGACGTATTATTGTCATCTGGCCTGGGGGGAATTTTTCCGGAAGGTTATCCCGTGGGCCAAATTAGCATGATCATCCGTGATGAAAGCCGGCCCTTCGCCCAGGTGAGAGCAAAACCTATCGCCCGGCTCAACAGACTTAAATATCTGCTGTTGTTGTGGGCAAATGAGACGCCAACGCTTATGGCTGATGACACACAGAAAAACGAGATTAGACCATAATGCAGTTACGCAATTACGCAATTGTACTGAGCATTATTGTCGCTTTGGTGCTGCAAATCATGCCCATGCCAAGTGTCGTGGACTTATACCGCCCTGATTGGGTATTACTCGTATTATCATACTGGGTATTGGCGCTACCCCATCGCGTTAACGTCGGGGTGGCTTTTATCAATGGTCTGGTACTCGATATTTTGCTCGGCACCAGCCTCGGGGTGCACAGCTTTGCTATGTCTTTGAGTATTTATGTGATGGCGGCCAATTATCAGCGTTTACGCAATTACTCGGTGTGGCAGCAGGCGATCGCTGTTGGTGTTATGGCCGCCTTATATCATTTGCTGGTGTTTTGGCTGCAACATTTACTCACCGATATCTATTTTTTGTTTGATTATTTGTGGCCGGTACTCAGTTCCATGATTATCTGGCCGTGGATATTTTGGTTGTTGCGTAGAGTACGTCGCCAATTGCGTCTTAGTTAGGGCCGGGCTTATGCGAACCATGCTGATACTCGCCTCCCAGTCTCCACGCCGTGCAGAATTACTGAAGCAAATAGGTATTTCTTTTAAGCAAATGAACGTAGATGTGGATGAGTCCGTTCTTAACAATGAAGTCCCAGAAGTCTATGTGCGTCGTTTGGCGCAGCAGAAGTCCTTAGCCGGCTGGAATGATAGTGCACAGCAATGGCCGGTATTGGGAGCGGATACTGTGGTGGTGATCAACGAGCAAATACTGGGAAAACCGGTAGATCAAGCGGATGCTTCAAGGATGCTGAACTTATTATCAGGCAAGGTACATTCTGTGCTGACCTCGGTCGCCATTACGTATCCCTGCGACTCAGGCCACAAACAAAAATCACTGGTGGTTGAAAGCCGCGTGACCTTTGGCCCCTTGTCTCAGGCGAAAATTGATACTTACTGGCAATCGGGTGAGCCGAGGGATAAGGCCGGTAGTTTTGCTATACAAGGACTGGGGGGACAATTTGTGAAACATATTAACGGTAGTTATAGCGCCATAGTTGGCCTACCGTTGTACGAAACACGGCAACTGCTAAACGATATAGGGTTCCTCGATTATGAGTTCTGAGTTACTGATCAACGTGACACCATCTGAATCACGGGTCGCACTGATCGAAAATGGGATTTTACAGGAAATACACATTGAGCGGCATACCAAGCGGGGGCTGGTAGGTAATATTTACCGGGGAAAAGTCAAACGAGTACTGCCCGGCATGCAAGCCGCCTTTGTAGATATTGGTCTGGACAAAGCGGCATTTTTACACGCTTCTGATATTGCGATCCATAGTGAGGTGCAGGAAGACGTAGCATCCCATCACATTGAAAAAAAGGATATCCGTGAACTCGTCAGAGATGGTCAGGATATTGTCGTGCAGGTGGTCAAGGATCAAATTGGCACCAAGGGTGCCCGCTTAACAACTGACATTACGATACCTTCTCGCTACCTGGTTTTTATGCCGAGTGTGGCCCATGTTGGCGTGTCCCAACGTATAGAAGATGCCCAGGAGCGAGAACGCCTTAAAGCGGTGGTACAAGAATTTTGTAGTGAAAACGGTGGGTTTATATTGCGCACTGCCGCCGAGGGCGTTAAAGAGCAGGAACTTAGGCAGGATGCGGATTTTTTGCGGCGCCTGTGGGACATCATTCGCTCCAGAATGAAGAAAAAATCCCATATTCTGTATGAAGACTTGCCCCTTGCCAGGCGGGTGCTGCGAGATTTTGTCGGCACGGAACTGAACCGGATCCGCGTTGACTCCAAACTGTCTTTTCAGGAATTACAGCAATTTACCAAAGAATATGTGCCAGAGTTAAATAACTTACTCGAGTATTATCCGGGGGATCGCCCTATTTTTGACCATTATGACGTTGAAAACGAAGGGCAGCGGGCGCTCGAACGCCGGGTGGATTTAAAATCCGGCGGCTATTTGATTATCGATCAAACCGAAGCCATGACCACTATTGATATTAATACCGGGGCATTTGTTGGCCATCGCAATTTAGAAGAGACCATATTTAACACTAATATTGAGGCAACCCAGGCTATCGCTCGCCAGCTTAGATTACGTAATTTGGGGGGGATGATCCTGATTGATTTTATTGACATGACGGATGCCGATCACCAACGGCGAGTCATACATAGCCTGGAGTTAGCCACCGGTAAAGACCGGGCGAAAATCAATATTCATGGTTTCACCGCCCTGGGTTTAATCGAAATGACCCGTAAAAGAACCCGAGAAAGTTTGGAACATATCCTATGTGGTGAGTGTCCAGTATGTAAGGGACGCGGTTCGGTCAAAACAGTCGAAACCGTATGTTTTGAGATCATGCGTGAAATTGTCAGAGTAAACCGCGCCTTTGACGCCGACAAGTTTGTAGTGTATGCGGCGCCAGCTGTAGTTGAAAACTTGCTTGGCGAAGAATCTCATATGCTGGCGGAGCTGGAAATATTCGTCAGTAAACAAATAAAGGTGCAAACCGAATTGCTATATAACCAAGATAAATTTGATGTGGTCATGATGTGAAACCTGCATCGTTTTATGTCGCTTTTGTTGTTAAAACACTCTGGAAATCCGCTGCCTTATTCCTGTTATTGGTGGCGGTATTGCTCAGTGTACTTCGCTATTCTTTACCATATATGGATAGCCATAAACACCATCTAGAAAATTGGTTAGAAGGTAAGTTTGGTGCACAATTACGCATAGGAGAAATCAGCGCTCGCTGGAACAGCTTGGGACCAGCCATTGTTTTACGTAAACTACAATTAATTCAAAACAGTCAATCTCCCGTTAGCCTGGATATCGAAGAAACGTTTATAGAGGTTGATTTTTGGGCGTCTATTTTCGCCCAGCAACTCCAGTCACAAACCTTTGATTTGCGGGGCATGTCAGTGTCCATTGATATACGTCTATTACAGCAAGAAGACAGCGACTTTCCTATTGTGGATGCCTTAGAGCATCTCTTTTTACAGCAGTTACAGTCTTTTTCCGTCAGTGATAGTAAAATATTAGTGGTGACGGAGCACGAGCAACAAACCGTGCTGGTCGATCAATTATCCTGGGTAAACCAGGAGATGCGGCACCAGGGTGTAGGGCAGCTACAGGTCGAAGAACTCGCTAAAAACTCCGCTTCATTTGTACTGGATTTATATGGTAATCAAGATGAACTACAAGGAACCTTTTTTGCGAAAGGAGAAGAAATCGATCTCTCTCCCTGGTTAGATCAATGGTTACCTACCACCTATGAGCTAAGCGAAAGTCGTGGAAATTTTGTGCTTTGGGCGGGCATTCAACAAAATAGAGTGCGCAGCGTGCAGGTGGATTTAGCCGATAGTCGATTTGGCTGGAGGTCAGAAGACTCGACTATTCAGGCGTCGATTTTAGGCGGCCAGCTGAGTGCTTCACCTATTGGCAAAGACTGGGCATTTAATCTAGATAATTTAGTGCTGCAGGTAAATGACGAAGTATTGGTTTCAAACTGGTTAGGTAGACTAAGTCAGGGAAATCTGAATATTAGTAATGCTCAGGCCATACAAATTGACAAGCTATTGCCACTGTTGCCCCTCACTGTTGAGCAAGAGGCATTTGCCTTTATACAGCAGGCTAAACCCCAGGCCACCTTAGAACATCTGGATATTCAGTTTAATCCAAGCAGACGAGCGATTGCCAAGCTCACGTTGTCAGGCCTGGGGTGGCAGCAAAGCGATCTTATGCCCGGTGTGTCAGACTTATCGGCAGAATTAAATTGGTTTGATAACAAAGGACGCCTAAGCCTTCTGGGGCAAAACTCAGCCTTAAGTGCTACGCGCTTATTGGGCAACGATATTGCCTATCAACAGATTAAGGCTGAGTTATACCTTAGCCCGCTCGCTGAAGGCTTGGAGTTTTATCTAGCTCACGCATCACTGCGCAGCGAAGGGCTCAATATCCACCAATCATTACTATATAACAGCCATGATAATCATTTGGCCTTAAGTGGCCAGCTTGCAACAGTTGAAATACAAGAGCTTAAAAAGCTTTTTCCAGCAGTATGGATGGGGCAGAACACCAAAGACTATCTACTTGATGCCTTGCAGGAGGGTGAAGTAAGGTCTGCACAGTTTTTATGGAACGGCAAAATAGATCACTTCCCCTTTACCAAGCAGACCGGGATTTTTCAGGCTGGCCTAAATATTAACCAGGCTAAAATGCGTTTCCACTCCCAGTGGCCTGCGCTGCGGGATCTTGAAATGGACTTGTTGTTTGAAAACGAAGGTTTAGTGATGGACAGCCAACAGGGGCAATTACTGGATATCAAGGTAAATGACTTGCACGCCAGCATACCGAGCCTTTCCCACGGTGCCATTCTAAGTATTGACGCTAAGGCGAGTGCCAAGGGGAAACAGCTCAGGGCCTTAATGCAGCAAAGTAGTCTTGCCAACTCCTTGGGTATGGTGCTCGAAAAGGTGCAAATCGAAAAGTCCTTATCGACCCACCTTAACTTACACATTCCCCTAAGTGGCAAAAACATAGTGGCAAAGGGTGAAATTCAGCTGGCGAATAATGATATTTATATTCCCAGTTTAGCCCTCAATTTCGAGCATGCCATGGGCTTAGTTACATTTAACAATGATCGGGTGACATTTGACACACTCAGCGCCAGCCTCCTGGGACAAGACGTGGAGATTGGCTTCACTGGCCAAAGCAAAGCGCAAGCATATGTCGCTGACATTAAACTCAAAGGTGACTGGCAGCTTAGCCCTCTATTAGAAAAGTACCATCCTGGTTTAGCTAAATATGTTGGCGGTGGCAGTGACTGGCAGGCAGATGTTGGGTTAAGCTTTCCCCAGGAGGGCTACGAATATACCGCCCGTATCAGTAGCGAACTAAGGCGCATTCGCTCTGACCTCCCTGCGCCCTTTGCAAAACTGCCCAGGGCAACGCTACCCCTGCGGATCATCAGCAAGGGCAATCAGCAGGCCTCCACCATAAATATTACCCTTGGCGATGCCATTAAATTTACTGGCAATTTGCCCCATGAGGATATGCAGTTTTCCCGGGCTCATCTTGGGATTGGCCAAACTGATACCGTAGGGATGGGGCTGGGATTTAGCATCGCCGTCAATGTTCCCCAGTTCGATTTAAATCAGTGGTACCCAACTATTGCCACCTTGTTGGCTGATTTACCCGACAGCGAGAGACCATTGATTGGCGCGCCACAAAGAATATTTGTATCAGCAAACACGGCCCTCGTCGCCGCACAAAAACTGACAAATGTTGAGCTGCTTGCAAAAAACACTAGTGACAGTTGGCTATTGGAACTCAATGCCAAGCAGGCCCGTGCCAGCATTACTTTGCATAAAGATTGGCTGGGCAGTGGTATTGATATAAAAGCAGATTTTATTCATTTGGCTGATTGGCAGGGTGAGTCTGACAACACAGCAGCAGTGTTCTCACCGAATTTGGCCAACTTACCACCGCTTAAATTTGAATGTTTGCGCTGTCGCTTTCATGATAATGACTTCGGACGGGTGGATTTTAGTCTGTCCCGTGCATCAGGGGGGATGCACGTTGACAGTTTGAGATTAAACAACACCCACGGTTTATTGTATGCCACGGGCGATTGGTATTTGTCAGATACGCACAGCAGCACCCACTTAGTAGGTGAATTTAGCAGTTCAGATTTTGGTGAGTTTTTACAGGATTTTAACTTTAATTCAGGTATAAAGGATTCAAAAGCGGCAGCGGGCTTTGATTTATCCTGGCAAAGTTCACCCTACAAATTCAACTTTGCAAGTCTATATGGTGATGTTGAATGGCGTTTGACTGACGGCTACTTAACCGACGTGCCTGACAAAGGTTCACGGATATTCAGTATTCTGAGTTTAGAATCATTAGTGAGAAAATTAAAATTAGACTTTAGAGACGTATTCGCCAAAGGTTTTTTCTATGACAAAATGGACGGCTCTTTGCAGATTGCCAACGGCATTGCCGACACCCGTGACACGGTGATTGATGGGGGGGCGGGTGAAATTACCATGGAAGGTTATAGTGATCTGGTAAATAAGCAGCTAAATTACCAGCTGGCCTTTGCCCCTAAAGTGACATCCAGTTTACCCGTTATTATTGCATATATGGTCAACCCTGCTGCCGCTCTGGCGGCCTTGGCCCTAGATCAGGTATTGACGTCCGCCAAAGTTATTTCCAATATCAAGTTTTCTCTGACGGGCTCATTTGATGAGCCCCAATTAGAAGAACTGGAGCGAGACAGCCAAGATATCAGTTTACCGGCACAAGCTATGCCCAGCCAGGATATTCAACAAGCCCCGGAAGATGTTGATGCACAATTGGATATTCCCATATCGCTGCCCTTATTGATTGAGGAGCCGGTGCGTGCCTAATCAAGCACCAGTAACTAATCTGGTCGCCATACAAATGTGCTCAGTGCCAAACGTGTCCGACAACATTAAGGTGCTCGAAATACAGCTGCAAAAGCTACAGGTAGCATGCCCGACTCTGGTGGTACTGCCTGAATGTTTTGCCTGCTTTGGTGCCAGTGATAAAGCCTTGCTGGCCATAGCAGAAACGCCGGGCGACGGACCCATTCAGACCCAGTTACAAGTGCTGGCTAAGCAATACGGTATTTGGCTGGTAGGGGGCAGTATTCCCTTAAAAAGCCAGACGGAGAATAAATTTACCGCCTCCTGTTTACTGATCAATGCCCAGGGTGACATTGTTGAGGAGTATCAGAAAATCCACCTCTTTGATGTGCAAGTGGCCGATCACACCGGCAACTATAATGAGTCTCGCCATACCCAGAGTGGGCAGCATATTGTGGTGGCTGACACGCCCTTTGGCACCCTGGGTTTAGCCGTGTGTTATGACCTGCGCTTTCCCGGTTTATTTCAGGCCATGAGCCAGCTAAAACAACTGGATGTTATCGCCCTCCCCGCGGCTTTCACCTACCAAACCGGCCAGGCCCATTGGCGTGTTTTACTGGCTGCCAGGGCAATTGAAAATCAGTGTTATCTGGTGGCGGCTAATCAAGCCGGTGTACATGCCAATAAACGACAAACTTACGGCCACTCCTGTATCATGTCTCCCTGGGGCGAAACCCTGGTTGAACTGAGCCATGAATGTGGCCTCATCCAAAGCCAATTACTTTCCAAAAAATTGATTGAAATTCGCCAAAACATGCCTATTCAGCAACATAATAAATTCAGGAGTCGCCTTGTCTAACTTGGTTGAAGAAAACTTACTTAGCGCATCTGATCTTAACAAACAGATCCTTGAATCTACCCTCGATTCGATTTATCAACATGACAATGACTTTGCCGATCTGTATTTTCAGGCAAGCCAGCACGAAACCTGGGTGCTTGAAGACGGCATTATCAAAGAAGGTAGCTACAATATCGAGCGTGGCGTAGGCGTAAGAGCCGTCAGCGGCGAGAAAACCGGTTTTGCCTACTCCGATGAAATATCTCCTGAGGCACTGCTTAAAGCTGCCAACGCCGCACGCACTATTTCTGCCATCGGTGGCAAACATAAGATATCTGCCTTAAAACAAACTCACCCTAAGGCTCGTTACCATGACGAGAATCCTCTGTTAGCCATGCAAGAACAAGAAAAAATAGCTCTGCTGCGGGCCGTTGACAGCTATATTCGTCAGCAAGAACCGGCCATGAGCCAGGTTATTGTCAGCATAAGCGCTGTCTATGAAGAAATATTGATTGCCGCCACTGACGGGACCTATTGCACTGATATCCGCCCACTTATCCGGCTCAATTGTTCCTTATTGATGGAGAAAGATGGTCGCCGTGAACGGGGCAGTGCCGGTGCTGGTGGGCGTTTTGCGTATCAGTATTTTAAGCAACAAGAAGATGGGCGCTTACGCTACGAACAACTTGCCGATGAAGCCATTCATATGGCCAGAGTAAATATGCGCGCGGTCGCTGCGCCCGCCGGACAAATGCCAGTCGTACTGGGCAGTGGCTGGCCAGGTGTATTATTACACGAAGCGGTAGGACATGGCTTAGAGGGGGATTTCAACCGTAAGGGGGCCTCAACATTTAGTGGTCGCATCGGCGAGCAAGTCGCCGCCAAAGGCTGTACGATAGTGGATGATGGCACTTTGGCGGACAGGCGGGGTTCGTTAAGTGTTGACGATGAAGGCACGCCCAGCCAATACAACGTATTAATTGAAGACGGCATTCTCAAGGGCTATATGCAGGACAAGCTTAATGCCCGTTTGATGGGGGTCTTACCCACCGGTAATGGACGCCGGGAATCCTATGCCCACTTACCCATGCCGCGCATGACCAATACCTATATGCTTAATGGACAATATGCGCCAGAAGAAATTATCGCCTCCATCGACAAGGGCATATATGCCCCTAATTTTGGCGGTGGCCAGGTGGATATCACCTCCGGCAAGTTTGTGTTTTCAACCTCCGAAGCTTACCTGATTGAAAACGGTAAGATCACCACGCCGATTAAAGGTGCCACGCTAATTGGCAATGGCCCTGAAGCCATGCAAAAAGTATCCATGATCGGTAATGACCTCGCGCTGGATAAGGGCGTTGGGGTGTGCGGAAAAGACGGGCAAAGCCTACCGGTAGGCGTGGGTCAACCCACCCTGAAAGTCGATGAGTTAACTGTCGGGGGCACCGCCTAGCCTTTTATTAGGGCCGGAATTTAATCCAAAGCGACGGTAAAAACCACATCAGACACAATGCCGCTTGGCGATGTTACTGTCGTTGTTATCGTCGCGGTAGTAGCAGCATCAACATCGTTAGTCAGGGTGAACAGCGTCCCGGATGACCCTGCAATATTAGTCCGCGGCGCCGTAAGTGAGGTTTGCCCGCCGATTAGTCCCGCTGTCGATGCAATGGCGATTGTTGATCCACTGGCAATTGGCTGAATGGCGGTATCGGAATAACGAAGGGTAAAGCTCATGCTTTCACCAGGGGCTAAGCTAAGAGAAGGATCCCCTACGTTTTGGTGGTTGCTAAAGATAACGGCGTCGCTGGCATCGACTATGTCCAATAAAGCATTAGAGCTGGACGTCACGAGTACCAAGGCTTTACGAACATGCAGGGTCTTTGCACTTCCCTCTTCACAGGCATTGTCTGCTAGACATTGAGGCCCATTAAAAAAAGTGTCCGGTTCGTCAAACCCCCCACTATTGTTATAATCTAGAAAAACCTCAGAGGTATCTCTTACACCATTTTCATTATCATCACGCCATGCCTCTGAATGATCGACAAACCCCGTCCTACCGTAGCGGCTGTTGCCAAAGCCACTGTCTGTGCCGTCAGTAAAACCGGCCCCATCGGCATTATCGTAACTGTTATTACCATTACTATCAAAAAGTGTTTCATGGCCAATGGCGGTGGCAAGGATGGTGATCCGGTGATCCGCTACTTTTGGGTTTGCACTGTTCCAGATGACATTACACGTGCCGTTACTCGACGTGCAACTTGGCTCTACCGAGCCACCTTCGGTGGTAAAGTTGATCACGGTGCCGTCAGGGACCGGGTTATTAAAGGTATCGGCTAAGCGCGCAACGAGGGTAACCTTTACCCCATTGATGTTTTGCCCTTCCGGATTCAAATCGTCAGCGGAGAATGTGAAGCTATTTTGATCAGGCAGCCCCGTACTGACCGACAATAAGTCAGATTGGGTGCTGATCACTATGTCCTCTGTGGTGCTTGTGCGTGCCATCACCCTCACCGCAGTGGGGACATTACCCGCTGTTACCCGCGTACTAACTTGTCCCTGAGAGTTGGTGATACCCGAATCCGGCGACAGGCTCAGTCCACCGGTATTGGTATTAAGGCTAAAGTCGACGGTCTGTTGTGAGAGCGGATTACCTAATGCCCCATTGACCTGAAATACCAGGCTGGAAACTGATTGACCGTTTTGACCGCCCGCCCCTAACAACACAATATTATGTGGAGAGGCAGAAATAAATTGCAATGAGCCTATTGACTCAGCCTGAATATCGATTTGTTTGAATATCGATACAGTCATATCGTTAACCACTAAAGAGGCGACAATCAAATCTGTATTTCCGGCACTACCGGCACAACTGATATCCTCAAACGTAGCCTGAGCCTCACCGTTGATAGTATTTACTTGCAAGTCTATAGTGGCGAGGCCATTGGCGACACAATCTGAGTTAAATTGGACTGGGCTTTGCCTTAAAATACGCTGATCATTCTCATCCACTATGGCCACCGATACTCCTAAGGTACCCCCCGCGCTAATTTCTGCGCTGCCGCCATTGTCAGCGACAGAAACACCCATCTCACCCTCAATAAATACCTTGTCCTTATTGAAGTGACCGAAGCGGATTACGTCCTCATTTATCGTTCCCATAGGCTGGATTTCTACATTAATCGAGGCGAGCAGGCTTAGGTTATCAATTTGGCTTTGAGCACTAACAACCATCGCACCAATATCTGAGGATGCAGGCGTAAGCGTGACGCGAGCAATCCCTTGATTATCAGTAAGGGCGTCAGTGGTGTTCAATGCCCCTTTACCCGCGGTAAAAACGATAATTTCGCCCTCGATGGGCATACCTGTGGCATCGGCTAAAATGCCTTGTAATTGTACCGTTTCATCAGCTTGAAAACGATTGACCGCCTGTCCATTGTTTAACATCGATACACGAATTGAAGGTGGTGCACGTACCGTAATGTCCTGGGCAATAAATTCAAAGTTAGCATCCGCGTTTATCACATCAAATATGGCACTAATCGTTGACGCACCGACTGTAGCTGAATCACTGAATAAGGTGATTTCGGCCATTCCCTCATTGTCGGTGAGCTTGCTACTGACCGATAAGTTGCCTAAGCCGGTAGAGAAACTGACAATTTCTCCCGATACGCCTGCACCATCCTGACTAAGCAAAGCTTGTATACATAGGGTATCGCCTGATGTGAAGCTTGGGTTGGTGACAGATGCACATTGTGCGTTAAAGATATCTACACTTATGCTGTACGGCATATCCCCTAAGGTATCTCTAGCGCGAAAGGGATCGCTGCCATTTTCACCAGACACGCCACCACATCCGCCAAGTCCAGCAAAAGTAAACACTAAAAATACAAGGGGCAAAGTTAAGCGCATAGCTATTGTCCGTTTATTGTTTGTTTTAAATATTTAAATAATTCCCGGGCTGCTTTCGGTGGTTTGTTTTCTGCTAGCTGTTTGTTAGCCTGTCGAACGAGCTGTCTAAGCTTTTGCCTGTCTAGCTCAGCGTGCTCGAGCAAAGCGGCCTCAATGGCATCATCACCTTTTGCGATCATTTCATCCCGCAGCAACTCCAGCTTATGGAAGGCTCCGTGGGCTTTTTGATGGGAATTTTGTATCACTAACAGGGCTTGTTCGATGGGCTGCACATCCCGATGCCGCATTAATTTACCAATCAATTGCAACTGACGACGATAGCCTTCCTTTTTACGCAGTATACGTTGGGCTAGCAGTACGGCATCGAGTAAGTCTTCTTCCATGGGTATTTTAGCCAGCGAAGCGGGACTCAAATCAATCAAGGACTCCCCGAGTTTTTGCAGAGCATTCATCTGACTTTTAAGTTGCGTTTTACTGAGTAATTCGCTCTCGTCTTCACTTTCGAATTCGATTTTATTTGCGCTTTTATTTGGAGCTGAGGCCATGGGCTGATCTTTAATGTTACACTATCAAAAGATTGTAACCTTGTAAGCGCGATTAATATAGCTTGCAAGTCAATGTAGTTAAATATTGAAGGTGATATGCAACAGCAATTAGCAGACATTCAGGGCATAGTAGAAGACGTACTTAAACTGGCTAAACAGCAGGGCGCGACGCAGGCCGAAGCCAGCATGTCAAAAATACAGGGCATTGCCGTTTCATCCAGACTCAAAGAAGTCGAAACCGTCGAGTTTACCAATGACGGCGGCTTAGGGATCACCGTCTATCAGGGGCAAAAAAAAGGCAGCGCCTCAACGGCCGATCTTAGCCCACAGGCCTTAAGGCTCACCGTAGAAAAAGCTATTGAGATTGCTAAATACACCAGTGATGACCCCTGCTCCGGTCTGGCTGAAAAAACACTTATGGCCTTCACGCCTCCCGCCTTAGATCTTTATCATCCCGCTGAGCTGGATACTGAGCTGGCCATACAACAGGTAATAGCAGCCGAAGCCAGCGCCTTGAGTGCCGACCCTCGCATCACTAACTCCGATGGTGCATCTTACAACGCCAACATAGGTACCAAGGTCTATGGCAATAGTCACGGACTGAACGTGGGCTACCATAGCAGCCGCTATAGTCTTAGTTGTGTCGTCATTGGCGAGCAAGACGGCGACATGCAACGAGATTACAGCTACACCGTTGATCGGGACGCCAGCCGTTTGTTGTCCCCCCAGCAGGTGGGTCTTGAGGCCGCAAAGCTTACCGTTGACAGATTAGGCGCCAGAAAAATAAAAACCGCCAAAATGCCGGTATTGTTTCACCGGGAAATTGCCTCCAGTTTAATGGGCCATTTTGTCGCCGCCATCAGCGGTGGCAGTCTGTACCGAGATTCGTCTTTCCTACTCAACCAACTCGGCAAGCCAGTATTACCCAGTTGGTTCGGGATCGTTGAACGTCCCCATATCCTCCAGGGACTGGCCAGCTCCCCTTTTGACCAGGAAGGGGTGATCACCAGGGACATGGACATCGTCACCGATGGTGTGCTCAACCATTATCTGCTAACCAGTTATTCAGGTCGAAAAATGAACATGCCCACCACGGGCCATGCCGGGGGCATTCATAATTGGTTTATTAAACATAGTGGTGACTCTGACCAGGCCATGCTGGCGAAATTGGGTACCGGCCTATTTGTCACCGAGTTAATGGGCCAGGGAGTGAATATCGTCACCGGTGATTATTCCCGGGGTGCAGCTGGATTTTGGGTGGAAAATGGTGAAATCCAATATCCCGTACATGAAATTACCATCGCCGGTAGTTTACCCGATATGCTGATGAATATTGTCGCTGTGGGCGCAGAAATCGAACACCGGGGCAGCATCCAAACCGGCTCCATACTCATAGAGGAAATGCAGGTGGCGGGGGAATAGCGTAATACACAGTAAGACTCCCTGCTAAACATCGCTGATGCGGCCTTAAGCTGGGAGTTTATAAAATCCAGACAAGGCTCTCTAGATTTTTTCTTTGATGGTAAAACTACCCACCGCGACATCGGTGACTTCTACGGTAGTACCTGCTTTCAATGCTTCGCTGCTGATTAACTGCCAGTTTATGCCTGAATAGCGATACGTGGGGCTGAGCCCCGGGGCGACGTTTTCTGTCAGGATAAAACTATGACCAACTAAATCACTGCTGACCTTTTTCGTTTCTACCTGGCTCTGTAAGGATTTCATTGGCTTCCACAAAGAAACAGCTAATAAGGCGGTAAATAGCCCAATGCTGAGCAGGGCGCTGAGCATTGACTCGGGGATGGCCCCTAAGTATAAAAGGCCGCCAGTGATCACTGCGGCCAGGCCAACAAAAAACAGCACAAAAGTTGAAAAACCCAGTACCGTTATTTCGATGGCAAGCAAGACTAAGCCCACAATGATTAAACTTTCAGCCATATTAGCCGCGACCCAGTCCATTATTTAGCCTTGTTTAAGGTATTGATAATGGTCATCGCCTGCGCCACAACACTTGCAGCCTCGGTACCGCCATCGGGTAGCAAGACCACGGAAGACTCTTTGGCAATGGCGTGTTTGGCTTCGATGGCTTTGGTTGCCAGATCCAGCTGCACCGCCTTCTGGCCTTCTTCGGTGGCAGCGGCTTCACCTACCTGGCGCAGGGCTTCAGCTTGAGCGGTCGCGACCGCCACGATGGCTTTGGCTTCACCCTCGGCCCGCAATACCTGTTCTGCTTTATCTGCTTCAGCAGCCAACACCACCGATGCTTTGGCACCCTCGGCGCGGTTTATCGCCGCTTGTCTGTCACCTTCCGATTCAAGAATTTGTGCCCGCTTAACGCGCTCGGCCTTCATCTGAGCTTCCATGGCTTGCATCACCGATTGGGGCGGTACAATATCTTTAATTTCATAGCGCAGTACCTGTATACCCCAAGGACCTGCGGCCTCATTGATCGCCATAACAATATTGGTATTTAATACATCACGCTCTTCAAAGGTTTTATCCAACTCCATTTTACCTAGCTCTGAACGCATGGTGGTTTGTGCCAGTTGTGTCACTGCAAAAACATAGTCATCAACACCATAGGTCGCTTTGTAGGGATCCAGTACGCGAAAATACAACACACCATCGACACTAAGGGAAATATTATCTTTGGTGATGGCACTTTGCTCGGGTACATCTACTGCCTGCTCTTTTAAAGAACGGTCAGCTGATATTCTGTCAATAAAGGGCACAATAAAGTTTAAACCGGCTTCCCTGCTAGATTGATATTTACCAAATCGCTCAATAACGTAAGCCCGATTTTGTGGGACGAATTTAATCGAGGTTTTAAGCAGTACCACGACAAACACCAATAATAAGGTTTGTACCGTAAAGAGATATTCAAATACTAATTCCACTATTTATTTCCTTTTTGTAAGTTGAGTAGTTGTAGGGATAAGCATGCGTGCCCTTTGATTATCTTAATATCTGGTCAAAGATAAGTAATTTCAAGTATAAGCACAGGTCATCTGTCCTAATTTAAGGTGTCGTCCTGCCAATATTTTGTGCCTTTCACTGTGGCTTGCAGGGCCAATCCACTCTTGGTGAGTTGGTAAATAGTGATGTTATCCACGGTCACTTCACCACCGATGGCCGCACCCTTGTCACCGGCCTTGGCCGCTGCGTCGGCTTGTGCACCAAAGGCCCACCCCTGATCAACAAAGCGTTTCAATACGTCGTTGTTATGAAATATAAATACCACCCTAAAATCTTTCACGCCGGCGCCTAGGCCCAGGCCTGCTTCGGCCATCTTCATATAGGTCTGTTGGCCCGTGGTATTATCTTTTACTACCCCGTAGCCACCGCCAAAACTGGCGATCAGTAAATTCACGTTGGCGTTATCAAACACCCCATATCCTGCAGCCTGGCTAATTTGTGCTTGCACACTGGGTTTGATGGCAAATAATTCGCTCAATACCTGTTCGCTCATGGTGAGCACAGCCATCCGCTGCTCAGGAATCGTTGCCTTATTGGATGCACATCCCGACACGGCAAGGAATATGCCTGCTATTATTGAGGCTTTTAGTGCCTGGGTAATACTCATATGAATCGTGCTCCTTGGTGATGGGATCGAATTTCACTTAGCCTAAGTGAAAACGACTTATGGCGCCAGAATGTCATTAAAATTGTGTTTAATACTGTTATACCCCTTCTCCTGAAGAGGTATAATCGTTTCTAAAGTTGTATTTACCAGAGAATAAATTTGAGCAACGCTGAACATAAGAAAATTCCCGCCAATGTAAGGGTGATGATAGGCTTGGTCGCCTCGCCTACACTGATGATTATCGCCTATTCAGTCTACTTACTGCTTAAGGGAGACTGGGTTGAGGTAGGCTTTTCTGGCCTGATCTTTTCAGCCCTGGGGATATTTGCCTATTACATCGTGTTTAGTGGCCACTTTCCCCGATGGTCAAAGCGCACTGAGCACTAAATCAGTTATACCCGTCTCCCCTTAAGCTGCAGCGTTGTTGGCTGTTATGACTCCCCCCAATGAGTTAGGGTTACTCCTTACTTGCGTTATGCTTTTTTAGGCCATCCTGGCCTCATTGGTTATCATGTGCTCAACTACGGGCTATGTTTTGTTTTTTCGTGCAGCAAGAAAGCTTCAAACTCCTCGGGAGGGAGCGGTTTAGAATACAGGTAACCCTGAGCAAAATCACATCCGGCCTCAGTTAGTATTTTCTTCTGCCCCTGGGTTTCCACACCTTCTGCAATCACTTTTAGCCCTAGCTTATGGGCCATCACAATAATGGCTTCGGACAAGGCGATGTCATGTATATCAGTCTCAATATTGCGCACAAATGACTGATCGATCTTCAGGTAATCAATGTCGAATTTCTTCAGATACGAGAGCGATGAATAGCCTGTGCCAAAGTCATCTATCGCAACCTGAACACCGGCATCGCGCAACGCCAGCAGTTTATCAGTAATGGCCGGTTCTGCCTTCAACAACAGACCTTCAGTAATTTCAACAACAAAATTTTTCCCGGAAAGTCCCAGCTCCTGCACATATTTAGGCCATTTTTTTACGAAGTCTTGATTTTCAACTCTAAACTGCACCGGTGACAGGTTGACACTAATCTGACAATCTTCACACTCAAGTTGCTTACTCAAGCGTTTTGCCTGACGAGCGGACTCTTTAAATACCCAATCACCTATGACATTTATCAGGCCGGTTTCTTCCGCTAAGGGGATAAAGTCCAGGGGAGGGACTAAGCCTCGTTCTGGGTGTTGCCACCTGAGAAGTGCCTCGGCTTTAGTGATGCGCCCTGTCGTCAATTCAATAAT
>JBLHIW010000032.1:0-19045 GCA_047618055.1 Paraglaciecola sp. | reverse complement strand
TACGATGGGAGGGGGTATTGCGATGAACTTCGCTAATGCCGGGATCCCGGTCACTATGCTTGAACTCAAACAAGAAGCGCTGGACAAAGGACTGGCATTAATCCGTAAGAATTACCAGAATTCAGCTAACAAGGGCAAGTTAAGCCAGGAAGATGTAGAAACACGGATGAGCTTATTGAAAGGCACTACCGAGTATTCTGCCTTAGCGGATGTTGACCTGGTTATTGAAGCGGTATTTGAAAAAATGTCGGTCAAAAAAGAAGTCTTTAAGGCCCTGGATGCAGTGTGTAAGCCAGGCGCTATCCTGGCCTCAAATACCTCCACCTTGGATGTTAACGAAATCGCCGATGCGACTTCTCGTCCACAAGATGTGATCGGCCTGCATTTCTTTAGTCCTGCCAATGTCATGAAATTATTGGAAGTGGTTAAGGCGGATAAGACCTCGCCAGAGGTGATCAAGACCACCATGGGCATGGCTAAAAAAATCAATAAGGTCGCCGTATTGGTGGGTGTGTGTTTTGGTTTTGTTGGTAATCGTATGATCGAGTGTTATGGCCGTGAAGCTAACCGCTTAATGCTTGAAGGGGCGACGCCAGAGCATATCGACAAGGTGATATACGACTTTGGTTTGCCTATGGGGCCGTTTACTATGGGGGATATGGCCGGTCAGGATATTGGCTATTTTGTTCGCCAGTCCCGCCGTGAGTTTATCAAACATGATCCGAGCTACTGTATTCTCGCCGATAAGTTGGTGGAACAGGGCCGGGTAGGTTTAAAAGCGGGCAAGGGTGCCTATCTATATGATCCGGGCAGTCGAACGCCCATTCCCGATCCAAGTGTGATTGCCTTAGCCAAACAAGAAGCGGCCCGTCTGGGCATAGCGCAACGGGAGATCAGCGATCAGGAAATTGTTGAACGTATCATCTATCCCTTGATTAATGAAGGCGCACTCATTTTAGAAGAGGGTATCGCGGCCAAGTCCAGCGATATTGACGTGATCTATGTTTACGGTTATGGCTTCCCGGTTTACCGGGGTGGGCCCATGCAGTATGCCGATGAAATTGCTTTGAAAACCGTATATGACGCCATGTGTAAGTATCGTGACGCACTGGGTGAGTACGGTGGATTTTGGTTTGAACCTGCGCCCTTACTTAAAGCATTAGCCGAACAAGGCAAGGGTTTTGCCGACTTTAAAAGATAAGTAAAGCACTGTAGAACAGACAAAGAGAGAACAATATTATGAAAGAAGCCGTCATTGTTTCAACCGCCAGAACCCCGATTGGTCGAGCCTATAAAGGAGCCTTTAATAATCTAGAGGCCCCCAGTTTAGGAGGACATGCCATTCGGGAGGCGGTAAAAAAAGCCGGTATTGATCCGGCGTCGGTAGATGACGTGATTATGGGAAGTGCCTTAACCCAAGGCAGCGGTGGCATGAATATTGGCCGTTTAGCAGCACTTGCCGGTGACTTACCGGTAAGTGTTTCGGGTATGACCCTGGACCGCCAGTGTAGTTCTGGCATGTTCGCCATTGCCACCGCGGCGAAGCATATTATCACCGACAACGTACCGGTCATGGTCGCCGGTGGTCTGGACTCCATTAGCTTGGTACAAAACAAGATGATGAATACCCATCGCATAGTTGACCCTGCTCTAGCCAAAAAGCACCAGAGTATCTATATGCCCATGCTGCAAACTGCTGAGATTGTTGCCCAGCGCTTCGGTATCAGTCGGGATAAACAAGACGAATATGCCTTTCAAAGCCAAATGCGCACTGCCGCTGCGCAGGCAGCAGGCAAGTTCGATGATGAGATCGTGGCCCTTAGTGCCAGCAAAATAGTCATTGACCGGGAAACTAAAGAGCAGAGCGTGCAGGCGGTGACACTTTCAAAAGATGAGGGCAATAGGGCTGAAACCACCCTGGAAGGTTTGCAAAACCTCAAGCCGGTCATTGAAGGTGGATGTATTACGGCGGGTAATGCCAGTCAGTTATCTGACGGCGCATCCGCGAGCGTGTTAATGGACAGCAAACTTGCAGAGCAACAAAACCTGACCCCACTGGGTGCCTACAGAGGGATCGCAGTCGCCGGTTGTGAGCCAGATGAAATGGGTATTGGGCCAATATTCGCTGTGCCAAAACTACTCAAGCGCTATGGCCTGAGCATGGATGACATTGGTTTATGGGAGCTCAATGAAGCCTTTGCCGTGCAGGTGCTTTATTGCCGGGACAAGCTTGGCATAGACGACAGTATTTTGAACGTCAATGGTGGAGCCATCTCAATCGGTCACCCCTATGGTATGAGCGGCGCACGTATGGTTGGCCACGCCTTAATAGAAGGTAAACGTCGCGGTGCAAAATACGTGGTGTGTACCATGTGTATTGGTGGCGGTATGGGCGCAGCGGGTCTGTTTGAAGTGTATTAAAAACAGCCACCGGTAACGAAAATAACAGAATAAAACAGTTTATACAGATATTAAGAATTAGAGGTTAGATATGCAAGCTTACAAAGCACCACAAAAAGATGCCTTATTCGTAATGAACGAATTATTAGGTTTTGAGCAACATTATGCCGATCTAGGCTTTGAAGATGCTTCACCGGATATGGTTGAAGCGATATTTTCCGAAGCGGCTAAGTTCGCTGAGAATGTACTGGCGCCGATCAATGCCAGCGGCGACGAAGAAGGGGCAATATGGAAGGATGGAGACGTCACCACGCCAAGCGGTTTTAAAGAAGCTTATCAGCAATACGTAGATGGTGGCTGGCCTGGTATGACCCTTCCCGAAGAATTTGGCGGACAAAATCTGCCCTATTCATTAGCCAGTACACTGGCCGAATGGATGTCAGGGGCTAACCATTCCTGGGCAATGTACCCGGGCCTAAGCCAGGGCTGCATGGAAACCATTAAGACTCATGGCACCCCCGAGCAAAAACAAATGTTTTTGCACAACATGGTAGAAGGCAAGTGGACCGGCACCATGTGTTTAACTGAGTCCCACTGTGGTTCAGATTTAGGTATGCTGAAGTGTAAGGCCCAGCCTAATGCCGATGGCAGTTACAGCTTGACGGGGACCAAGATATTTATTTCTGCCGGAGAGCACGATTTATCTGACAATATTGTGCATATCGTGATCGCCAGATTGCCTGATGCACCTGAAGGCACTAAGGGCATCTCCCTGTTTGTGGTGCCTAAGTTTAATGCTGGCCCCAGTGGCGAAAAATTGCAGCGTAATGCCGTAACATGTGGCTCTATTGAGCATAAAATGGGGATCAAGGCCTCTGCGACGTGTGTCATCAATTTTGACGGTGCTAAGGGCTATTTGGTGGGTACTGAAAATCGTGGCCTAAACTGCATGTTTACGTTTATGAACACGGCGCGCATTGGCACGGGATTAGAGGGCTTATCCGCGTCGGAAGCGGCGTTTCAGGGAGCCTTAGCTTACGCCAAGGACCGATTACAGTTTCGCTCCATGCAAGGCGTGAAAAATCCTGACGGGCCCGCTGACCCGATTATGGTGCATCCGGATGTACGCCGCATGTTATTGACCCAAAAAGCCTTTGCCGAAGGGAGTCGCGCCTTAGCGATCTATGCGATGCAGCTGGTTGATATTACTCACAGCAGTAAGGATGATGAGGCCAAAAAACTGGCTGAAGCTAAGCTCTCTTTTTTGACCCCGATTGTAAAGGCATTTTTAACCGAAACGGCTCAGGAAACAACCAGTTATGGTATGCAGGTTTATGGCGGCCATGGCTATATTAAAGAATGGGGCATGGAACAACTTGCCCGTGACACCCGCATATGTACTATGTATGAGGGCACTACCGGTATCCAGGCCATTGATTTGTTGGCACGTAAAGTTGTTGGTTCAAACGGTGAACTGCTGCAGGTGATGGTCAAAGAAATACGTGATTATTGCGTAAGCGTGCGAGGCAAGAGCCAGTTTAATGCCTGGTCAAATGCTATTGATACCCATTTGGATGAATGGGTACAAATGACGGCTGAAATAAGCAAGCGTGCGGCGAAAAATCCTGATGAATTAGGCGCGGCATCGGTTGATTATCTTATGTATTCTGGCTACGTGGTGGTCGGGTATTTTTGGCTTAAAATGGCGGTGGTTGCCCAACAAAAACTGGATGACGGCACCAGTGATACCGACTTTTACCAAGCCAAAATTCATACTGCACGATTCTATTTTGATCGCCTGCTAACCCGGACTCGTTCCCTGGTATCTGCGATTGACTCGGGGGCCGAAAACTTGATGGCCATGAGTGAAGCACAATTTTTTATCGAATAGATTAGCGGTAAATTAAAAAGGCGGAGCGTTATCTGAAGATAACCCCGCCTTTTTTGTTTTAAAATGGATGAGAATAGGCCTATGCCAATCGAACATAATTATGTAGACGTAGAAGGTATCAACATTCACTATGTCGAGGCCCAGCCTGATGACGCCAGAGGTACCTTGGTTTTTTTGCATGGTTTTCCCGAGCATTGGGCAACCTGGCAAGCCCAACTTGACTACTTTTCAGAGCATTATCGGGTCATTGCCCCTGACTTACCGGGTTATAATTTAAGTGACAAGCCTCAGGCCACTGAGTTTTTTCAGGTCGCCAATTTGATCCGGATTCTGGCCACCTTTATTCAAACTGTGGTGCCAGATGAAAAGGTATACCTGATTGCTCATGATTGGGGAGGGGCCATAGCGTGGCCACTGACGGCATTTTATCCCCGATTATTTGAAAAACTCATCATTCTCAATGCCGCCCATCCAAGCCTTTTTACCCGAGAAATGATCCACAATCCGCTGCAGCGACAAAAAAGTGAATACATCCATGAGTTGATTGCTCAAGATGCTGTTAAACATTTAAGTGCGAACCACTTCGCTTACTTACGTAATCTTACCTTTGCCGGGATGCGTCCGGGCACGTTAGACACAGCGAAAAAGTTGGCTTATGAGCAAGCCTGGTCACAACCTGGCGCGGTCAATGGCATGTTGCAGTATTACCGGGCGATGCCACAGCTTGCGCCCTCAGAAAAAAATAATTCAGGATCTGCCCGTTTGTTTACGAGCACCACCGAGATGAAAATCCCCAATATCCGCATTAATGTGCCTACTCTTATCCTCTGGGGGGAGCAAGATCAAGCCTTTGTCCTTGAGAATATCCAGGGTATTGAGGAATATGTGGCAGATTGCCGAATAAAGCGCTTTCCCCACGCCAGTCACTGGTTGCAGCATGAATTACCCGATGAGGTGAATCATGAGGTTGCAACTTTTATCGCCCAATGAAGCCTAGGGTTTGTTTCTCTGTATATCTGGTCGGTAGCGATTAAAGAGGCACTCACGGTAACGTGAACATAAAGTTGTAACAGGGTACGGCAGCTTAATATTCTTTGTGAAAAACAAATAAAAAAACGGCCGCAAAAGAGGCCGTTTTTTAAGGTAGAAACTATTACGGTCTCACCACCATGTTGAGGGGTTTAGTCAAACTAAATTCTGTTGTATGTTATCTGTCTGCACTCGATCACGACTGTATCTATATACGTTCGTTCAGGACGGCGACGATGGGTGAGCCGTCCAAACCATTTTCAGTCGCCCAGGCACTGACAGTTTTGCCGTCTTGTTCCGGGGATTGTAAGTCACCTCGGGGCATTTTTTTTACTAACAAGGTGCCGGTTTTTATGGCATTGTTTTTCATGGCTGTGCGAATAAGGCTGTTGCCATTACATGAGATACCCGAATAGTAATCTTTTAACTTAAGACGGAAGTCGGACTGAACCATCTTCATCTTCTTACGTAGTTCGTTTTTGTCGTCGGCTTTAACGATAGTACAGATATTTTGCAAGGCGTCGTTAATATCAGCGTGTGCGGTACCGCTTAAGGTCAGCGATAACGTTGCGATAGCGATAGACGTTTTAACTATTTTCAACATGGCTAAGTCCTCGGAATAGGGTGTTAATGGCTTCTATTAAAATCATTAGACCCTAAGTAAGGTATTGAAAACACCGCTAAGCTGATACTTTGGTATGATGATGAATACCTTATATTCGAATCCCTTAATTGGGGTGAAAGACATTCGCTACCTGAGCAATCTGTTCGCGCATCCATATGTGGGCATGATCATGATCGGCACTGACATGCCAATACAAAAAATATTCCAATGGCGGTAACTCAAAGGGCAATTCATAGATGGATAGGTCGTAATGTTTGGCCAGATGATAGGGTAAACAAGCAATCAAATCAGTTTTTACTATCATGCTGGGTACCGTCAGAAAGTGTTGACCACGAACGACTACTTTGCGTTTAGCTCCCAATTTATCAATCCCCACGTCAATAGGGCCAGCTCCGGTGCGTCTGTTGGATACATTGATGTGACCCAGACGTAAAAATGTTTCCATACTCATCCCCTGGGATAAGGCCGGGTGATTTTTGCGGGCCACAACAATAAATCTATCCTGGGCAATTTTCTGTTTACATAAATGCTGATCACTAAACGAAGATGCATCAGCGAAAAAATCCAGATTGCCGCTGGCCATTGCTGGCACGATGTTTTTACGTTCAATATCATAATTGGTCAGAGTTATTTTGGGTGCACTTGTTTGCAACTGCCCAATGAGTCTGGGCATGATACTGACTTCAAGTAGATCTCTGGCGGCAAAGTTGAAGGATTTTTCTGCTGATAAGGGGGTGAAAGTGTGACTTTCCTGAACGCTTTTACGCAGCAATCCAAGTGCTTCACGTGCAGGGCCGATGATGTTTTGCGCCACGGGTGTGGGCGTCATGCTGTGCCCTGTTCGCACAAAAAGAGGGTCACTGAGCATTTCTCTTAATCGGGCCAGAGAGTTACTCACCGCAGGCTGAGTAATACAAAGCACATCTGCCGCCTTAGTCAAGCTGCCAGCAGTATAGATAGCATCAAAGACAGAAAATAGATTCAAATCAAGTCGATTAAGGTTCATCACGTAGTACCAACTAAGCTAAGGTAGGTCATTCTAAGATAGCTTATTTATTAGTTAAATCAATAATACATTATACATAACATTCATTTCATTGATAGTTCTTGGCTTGATAAACTCCTTACAAAATGCTTAAAGGGTAAAAAATATGCGTAAAAAATTATTAAATCTCGCTTTAGATGAGCAGCTTCCCGTGAGTCAATGGGTCAAAATTACCCAGGATGATATTGATTTATTTGCTAAAGCAACCGGAGATCAGCAATGGATCCATGTTGATACCCAGCGGTGTGCCAAGGAAAGCCCGTTTAAGAGTACCATTGCCCATGGATACTTGACCGTGACGCTCATGCCCAATGCTTTTTATCAGATGATTGAGCCAGACCCTAGCCATCAAACACTACTCAATTATGGCGTTGATAAAATTAGATTTTTAGAGCCAGTTCGGGTCAATGATGAGATTTGTTTTGTTTCAAAACTGCTTAAAAGTGAACAAAAATCTTCCGGCATGTTGTTTTATTTTGCTACTGAGGTACACATTAAAGGCCGTAGCAAACCAGCAATGCTAGGGACATTTTTAATGTTGCTGGCCGGTTACACAGCATAAAAAAATATCAAGCACTCATTAGACGTACTGCTCAATACCACTAGGTTTGTACTTGGCTTGGTTGTTCGCAAAAATAATAGGCCGCTATTGCCTACATAAGTCCACTTCCGTTCCGCCCCCCCCCCTAAACATATCAACATTGAGCCGGGTAAGTAGAATAACGTTTCAGTACAACAGGATAAGCATCGAATGAAAAAATTTATATTTGATGACGGAATGTATACAAAACTGAGCTTAATTACAGGCTATTCTTTAGGGTATAGCGGTAGACTGGTCAGTCCATCGCTATTATTAATGTTTACATATAGGTAACATAATATTTACATGAGCGTGTTCCCGTCCTAGTATCAGATGTGCAGTACTGAAGCTATTGCAGATCAGGTACTTAGCAACGATAAAATAATATTACAGAATAAGGTGTTTCTTAGTCAGTGTGTTTAGTCATTTAGACATTGTCAAATCCAACTTATATCTGCTAACTCAACTATCGGGGACACATTATGAGATTAAAGACAAATTTAAGTATGCTGGCTGCGGCCATTTCTGCCCAGTTTTTTTTAGCGAGTTCTGGTGCGATCGCCCAGGAGCAAGTCACTCAGGAGGCTGTGGATGATGCTGAGCTTGAAACTATTATGGTGGTCGCCCGAAAACGCACTGAATCCATTCATGATGTGCCTCTTGCCATAACCGCCTTTGGATCAGAGCAGATTGAAGCGCAAAAAATTCGTGACCTCACGAGTTTGGCCGTAGGTATTCCAAATGTTTCCTTTGATGATCTGGGCACCACTAAAGGCACAGCGAATTTCTCAATACGGGGTTTAGGGATCAACAGCTCTGTTGCATCCATTGACCCGACTGTTGGGGTGTTCGTCGACGGCGTATACATGGGCATAAATAGCGGCATTATATTCGACACCTTTGACCTTGAAAGTATTGAAGTTCTGCGCGGGCCACAGGGTATCTTATTTGGCCGTAACGTAACCGGCGGTGCGGTGCTATTGAATACCAAAAAGCCAAGCGACGTATTCGAAGCCTCTATTCGTACTTCAATTGAAGGGGGAGGCGAAAAACTCAATAAATATTTAATGGGCAGTCTGAGTGGCCCCTTGTCCGATACGGTAGCGGCCAAATTAACCGTCTACAAAAATGATGATGATGGCTGGCATAAAAACCTAGCGACTGGAAACGCCTTTGGTAAAAGCGATACCATCATGGTTAGGCCGGTTGTAACTTGGCAGGCGAGCGATGATGTCGAATGGGTTTTTCGTTATGAATACCAGGAAAATGAAAGTGATGGCCCTGCTGCCCAAAGTCATACCAATGGTAGTGGTATTCCGGGGGCGTTCGGTAACTTTGATCGTGACTCCTTTGACTTCTCTATTGATGAAGAGGGCTTTTCTAACTCTGAAACCCACTTCTTTTCTACTGAAACCAATATAGATGTAGCACTTGGAGACGGTACGATTACCAACATCTTCGGCTGGAGAGATTACGAAGCCCAAACAAATAGTGATATCGATGCCTCCCCACAATGGATGTTTCACGCCCCCGCAAACATAGATGCCGAGCAGTTTAGTAATGAATTGCGCTACAACGGTCAATTTGATAAGACTAACGTCACCACGGGCTTGTATTATTTTACTAACTCACTCGCGGTGCATGAGCGCCGCGATTTGTTGGGGATTGCGACCGGAGGGGTTGCTCCCGCAATGACTCAAGATGGAGGGGGTAATTACGATGTTAGTACGACAGGGGTATTTGTCGCAGTTGATCATGAGATTGATGACAAGTGGGCGGTGAATGGAGGGATACGCTATACAAGAGAAAATAAAGAGGTTGAAATTGCTTCACTCATTGCAAATGTTAATGCCCCTTGTTTTGTGCTAGATGGCACTTGTCCCTATGACTTTGTGGATGATAAAACATGGACAAGCCTGTCTCCTAAACTGGGCGTAACCTATGAAATTGACCGAAGAACGAATCTTTATGGGCATTGGAGCAGAGGTTTCCGCTCTGGTGGGTATAATTTACGTAACACCTCTGGAGACCTGGTTAATAATGGTCCTGGTCCTTTTGATGAAGAACAAGTTGATAACTTTGAGCTAGGTTACAAAGCCCGTTCTGAGCACGGCCGCATGAGTGCTGCACTGTTTTATAACACGGTCAAAGATATGCAAAGGGAAGTCAACAACGCAGACCCGGTTTCCGGTGTGGTGCAGGTGATCAAAAATACTGCCGACGCTACATTATATGGTATTGAGGTAGATGCGAGTTACTCAATAAGCGATTCTTTGCGCATGCTTGGCGCATTGGGTTATACCAATTCAAGTTATGATAAGGTCACTCTTGACCTTAATGGTGATGGATTAGTGAACCAAGCAGATGAAGAGCTTGATATCCCACGGGCGCCGGAATTAACCTACAGCGTAGGCTTAAGTCATAGTATAGATATTGCTGACTCAGGTGAGTTGGTATCTCGGATAAGCTATTCCTATAGGGATGAGTCAGCCTATACCGACAGTAATTTGGGTTACTTGACCGAACAAAGCATGTTAGATGCAGGTATGGACTTTTATGCCGATTCGGGCAGCTGGTCGGTAGGTATTTATGCTAAAAACCTACTGGATGAGGTTAAGCATGGAGGCGATACCCAATTGCCAGCCATGTTAGGTCCCGTACCTTTAGGCGGAACCTTTTCGCCATTGGCCAAAGGGCGGGTATATGGAATTGAGCTAACAGTAAACTTTGAATAGTTGACGTAAAGCCTCTAGTAAACTTTAACTACCTTTTTGGGTAAGTTATAAAAAGCCCGGCTACGTCCGGGTTTTTTATTATATACAGCGGCAGGTTGTGATTTCTTGTAAAGTAAATTTGCCAATATTTTTCCACGTTTTTGTGGGCGAAGCCTATTTTCCGAACGACAAATAATGAATCATTGTATCGGTAGAAACCCACAACTAAAGAATAAACGGAGTAGCTAATGGTCGATAAATATTCACCCCAGCAGGTCGAAGCAGGCTTATCCCAACTAAACGAGAATTTGCCAGAGGAAACGCGATGGCAAGTTGTCGACGGCAAACTAAATAAGAGCTTTAAGTTTAAAAGCTTTATCCGCGCCTTTGGCTGGATGTCACAAATGGCCATTTGGGCAGAAAAACTCAACCATCATCCTGAGTGGTTTAATGTTTACAATAAAGTAGAAGTCAATCTTACCACCCATGATGCGGGCGGAATAAGTGAATTGGACTTTAAATTGGCCACAAAAATGGAGCTGTTTAGTTAACGACAGGCTTATCATGGGCAAGTCGTAGTATGAAAAACAGCCGGTTGGATGTTAAGTAGACGAATAAATCGAGTTTTACTCGTTTTTCCATTTTTTTATACCCACACGGCTTGCGCTGTTCTGTCTGCTATGTATAATACGCACCACTTGATGAGGCGAAGCAAATAAGCCAGCCGACTCAATGAAGATTTCAAGCGCGGGATGGAGCAGTCTGGTAGCTCGTCGGGCTCATAACCCGAAGGTCGTAGGTTCAAATCCTGCTCCCGCAACCACTTTTTGAAAATTAGTATTAAGCTAATTTTCAGTGAGAATAGTGGACTAGGGTCCAGAAACAAAAAGCCCCGCTTGTACGGGGCTTTTTGTTATCCGTTTTTTAATAAAAATCGTGATCATTGTCTGGGCTATAAGCCCTTTTTTTGTTTTTGGAGCGTGAACTTTGTCACAACTCGAACAAAAGTTAACTGATATGTTAACCGCCCCTGTTGAAGCATTAAGCTTTGAGTTGGTAGGGGTTGAATTTGTCCGTGCAGGAAAACATTCAACCCTGCGCGTATATATTGATCATCCGGATGGGATTTCGGTTGAGAACTGCGCTGAGGTAAGTCACCAGGTGAGTGCGGTGATGGACGTAGAAGATCCGATTAGCGCTGAATATAACCTGGAGGTTTCATCCCCAGGTATGTATCGGCCCCTATTCAAGCTACAACATTACCTTGAATGTGTTGGGGAGGTGGTATCGGTGAAACTTAGAATGCCGATGGATGATAGACGCAATTTTAAAGGTAAATTACTTAGCCTTGAAGAAGGTGTGTTAACGGTGGAAGTAGATGGCCAGAGCTATGCTTTGGCTTTTGCCAACATTGAAAAAGGTAATTTAGTTCCTTCTTTTGATTAGCTCAGTGGCGTATAAAGAAGAGAATTCAGCAAGGTTTTTGCTAAACCGGCATTTTTGCTGGGGAATAAATCAGTGAGGCAGTAATGAATAAAGAAATTTTATTAGTGGCTGAAGCTGTTTCCAATGAGAAACAGGTTCCAAAAGAAAAAATATTTGAGGCCTTAGAATTTGCTATCGCCAGCGCCACCAAAAAGAAAACAGAAGGCGAAATAGAAGTACGTGTCTGTATCGACCGCGAATCTGGCGCTTTTGATACCTTTCGTCGCTGGTTGGTTATTCCTGATGATCAAGAGCAAGAAAATCCATTTGCTGAGATGACTATTTCAGCGGCGCAGATTGATGAGCCAGATATTCAATTGGGCGATTATGTCGAAGACCAGGTAGAGTCAATCACCTTTGATCGGATCACAACCCAAACCGCCAAACAAGTTATCGTGCAAAAAGTACGTGAAGCGGAACGGGCTCAGGTACTCGCTGAATATGAAGAACGCGTGGGTGAGCTGGTTACCGGTACGGTCAAAAAAGTTAACCGTGATAACATTATCATCGACCTGGGCAACAATGCTGAAGGGGTGATTTATCGCGACGATATGCTACCACGAGAAACCTTCCGTCCAGGTGATAGGGTGCGTGGCTTACTGTATGTTATTCGCCCCGAAGCCCGTGGTGCTCAATTATTTATTAGTCGCACCCATCCCGATATGTTGGTCGAGTTATTCCGCATTGAAGTGCCAGAAATAGCTGAAGAAACGCTAGAAATTAAAGCCGCTGCCCGGGATCCGGGTTCACGGGCGAAAATTGCCGTGAAAACCAATGACAAACGCCTCGATCCTATCGGTGCCTGTGTTGGCATGCGTGGTTCAAGAGTGCAGGCTGTGTCTGGTGAGCTAAGCGGAGAGCGGGTTGATATTATCTTGTGGGATGATAACCCTGCCCAGTTTGTGATCAATGCCATGGCACCTGCTGAAGTCGCGTCTATAGTGGTGGATGAAGATAAACACACCATGGACGTCGCTGTGGAAGAGGATAATCTTGCCCAGGCAATTGGCCGTAGTGGTCAAAATGTTCGCCTCGCCAGCCAATTAACAGGCTGGGAATTGAATGTGATGACAGTTGAAGACTTAAATGCCAAACACGAAGAAGAAAATACGAAAGTATTAGAAACCTTTATTAAAGGCCTGGAAATAGACGAAGACTTCGCATTGACCCTGGTAGACGAGGGCTTTACTACTTTGGAAGAGATAGCCTATGTTCCGGTTAATGAATTACTGGAAATAGAGGGCATGGACGAAGACATGGTGGAAGACCTGCGAAGTCGCGCAAGAGCCACTTTGACTACGCAAGCGTTAGCAAATGAAGAAACCCTGGAAGCTGCAGAGCCCAAGGAAGAATTACTCAACCTAGCTGGTATGGAAAGGCACGTTGCCTACACATTAGCCAGTCGGGGCATTACCGATCTTGAAGGGCTTGCTGAGCAAGGTGTCGACGAGATCACTGATATTGAAGAGTTAGACGAAGCAAAAGCAGGTGAGCTGATTATGGCCGCCCGTAATATTGTTTGGTTTAGCGAAGACTAACATCACCAAAGAGGAATTACCCAAATGGCAGAAGTATCCATTGAAAAGCTCGCCACTGATATTGGCACTTCGGTTGATCGTTTAGTTCAGCAGTTTAAAGATGCAAATATCGTTAAAACGGCAAATGCACAGGTCACAGAAGATGAAAAACGCCAGTTACTTGACTATTTAAGTAAGCAGCATGGTGGTAGCGGTTCTGAAGCACCAAAACGCATGACCTTACAACGTAAAACGACCAGCACCTTAAGCGCTGGTAAATCGAAAGGCGTGACCGTTGAAGTACGTAAAAAGCGTACTTATGTTAAACGTACAGATGTTGAAGAAGAGAAATTGGCGGAAGATGAAGCCAAGCGCGTTGCTGATGAACAGCAAGCGGTGCTTCACGCTGAGCAAGCGGCCGCCGAAAAAGCCAAAGCTGCAGCGGAAGAAAAAGCCCTTAAAGCAGCAGAAGCGAAGGCAAAGGCCGACGCAGAGCGTAGCGCTCGAGTCGACAAAGCGAAAAAAGAAGCAGACGCGCGTCAGGCCGAAGAGTCTTTATTAAGCCCACAAGAAAAGGCCGAACAGGAACGATTGCGCACCGATGCGGAAAACTTGCGTAAAAAACAAGAAGAAGAGACCCAACGTAAACTTGAAGAAGATGCCAAAAAAGCGGCAGAAGAAGCAAGAACACTTGCAGCAGAAAACTCCCGACGTTGGAAAGAAGAAGAAGAGCGCCGTAAGAAGCAAGAAGCCGAAGAAGTGCATGTTCACTCTAACCGCTACGCTCAAGAAGCAGAAGATGCGGATGATATAAAGACTGAGCATGGCGGCCGTAGACGTAAAAAATCCAAGAAAAATGCCGGTGCTGAGCTCAAACACGCCTTTAATAAACCCGCCGCGCCCGTAGAAAAAGTAGTCCGTATCGGTGAAACGATTACCGTAAGTGAGCTAGCCAGTAAGTTAGCCATTAAAGCCACGGTCGTGATCAAAGCCATGATGAAAATGGGCGAAATGGTGACCATCAATCAGGTACTTGACCAGGAAACTGCCGTACTGGTAGTGGAAGAAATGGGTCACAAGTATGAACTGGTAAATGACAACGCCATGGAAGATGATTTGTTGGCCGATGTCGTTTCTTCTGATGCTATCACTCGTGCGCCAGTTGTGACCATTATGGGTCACGTTGATCACGGTAAAACCTCCTTACTTGATTATATTCGCCGGGCTAAAGTAGCCGATGGCGAAGCAGGGGGAATAACCCAACACATCGGAGCCTACAGTGTTGAAACTGACAACGGGCGTATCGCCTTTTTGGATACGCCAGGTCACGCGGCATTCACCGCGATGCGGGCCCGTGGCGCCACTGCCACCGACATTGTGGTGTTAGTTGTTGCTGCTGATGATGGGGTGATGCCACAAACCAAAGAAGCGGTACAACACGCCAAAGCGGCCGGTGTACCCTTGATTGTGGCAATGAACAAAATGGATAAAGAAGGTGTTGATACGGATCGGGTGAGAAACGAATTATCACAAATTGGCGTCATTTCTGAAGAGTGGGGCGGCGAACATCAATTTGTCAGTGTCTCCGCTAAAACTGGAATGGGCGTCGATGCCTTGCTTGAAGCCATTACACTGCAAGCCGAATTACTTGATTTGAAAGCTCCGCCAACGGGCTCTGCTAAGGGTATTGTGATTGAATCACGCCTGGATAAAGGCCGTGGCCCGGTTGCCTCGGTATTAATTCAGGAAGGCCAACTTAAGGCCGGTGACATATTGCTGTGTGGCATCGAATATGGTCGTGTTCGTGCCATGCGCGATGAGCATGGTAAAGATGTCTCCGTAGCAGGACCTTCGACTCCGGTTGAAGTACTTGGTTTATCTGGTGTGCCCATTGCCGGCGAAGATGCCTTAGTGGTACAAGATGAACGTAAGGCCCGTGAAGTCGCGGCTAAACGTCATACCAGGCAGCGTGAAGTGAAACTCGCCAAGCAGCAAAAAGCCAAGCTTGAAAATATGTTCGCCAACATGGAAGCCGGTGACGTAAGCGAATTGAACGTGGTCCTAAAAGCCGATGTTCAAGGCTCGGTTGAAGCTATTTCTGAATCACTGATTAGTTTGTCTACCGATGAAGTGAAGGTCAATATTGTCGGTAGCGGTGTAGGTGGTATCACCGAAACGGATGCGAGCCTAGCTGCAGCGTCTAGTGCGATAGTCATTGGTTTCAATGTTCGTGCTGATGCCAGCGCCCGTCGTATTATCGAAGCAAATGAAATAGATTTACGCTATTACAGTGTTATCTACGGTTTGATTGACGAAGTTAAACTGGCTATGACAGGTATGTTAGCCCCTGAATTTAAGCAGGTCATTATCGGTCTGGCTGAAGTTCGTGATGTGTTTAAATCACCTAAAATTGGTGCAATTGCCGGCTGTATGGTGACTGAAGGTACGATTAAACGTAGCGCACCCATTCGTGTATTACGTGAAAATGTAGTCATCTACGAAGGTGAGCTGGAATCATTAAGACGCTTTAAAGACGATGTACAAGAAGTCCGTAATGGGGTGGAATGTGGTATCGGCGTTAAGAACTATAATGATGTTAAAGCAGGCGATCAGATAGAAGTATTTGAAACCATAGAGGTTAAACGCGAGCTTTAATTTACCGTCTCTCTTTTTAGATAAAGAATTAAAACGGAGGCTTCGGCCTCCGTTTTGCCTTAGTAAATAGTTAAGCGTACAGAGCGTTATAAAAAACGCTCATTGGAGAAGCAAAATGGCCAGAGAATTTTCCCGTACCGACAGAGTCGGACAACAAATTCACAAAGAAATTGCCAGTATTTTACAGAATGAATTTAAAAATCGAGATCCTCGTTTAGGTATGGTTACCGTATCCGGTGTGGAAGTATCACGGGATCTCGCCTATGCCAGAATATTTGTCTCTTTCTTTGAAAATGATGATGAAGTGATGGATGGTTATCTAAAAATCCTCCAGGACGATAAGGGGTTTATTCGTACCTTGTTGGCCAGTCGTATGCGTATGCGTGCGGTGCCTGCACTTAAGTTTATGCGTGATGGCTCACTCGCTGAAGGTATACGTATTTCCAACTTAGTGGATGCAACCCTGACAAATGATCAACAAAGAGCCGAAAAAGCCGGACGTAGTGTTGATCAGGATGAGGATCAATAGAGCGTGGCAAGGAAACGTAAAGGTCGAGCTATTGATGGTATTTTACTCTTAGATAAGCCATTAGGCATTTCATCAAATCACGCATTACAACGGGTTAAGCGTCTGTTTTTCGCAGCTAAAGCGGGACATACGGGTGCACTTGATCCACTTGCTACGGGCATGTTGCCCATTTGTCTAGGTGAAGCCACCAAGTTTTCCCAGTTCTTATTAGAGGCGGATAAAACTTACCTGGTCACGGCCAAACTCGGTGTACGTACCACGACCTCTGATGCCGATGGTGACATAGTGGAAACTAAAGTGGTCAATGTCAGCCAAGCTCAATTAGATAGTGCATGTGAGCAATTTAGGGGGCCGATTAAACAGGTTCCATCCATGTTCTCAGCACTGAAACATCAGGGTAAGCCTCTATACTTCTATGCTCGTCAGGGCATTGAAATAGACCGCCCGGCGAGAGACATCACCATTTTTAGTTTGTCTGTTAGCCGTTTTGAAGGTGATGAGGTGGATATGCAAGTCCATTGCAGCAAAGGCACATATATTCGCTCCCTGGTGGATGATATTGGCCAAATATTGGGCTGTGGAGCCTTTGTGTCTAAATTGCATCGGACCCAGGTGACGGATTATCCCAGTAACAAAATGGTCACCCTTGAGGAACTTGATACCTTAGTCCTTAGCGGCCAGGAACAAGACTTAAGCCTGTCTGACATGTTGGACCCTTTGCTTATCCCGATGGATACCGCCGTTAAGAACCTACCGGAAGCAGCGTTAAACCCCATTGAGGCCCGATATTTTGTTCACGGTAATCCTGCTAAGGCAAATACGGTGTTAAGCCATGAGGCCGGTACCCAAATTCGCGTCTATTGTGAGTCAGAACGTCACTTTATGGGCGTGGGGGATGTGACGGAAGATGGCCGTATTTGGCCAAAACGGGTGGTGGTACGCCTGGAAACCTCGTAATATCAACTCATCCAGATACATGGCTTGATATTATCCACAATGCCCTTCATGGCATCATTAATCGAAGCCCTTCATCGCATCATTAATCGAGCATAGGCCTACTCTTTAAAGTCCTCAGTTGCATAATGTAGTGGCTTCATTGATCCGCAAAAGCTTAGCTTTTGGTTCAATTTGTCTTGGGCCGGAACCGCAGAACGCGTGGGAAATTGGGTAATGCAATTAACGTCATCGTAAAACAGGATCAGATGATCATAGCTCGGAGGGGCCTGGATTTGATGGACGAGAATTTTTTGATTATCCTTAAGTAATACCGTGTCATATTTTTGTATCCCTGAAGGCGCTTCCAGCTTATCTAACATGCGTAGATAAAGTTGTTCTTTTAAAGTGATATCCATATTCTCAAAGATTAGCTTCCCCCCCCGTTCAAAATGTCCCATGTAAACATCTGCATTGAGGGTTAATTCACCACCCCGAATGAGTCGTTGCAAATTAAAGGCCTTAGGTTTTATGCTGACAAAATCTGCATCACGCACCAAACGTAGCAGTGGAGGATTGTCTACGAGCACAGAATAGAGTATCTGTGCGTTATGGGGTAGATTGTAGCTTGGCAGATGTGAAGCAAACAGCGTGCTTTCATTGTCCATCAATACCATGGTGTGCACACCCATAAATTTGGGGTCAAGGGGGAGGGTGTGGTCAGGAGCGTCGGCTGCCTTAATATTTTTACTAAGAAGCAATATGATGACTAAGAGCAAAGTGTTTTTCATAAAATCCTGATTTTACATCTGCCGATGGGGTTCATTCAGCTAAGCCTCATACTTTACAAGTTTTTCATCAAAGGCGTTAGTCTTGCGTGGAATATACTTATTGTTAGCTAAGGCGCAGGCCTAGGACTGGATTTATCTTTGCCAAAGGGCTGTGGATCAGAACAAGAGATATATTGCTTAGGAAAGTGTGACATAAGCACTTTAGGGTTGCGATAACGGCCCGTAATAGGGATGAGATAGCTTTTCCCGTCGTTCAGGTTGATAAAAATACGCCGACATTTCGCTTACATTTAACATGTGTCAATTCGCTAGGATAAGACCCTCGATTTAGCCCTTGCTATCTCTCATCTGATCGCTATAATACGCGCTCTTTTTGGCCTGCTGAATTAGTGATTGGCGGGTCTGTGTTTAATACTATTTATTGGAGAATGTTATGTCACTAAGTACTCAAGAAACAGCAACAATTATCGCTGATTACGGCGTTAAAGAAGGCGATACCGGTTCATCTCAGGTGCAGGTTGCATTGTTGACTCACAACATCAACAAGTTGCAAGGCCACTTTGCTGACCATAAAAAAGATCACCATTCACGTCGTGGTTTATTACGCATGGTTAGCCAGCGTCGTAAATTGCTTGATTACCTTAAAGGTAAAAACGTTGAAGCGTATCAAGATTTGATCAAGCGTTTAGGTTTACGTCGCTAAGACAAGCTAAATGACTGATATATAAAGGCGCTATTTTAGCGCCTTTTTTAATGGGCGCTGTTTATATAAACCCTTACCGATGTGCACGTTTCTCTTTGATGGGCGAATAATTTTGCATCGCACATGACAGACTGGAAAGTGCCAATTG
>JBLHIW010000031.1:0-19211 GCA_047618055.1 Paraglaciecola sp. | reverse complement strand
AGAAGCGATAACACTTGTTGAAGCTCAACGAGCCGATCCCAAACATCAAAAGAAATTAGCCCAGGTCAAAGTTCGCCGCGAAGAAAAGGAAACGGTCTTCGGCGAAGACTTTCAACAAGAGATCATTCAATTTCTCAACTTTGACCAAAAATATCACCTTTTGGTTGAGCAATTGTCAAGGTTGGTAAAAGAACACGCGGTGCCCGTTGGTAGCGGTACAGTAGCCCGTAGCGCATCGGTAACTTTGGAGGATAAGGCGGCCCTGGCAGTAATGGCCTGGATGCGACATCAAACCAGTGCTTATGATTCAACATCTGTTGCGCGTGTTAAGGGCGCAAGGCGCGAACTAAGGCGACAGATAGCGCGTCAATCTGAACGAATTCTAGCCAAGTACCGCAGTGGAGATGATGTCGATTTTAAGGCTTGCCCACTTTATAAAGCTTTGCATACAAAATAAAATGATTTAAGGGCTCTGCCCCCTTTTATTCCATGTAAGTTTGTTTTTGCGAGGCTGGGGCATAACGCACCTACTGGACTGAAAATGAAACACCCAATAAGTGTAGTTCAGTTCAAAGATCAGGCGAAATTATCATGGATGTCCATATAGGTTTGTTGTCCATGTAAGTTTGTTGAAATTAACTTGGGTACTTTTTTAAAACGCTTGGCTCTAGGTCTATTTTAAAAGCCGTTATCGTGGGTGCCTTGTTAATTGTCTCTTCTTGTTAATTTGTCGAGGGTCTGGAAGGCGAAAGCCTAACCACAATCTCTGTGCGTTTATCGCATTGGATAACATGGGGAACTGACGTTTTTGTGGCGTATCAAGGTACGTGGGAAATTGGCTTTCACAGGCCAAGGACTAGATCCAGATGGGTGAATGTTGCAGATATTCAATTAAGTTGAGCCTTTTAGTCCTACCCCACTTAGCAGTTTGGCTTTGTTTAGCCTTTATCCTGGACTTGGGAGGTCGGCTCATCCAGTGTATTATCTATTACCACATGGTAAATTTTGGATGGGTATGGGTAATCTAACAAGGGCCACGTATTTCATCATTTTTGGCGCGGCGGTTCGTGAGGATGGTTCGCCAAGTGGTACGCTGTATAGACGAGCCAAAGGAGCCTGGGATTTAAGTCAAAAATTGAGTGATGAGCAGCAGCAGAACTGTTTTTTCATAGCCACCGGTGGGCAAGGTGTTTATGGGCCTCGGGAGGCGATAGTAATACAGTCCTTGTTGCTCGAACTTGGGGCAAGGGAAGAGCAGATTATCATCGAAGATCAGGCTACCGACACCATGCAGTCTGTATATTTGTGCCGGGATCTGCTCGCCACACAAAATTCCTATCAAAAACAGGTTGTTGTGTGTTCCAGCCCCTACCATAATTACAGATGTCAGCTACTCTTATGGGTACTTGGTGTGAATTCTCAACGAGGGGTAATGCCGAGCGACAGGCCTGCATTGGGTTTGAGGAAATGGCTTTGGTATTACTTTCGTGAATGTGTAGCCATTCCCTGGGATTTTGTGCACATATTATTTATCCGCTAACACTCCTTTATTTTTTGTAATTTTTATTGACGATTGTGTGTTGCTCTACGGTGCCTAATAAACACCGTTAATATATCTATCGACCTCCAATCATTAGGAATATTTTATGAAATCACAACACATGCTACTCATATTGGCTTTGGTCGTAATCGCTTTGACAAGTTTCGTATTTTTTAAAGATGATATTCTGGCCGACAAAACCCCCTTAACCACAGATGAAAGAAAAGCCGTCAAATTGCTTAAATTGGCCCAACAAAGTTGTTTGAGTGGCAGTACTGAAAACGCTGGTATGAAGCTTAATCTCGACAGCGATCTGGCTAATAAGTTGTCGCTAGAAAGCGGTATTGCTAAAACCACATCAAGAGGTGCAGTCACTTATCTGGATGATCAAATTCGCCAGTTACAGGATGACAAAATTAGAAAATGTCTTGAAGAGCAGCTCCCCCAAATTCGAGCCTGTACGCTGGGAGATTGTGAGCAGGCAAATTTACCTAAGTTAATTAATTTTAAATTTAAAATCCTTAAACCCAATCAAGACAATGACCTTAGCTTAACCACTGTACGGTTTGCTATTCAGAATCGTGAAGGCGAGCGGAACCTTGCCCTGCAAAATGATGGCTATTTTTTGGATAGCATAGAATTTTTTAATAAGGACACGCCCAGATTGGGCCGGATAGGGTTTCAAGTCAGAGAGGCGCATATGCAACGGACCAAGCCAATTGAGCTTTGCCTGAAACGCGCTGAGACTGTCGACCCTACACTTAAAAATTATACTCAGTTTGAATGCCACAAGGACAAGGGATGTACACATAACCCAATGTCACCAAAATGGTTTGAGCGATGTGATGTCAAGCCGCTTACTCGTGGTGCGGTAATAAGTACACCTAGTAATTGGCTTGACGATGTTTTTTCCGCAGTCTTAGCACCAGCCTTCGCACAGGGGATCAACAATGTTTGGGCTGTACCAACCTTAGACACCCTGACCTCCCGGATCGCCACAGCAGATCTAGTCGGTGTCGGTTTTACCACATTTAATGTCAGCGCCGATAAACCCCTGGGCATTGATGCGCAAAGCTACTATTTTGATTTGAGCGTAAATGGGCAGCCAATCGAAATTGACGGATTACCCGGGGAATATAATGTGCAAGCGTATGCTCCCGATAAGCCTCTGAACATAGATTTTGCCTTACAAAATTTAAATTTTTCCGGAGTGCGCAATGGCTGTGATGAGCTCACCTTAAAACTGCATTTTCTGAAAGACGAAAAATTAACCGCTGAGGCTCTCAATTGGTCACGCAGTTATGTGGCATTGCGCAATGCCAGTGAAAAAAACAAGCCGTTTGGCGCCGCGCAACTAAGCTGGACGGGCAAATATAATCGCGCCCCAAAAGAATATGATACTGAAGTGTTTGCCAGCTCAGTTAATGTCGCCACTGAGCTGGATTTTAACAAGTACAAAGATCAAATAAAAAAAGCGAAAGAAGACATTTCCACGATGAAAACAAACTTTGACAAAGCAGGTCTTGAATTTGAAGGCAAAACTTTGGTGTCAGTCATTCGTCCTCCCCTGACTAGAATTTCCTACGGTCTGGCTGTCGGCATAGTTGAAGATACTGGGCAGATCAGATTTACTTTTTCAAATAAATTCTCCACCCGTTTGCTGAATTTTTTGTTAGAAAAAAGACAAGAAGCTCCCGAATATAAAAAGATAATACGCCATGACGCTTTCCGCTATTCTTTACGCGGAGACAAAAGTTACAGCGTATCACCTCCGGTTTGCTGGGATGAAGCTGCCTAAAGGGGCTTAGTTTTTAAAAAGGGCTGCGTGAATAATAACAAAAAAACAGGGCTCAGAGCCTGAGGGCTCCCCAGGCATAATATATAAATATAATCAAAATAGTGGCAAGACCGGGGTAACATTCATGGCATTTGCTGATCAGATCTATCGCCAAACAAAATTAGGCGCTAAACACTATATTGAATCAACAGGATCATGGCCGTTGAATGGCTGTCGTAGCATTTTAACCAACAAAAACAGTTATATTTCGTGAGCGAAAGTTAGCGCTAATTTGAACGTGATTGTAGTAGCACAGCAATAATGATCATTTTTAGCAAGGTCTATGGGCCGTGTTATGTGGCTGCCGGGTTAAACTTGCCAACAGCCATTTAGTTTTTGGCATCTTTTAATATTTTATGAGGAGCCCGCAGGCAAGGTTTTGTGTTTAACTGATTGAGTAATAATGCGGCCAAAATGATCCCCGCGCCAATGCTTAATCTCAGTATGTCGGCCTGGGTGTTCCATATTAGTACGTTAACCACAATACCTGCTGGGATCAGTACATTATTCATTGCTGCTAACGCACCTACATTGACTAAGGTCGCGCCTTTATTCCAGCCAAAATAACCTAAGCCTGAAGCAACGATACCTAAGTATATGAGCACTGCCCATTGGGTTGAGGTACTGGGTAACTTATCTGTATTGCCAAATAAAACAAAACACACCGTAGCGACGATTAATGCGCCAATAAAAAACCAGCCAAATACTGTTTTATGATCCAGCGTACTGTTACTCATCAAGCGTTTGTAAGTCACTTGCCCTGTTGCAAAACACATATTGGCAGCCTGAACTAATAACAAGCCCGTCAAAAAATCACTATTAATACTTTCATAACGAATAGCCAAGGCACCACACACGGCAATAATGGCGATCACAAAAAACCGGGGGTTAAAATGCCTTTCAAGCGCATCGTTTAGCAGGGTGATATAGATGGGTGTCATAACCGTAAATAATAATACTTCGGGCACCGTTAAATATAAAAAAGAGTGATAGTAAAAACTATACATGACGCCAAGTTGGATCGCGCCAATGAGCATAAGCTTGATCGCTAAGGGCCTGGGTGTATTATTAAATTTCAAAAACGGTAAAAAAACTAAGGTAGCCAGCGCAATACGCATCAAAACACTAAACCACGCATCTACCTGGCCTGCTAAATACACCCCAATTAAACTAAATGAAAATGCCCAAAGCAGGGTCACTGCAAATAAATAGCCCATAAATATCATCGTTAATTAATTAATGACGGCAGTCTATCTGTTATAAACAATAAAAGCTCACCCGTGAGCTCCAGTGTAATGCTGTTCAAACGCCGTGCTTAGGGTTAAGCACGGCGGTGTGTCTACGCTTAATCGTTCTAAAATGGGGCAGTCTGCGGGCTAATGAGGTGTTAGCAGCTAACGGAGCATGGGCTTGTTGTCAGTCCAGGTTGATATGTGCTCACTTAGCGATGGATGGCATTGGCTTATGCGTGGCGTGTTATGACCCGTCTAAGGGATAATGCGCCAGGGACGTGGGTATCGCGGGCATAACAGAGCATCAAATATCCCCTATCTCGGCCTTGCTGGAGGTTCAATCATCTGCGACGAGTACCTATGTTTGCCTTACTACCCATTCCTATCTATCGAGTTCATAGGGCGGTCGGCTGTCGGCCATCAGGGTGTTTAGGGTCTTTTGCGCCTGTTTGAGATCGGTCAGATCCTGAATTTCGATCATTTCACATTCGTCATCAAGCATTTGTTTGATGGTTACCGGGTAAAACTTGCAGTCATCAGGACGGTCAAAATAAATGTCGCAGGTGTACACCGCCTTATCACTGGTAGGGGTAGGCGGTGCTAAACGCAAAAACGGGCACAGATCGATTTGTTTGCCCGTGGTGGGATCCATCCAGATTTTCCCGTTTTGCACATACTCGGCGATGTCGGGCCTAAACAGCGCCCACATCTCTATTTCTTCGCTCGTGGCCGACAGTCCGCCATTACTGTACTTGGTACAGCATTTACCGCATTGGGTGCAGGATTTCACGGATTCACGTCACGATTTCTTGCGTCTGCTGTTGACTTTTTCTATGCGTTTTTCTTTGCGATCTTTTTTGTCCGGGGTAAGGGAGCCGGTTTTAAATTTTTCCTTACGATCAATTTTATCCGCGACTTTTTTTGCCTCTACCTTGGCCATTTCAATGGCTTCGTGCTCGATCATGGCTGGGGTTTCCAGGGTGATCCGCCCTAGCTTGCCCGAACGCAGTTCATTAATCAGCACTTCACAAATCTTATGCAGATTGACCCTGCCCCCGGCCATTAAGGCTCCCCGGCGAGCCGCTGCCAACTCTAAGAATTCAATTTCCGTATCGGGAATGCCGGGCAACTGAAAACGCTCTTTGAGCAGCTCCGGATAGGCTTTGATCAGATAATCGGCGGTATAAAAACCCACATCGTCATATTCCATCGCCGTATCCTTAATGGCACCGGAGGCGGCCAAACGATAGCCACTATTGGGGTTTTCAAGCTTAGGCCACAAAATACCGGGCGTATCGAAGAGCAGGATACCGTTGCCCAAATTAATCCGCTGCTGGGTTTTGGTGACGGCCGCTTCGTTGCCAGTTTTGGCAATCACCCGCTCAGCCAGAATATTGATAAGGGTCGACTTACCCACATTGGGGATACCCACTATCATGGTATTGATGGTTTTTACGCTGGCGTCTTTTTCCGGCAACATCTTGCGGCACAACTCAAGTAACTGCTTTATTTTGGCAGGTTGCTCCGTCGTGGTGGCGAAGGTTTTAACGCCCTTCTCCCGCTCAAGATATTCCTGCCACAGTGCCGTTGCATCGGGGTCAGCCAAATCTGTCTTGCTCAGCACTTTAATACAGGGTTTATCACCGCGCATGGCGGCAATGGCCGGATTTTCACTCGAGTAGGGAATACGTGCATCGAGCACTTCAATCAGTAAGTCAACCTGAGGTAATACCTCTTTAATTTCCTTCTGAGCCTTGTGCATATGCCCGGGATACCAATGAACTGCCATCAAACTGCGCCTTAAATCTTATTGATGGCCTTATTGTACGTTAGGCAAAGACCTTGCAGGAGATTAACTTACCCATTATTTACGTCTTTTGAGCTGACAACTGACACTTTATCCACAGAGGCGACTGGTCCAGGGGATTATGCCTGACAGGTTGGAAGTACCCGCAGGCTAACTTTGCCACCCAGTGGTTTTATTGCACCTGGTGATAAGCCCTAATGGCTTGTTTCATATGCCTCATGCTCGCTGGCGCTATCGGCTTATGGGAAAATCACCGGGTCAAAACCCCGCTTAACCGCCATAATGCATAAACAACTGTGCAATGAGCATCACCGCCAACAAGGGTAATACCCACCTACCTAGTTTGGACATTTGCTCATCGGACATTTTAACCTTGGAGCGTTCGAGTAAGGGCACGATGATCACCAGCGCCACAAACAATATACCCAAAATAATCAGTACCGTCATCGTATCTTCTGCTCCCTCTTGTGTAAGGCCATAAGCCTATAAGCCCATGGCATATTTCAATACCTGTTGCTTGATGGGTCCGCTGTTATTGGCCAGTTTTAAGCCTAAATTTCGAAGCAGACGCAGGGGCCCATGCTGGTTGCTGAACGTGCCGTAAATGGCATCCATGGCACTCATCATTATTAGATTATCCCGGCGGCGGGCGGTTTCGTAAGCCCGTAAGACCTCTGGTTTATCCAGCGCTGATGTTTGGCTAAATCCTTCCAGCAAGACGGCAACATCTTTAAAACCTAGGTTCACCCCTTGCCCAGCCAGGGGATTAATACTGTGGGCGGCATCGCCGACTAACACAACCTTGTCTTTAACATATTGATTGGCATGCATACGGTTGATCGGAAAGCTCGCCACCTGTTGCACTTCAAAGTCCACTAAGTCTTTGGGGAAGTGCTGTATGATTTGCTCTTTCAACTTTTGCTTGGACAAGGTTTTTAAATAGCGAATTTTCTCCACCTCGTTGTACCATACCAGGGATCCATAGCCGTCATACAAAGGCAGAAATGCCACCGGCCCGGTTGGGGTGAACTGCTGCCAGGTAATATCCTGCTGGGGCTCAGTAGTTTTTATTTGGATCCCCAGAGCCTGCTGGGCATATTGCCAGCCCTGAGAGCCAATATTAGCCGCCTGGCGTACCTGTGAATTGGCTCCATCGGCGCCTATCAAGTAGGTGCTGGCTATCGTTTGCCCGTCAGCTAATTCGACGACAGGAGCATGGCCGGTGATAATTTTCTTAACTTTTGTGGCGCTAAACCAGGTCACCGCAGGATAGGCCCGTAAGGCCTGATGCAAACCAAGTTGGATCAGTCGGTTTTCAACGATATGACCAATGTGACTGGCGTGAATATCTGCACAATTAAAATCGCTGCGGCAATTGGGTTTTTCCCACACCGACAAGCGTCGATAAGGACATAATCGCATAGCGTTAATGTGCTGCCACGCGCCCAGTTGTGTTAACAACCCTTCAGAGGCGATGCTAATGGCGCAAACCCGCAAATCAGGGGGCTGCGCCGGGTCGAAAGTATCCGGCATATTATGTTCAATCAGGGCGATTGAGAACCCACGTTTGGCCAGCCCCAGGGCGCTTGCTGCACCCACCATCCCCCCGCCTACTATACAAAAATCAAACACCGGCACCCTTACCCTTTAGTCATAACCCCCCGCTACATTAGCAAACTTTTAAACGATTGTTGTTAACTCTAATCGGTATTTTTCAATTTATCTTCTCCACCATCATATGCGCAGCGTAAATCACCTTAGCTATTGCTTTAGCATGGCCCTTGCTTGATTATCCAAGGCGTATATAAATGCGTTTTAAAACGGTAATAAAATAACTCCATGGCAAAAGTGACTTTTAAAAAAAAACGTATCCTAATCATCGATGGTCAGCGTTCGTTTCTGATGTTATTGCGCGGGGCGTTCAATGCCATGGACGCTGAGTCGATTGTGCTCGCGCCCAACGCTGATTTTGCTTTAGCGTCGTGCAAGATGGAACATTTTGATTTTATCATTTGCAACCGCCACCTGGGTGTTGATAAGAAAAATGGTTTTCAATTTTTAGAAGAAATTCGCCTTGAAAAGCTGATTAAACCGGAAACGGTTTTTATGCTGGTCGGCGCCGATGCCGAAAGTCCTACGGTATTGGGGAGTTTGGAAAAACAGCCGGATGGATACCTAATCAAACCCTTCTCTCAGGCCCAGCTAATCTTGCGCTTGAGCAAAGCGTATGACAAGCGAAAAAGCTTACGCAGCGTTTATGTGGAAATTCAAAGAGAAGACATTCCCGGGGCTATCAGAGCTTGTCTCGCCCTAATTGAAGAAGATAAGCCCTTCAAACAAAGCTGCTGTCGACTGCTTGCTGCATTATATTTGCGCAATGGCCAGTATCTTGAATCACGGCAGTTGCTGGCGCCCTTATTGGAAGCCAAAGACAGTCTGTGGGCAAACATATCGATGGCGCAAACAGAGTACCTACTGAAAAATTATGCAGCAGCCATCACTCTGGCGAATAATGTATTAGTAGGTAATAAGTCCCTGGTTGACGCCCAGGATATACTGGCCAAAAGTTATTTAAAGATTGATAAAGCACCGGAGGCGATGGCGGCAATCAAGTGTGCCCTGCAGTTGTCACCCATGTCACTTGAAAGACAATTTACCGCCTGTGGCATTGCCCGGATAAACGAAGATTTTGACATGATTAAGCGATGCAGTCAGGAAATTTGGGAGCAGTCAAAACAGTCAATCCATCTGGATATTGCCCATCTATGCACTTATTTTCGCAGTATCTTGGATGCTGCGGAGCATAGTGAGGACAAACAAACTCGAAGACGTTATCAACAGGAGGCCCTATTCGCCTTACAGCAACATCGTCAAGACGAGACATTAACAGCATTAAATGAGGATTTTGACTACGGTATTTTTGAAACACTCATAGAGGCTAGAGTTGACTACTTAGAGGGCCATTTGTTTGCGGCAAAACGTACGCTGGTCGAGTCACAAATACAATTGGCCCGGAAATTTTCTCGTCCCCCCTTATCCATGGCGCCGGATTCAATAAAGCTCATGTTGGACTTGGGCGAATTTGCTGACGCAAGTGAACTTAATATGGTATTGCTTAACAGTGGCAAAAAACTCGACCCAAATACCCGTGCCCTGTTAGATTACAGCTTTAAGATCGCTCAACAGCGCAACATAACATTTAGTCACTATAATGATCTCGGCAGTGAATTATATAACGAAGGTAAGTATCAGGCGTCCTTTGATGCCTTCATTTGTGCACAGGACGTTTCACCCATGAACACGGATATGGCGCTCAATTTACTGCAATGTAATGTGAAGATCATGGAAAAAACCCCTAACCCAAGTCTTGAGATTCTTTCATCATGTAAGCAGGCTTATCAAGATCTGAAAAAAATGGTGATACTTGCAGTACATCAACCAAAATTTAATAAGCTAAAAGCAGATTTAGCCAAATACATGGAGGTAGAATAATGATGATTATCAAAAAGAGTGTGACATGTGCCGGGGCTCTGGTCTTACTAAGCAGTTGTGCAAATATGCAAAAGCCCTGTGAAGCAATCCTCGAAGTAAAACGCCAGGAACAACAATGTCAGCAATGGCGTAACATAATGGATAACAATCACTATCCTCAACAAGCTATCACTGCCAAAAAGCATTACGAAGAAGCCTATCTTAAGCTACGGTATTATCGTGACGACTACGATACCATCTGCAAGGGAAATCAAAGGGCTATCGGTCAGCAAAAAACAGAAGACTAAGCGGCGTGTGCCCTTGTATCCCCCTGCAAGAGAGCTCATACCAATCCATCTACTTGGATCACTAGGCTTTCGCTGTTTTCCCAAGGGCGGTAAGGGCCGAGCCCAACACCACGGTACCCCCGCCTATATATGCCCATATATCTAATTCACTTGGCACAAAATGTTGGGGTAAATACGTAACCGCGAACAGCATGCTAATGAAGGTAAAAATGGGCGCCAGAGAAATAACCGCACTCACTTTTGATGCCTGCCATACATGCAGGGCTTCGGTAAATGCCCCGTAGGCAATGATCGTGTTAACACAACAAAACAGTAAAGCAAAAACCTGCAGGGCGTCCATATCCATTAACTGGGTCAGTTGGGTAAAGGGCAGCAACACCAATATGCCTAAGAGGTAAATCATCAAGGTCAGCTGTCTGGCGCTTAACACCCTTAACAAGGGTTTTTGCATTAAGGCATAGGCCGCCCAGCAAAATGCCGAAAAAACCACAAATAGTACCCCGACCGTGTATTCATCCAGTGAGCTCACAAGCTCCCCTAAACTGTCGTTGAAGAACAACAATAGGCCTGAAAATAAAACAACGGCGCCACATTTTTCAATAACCGTAAAGCGCTCGCCATAGAACACAATCCCTCCCATCATCAACAAAAATGGCGCAAGCTGCATGATGACCAGCGTCGTTTCCGGAGACAAATACCCCAAGCCTTTCACATTGGAGACAAAGTTTGCAACCAACAATAAACTGGCGACCAGCAACCAGATTTTTTTACGAAAAATTAACACCCTCATCGCCGGCAGTGCGCGTTTTCGCCACAATAGAATAAACACAAAAGATCCTGCCACAGCAAAGCGATACCAGGTTATCGTGACGGCGTCCATTGACTGCAAACACAACTTGATAAAGACCGGCAATACGCCCCACATAAAAGCAACTAATAAAGACAAACTAAAGCCGTACCAATGACGCACCGACGTTGTCATCTTAATCCTCAACTAGGTCATCGAGATCTTCGATCCAGCTTTGCAGCTCTTTGATTAATTTTTTACTTTGTTTTTGACTCAAACTGACACTAATTTTTTCAAGTAAAGCGGCAAAAACATGGCGATTGGTGACTGATTTATCTATGTATGTCTGCGGTTGAAATACTTCTGGATGTTGTATTAAGTACAATAACTCAGTTTGAAAATTGGGGTTATCATGGCGCTGCAACAGCATTGTCTTAGCTTTATTTTGAATATTTCGCCGGTAGCGCATCCAGTCATCAAAGCTTGATTCGAGTTGGGTAGCGTAGCCTGCCACAATTAATTTCTGTTCGTCACTCAAGCGCCCAATCCAATTTTTTAATTGTCCCTCAATATCCTCACGGCTATCTTTGCGCCGTTGTTCGGGGGATTTTTTGGCCCGCTGCTCTTCACGCTCGGTATTTTGTTTTTCCAGGGTATCGAACAGCTGAGTAATTTGCGCATTGCTTAGGGTCGGTGCCATACCAATCAACTCAGGACTGATTTTATCCCGGGCACGCAACCAATGTTGGCGACCAAGATCAAAGTGTTGCAACCACTGTTCGGCGGGTATTTCATCCCTTTTTATTTGTTGTTGCAGCGCGTGCAAATGTCCCTGATATTCCATCAGCTCACGGGACCTATGCCACACTAACCAGCCATCAAGCTTGCTGTCGAGCAGCCCTTTTTGCTCCCGACTGAGTTCAATGTAATCATCCAGGTACCAATACAGCAACCAATCTATGTTGTTATAGGCGAGTTTTGAACTGCAGGCATTTAGTAAAAAAAAACTCGCCAGTAGCAGCATAAATAAACGTTTCATAATGTACTCATAGTGTGGATGGAAATACGGGGTACTCCAGCAGCATATTCTCCCACATTTTAACTGCCTGTGAAGATAAACGACTAATCTGCTTACAATTATTACGCAGCCCTTAAGCTCCTACTCTGTCATTGCTAAAAACATACTGTGAGCAGCGAACTACCAAAACACTAAGCTTGAATGGGACCGGTCATGCCTGGACATACGCAAAGGGGGGGCGCCGCTTAGTCAAGATAGATTATTGGCCACTGCATTGGCCGCTTGCACATGGCGGTGGCAGAGGAGCAGCACAAGCCGCTCATCACCCCCGCTGTTTCCCTAAACTGGGAACAAGCTAAACTGCCGTAATCCTATCTGCTCACTAGCCAATAGGGGTTTTGTCGATATGGATCATAACGCTAAAGTTTAATCATCCCTTTGACCTGATCCCGATGGCTGCGGCTGACTTTGAGCTCAGTACCATTACTTAAAATAAGATGGTATTCGCCGCTGATGTGGCTCACCAATTTCTGTACGTAGTTGATATTTACGATGGCAGAGCGGTGCACCCGCACAAACTTTCTTGGGTCGAGATTATCTTCAAGCTCTTTCATGGTTCGACGCATAATATGGGTTTGGTTTGTGGCGTGCACACACATGTAGTCCCCGGCAGCGTCTATCCATTGGATATCATTGATATTGACCCGCGTCACTTCGCTGCCATCCTTAATGGCTAAGATTTTACCATAGGGATGGGTTTTAATTTCTTCTCCACTGGCCAGTTTTCGCAGGATCTCCTCACAGTCATCCCCGGTATAGTCTGCCACGAGTTTGGCTAATTTATGTTTGTGCCCACCCTCTTCATGTAAAACAATATATTGTGCAACTTTATCGACGGCAGCTTGCAGCCGTTTACCATCAACTGGCTTTAATACATAATCCAGAGCGTGAATATCGAAAGCCTTGATGGCATAGCTGTCAAAGGCGGTGACAAAGATAATTAAGGGTATGGTTTGTTTTAGTTCACGTAGCTTGTTGATAACCTGAAAACCATTTAAGCCCGGCATCTGAATATCCAAAAACACCAAATCTGGTCTCAACTGGGGGATTAGCGATACGGCTTCAATGCCATTTTTACATTCACCCACCAGATTGATGTTGGTATATTCGGCCAGCCTCAAGGCAAGGCCTTTGCGGGCAAGTGGTTCATCGTCCACGATGATGGTGTTAATTTTCAAGCCGTTTCTCACTTGTCTCGTAAGGGATCCTTATATTTACTGTAATACCTGTAGGCTGATTATGCGATATCGTGAAGGAGAAATTTTCGCCATAAAGGGCCTGTAATCGTTCCTGTATATTGCATAGCCCTACTCCACTGCCTTGCGTAGAGACCCGTAGCAATTGACCATCAATAATCTCAGCGCCCGGGCCGTTATCCGTCACCTGCAACATGAGGTCCCAACCAAAAGATTTGGCAGAAATACGGATAAAGCCCCCCTCTTGCATGCTGGAAATGGCATATTTAATCGAGTTTTCGATCAGGGGCTGTAAGATAAGACTGGGTACCAGGGCCTGGTTGGCGTTTTCCTCCACGTCCCATTCAACCGTTAAGCGCTCTTCAAAGCGCACTTTTTCAATTTCAAGATATAGCTCCAGGGCCTGAATTTCCTGACGCAGCGGCACACGTTTTATTGGGTCTTTGTCCAGTGAATAACGCAAAAAATCACTTAAACGACTCACCATAGCATCTGCCGTCTTATTTTCCTTCATTAAAATAAGCGTCGAAATGGCGTTCAGGGTATTGAACAGAAAGTGGGGATTAAGTTGATAGCGCAGCATTTTAATATGCGCCTGATGGGCCATGGTTGAGGCTTTTAACACATTTTGTTTTTCTTTTTGCAGCATCTGGAAACTTTTAATGCCGAAGTAAGCCCCGGTCCAACAAGCAATCATGATCAGTGCATTCACCGCATTGGTGAAATACATATACCATTCTTCAGGTCGATAGCCTTTTTTATAAATTTCCCAGTAATTAACGTTTTTCACTAGCGCCCAGAACAGTGCAACAACATAGGCGCTGCTGAGCACCACGAACACCATGTTCCAGGGACTCAGTGTCATCGCTCGTCGATAGATGTAGCGCAGTGGGATGGTCAGTAGCCAACCGGCGTAAGCATTTAACACAATGACAAACAACCAGATACTGCGCATATCATGTAAAAAGGAACCAATGTAGTAAATAATAGCAAAGCCAAACCAACCCGCGGTGTGCAATGTCCAAAATAGGCGCTCTTGCGTATCTACCAATTTTTGCCACTGTTGCACAGGCTTTCCTAAAATCATCTAATATATGGGGGCAATGATACCTTAAGACTAAAACAGAAACTGATGCTTGGTCTTGAAGAAAACACCGTCTGTCGCAAGTGCTTGATACTCAAAGCCATGGCCACCAGGGGCCAAAGGAAATCAGCCCTATGAGCTTATACCCAAAGGACCTCAAGATGCAGCGTTATTGGGTATAAGTGATTGGGAAAAAAGAGCAGCCAACAGCGCTGCGACTCAAAGGCAAGGGGGATATGCTTGGTACGAGAGAAACTTAGTAAGAAATATTTAGCCGCTTTAACCAATGTCCCCACCACCAAGCGGGTCCCACCAATAAAAACTGTAAATCTTTCATAAAGGATGGCCTTTCACCCTCGATATGATGGCCGATGAATTGCAGCACCCACATCACCACAAATACGATCAAACTGAATTGCCATACAGAAGTATCTGTCGCTTCGAGTAACATGATCCCCATAAAAGATGCCATGCTCATCAATGTCATTGCAGCACCAATCGGGCCTGACAGCTTAAAATAATAATACAGGACGGGGATCACCAATACATGGGCCCAGGTAAGCGCAAAATACGCTAAAAACTTGGGTGTGGGTATGGACCAGAGTAGTCCAATACTGACAAAAAATATGGCGGGTACGGCAACGGCGTGGATCAGCTTATTGAGCTTATTTTTATGGCTTTCACCATATTCGTTTAGCAGAAAATCTATTTGTCGCATTCATTATCTCGGTCTTATCTAACTATTAAGCTCAATTTAACAACTACCGGGTGGCGCATCAATAGTGGATGTTTATTTAGCTGAAATCATTAACTGGGTCAGTAAGTGATTTACGTCCGCTTCAGAAGACTCAAATTTAATGCCGTAAAAGTACATGACTTCATTCGACTTATTATTCATCACCGTTCCCCGGAGCAATAGCTCTTTGCCTGCAGCTTGAGGGAAGTGCATTTTAACTTGTTGCTTAACGTCGGGCCTCGCGCCTTCTGTGGCACGCTCCACACTAATACGACAGCCCTGGGGGGAGATATCTCTGACCAAACAATGGCATATTTCCCTATCGTCTGTTGCGTCGAGTAAGGTCGCACCAACCCTTATTTGTGCTCGCTTCTCGGCGCGCAGATCGTGGCTTTGTATGGCTAAGGGAAAAGTAGTAAATACCAGGTGGCTTGGTTTAGTTAACACCAAAATCACCTTGGCCTTAAAAGCAATGACTTCACCGGTTTCATCTTCTAATATATACCGCACAACCATTGTGTTATCTTTATAAATAGCATCGCGCAAACTGCCCCACTTCCCCTCGTCGGGAAAGCGTATGATCATATTGCGGGTGCCGTCCATACCAATAAATTCCGTACGGACTCTTTTAGTTGAACTAACCGATGTGACCTGTAAATCCACCGGCATTCCCGGGCGCATTAAGCGTATTTTTCGCAAGTCTTCATTTGTTAACCCAACGTTTTCCTGCAAAATTGTCATATATCAGTCCGTCCTTATAGGCTTGTAAATGTTGACTGTACTCATGCCCTGGCAAATTATACTGATAAAAACCTTAATAAAACAATTTTTTGTTTTATTAACAATGATTTGGGTTATGTTAGAGCGGTATTACGTTTAATTTTTTAAAGAGCCAATTAAAATGCCAAATCTACCTAGTGCTGTTCGTTATCAAGTCAGCGTCAAATCGGTCGTTGGCCATATTTTAACCATACGATTAGACATAGATAAGCCTCAAGCCATGGGGCAAATCTTAAGCTTACCCGCCTGGATACCGGGCAGTTATATGATCCGCGACTTTGCCAAAAACATCATCAATTTTAGCGCCCAGGACGCCACGGGAGCCGCTATTGCCTACCACAAAACAGACAAGCAGACCTGGCACCTTGCACCTCATGTTGGCAAGATCAGTATAGAGTACGATGTTTATGCATTTGATTTATCGGTACGCAGCGCCTATCTGGACGATGAATTCGCATTTTTCAACGGCACCAGTGTGTTTCTTGCGGTACAAGATAAAACGGATGCTGCCTGCCTTGTCGAACTGGTCAAGCCTAAGGGTGGCGCTAAGGAAAAATGGCGGGTTGCCACAACATTGCCGCTGGCTGAAAATACTGCCTGGCATGAATTTGGATCTTATCAGGCCAAAAATTATGCGGAACTCATCGACCATCCTGTATTAATGGGGGATTACGACATCGTGCCCTTTACCAGCAACAAGGTCAGTTTTGAACTCATACTTGCCGGTGGACACAGCAGTGATACGCAACGAATAGGCAAGGACTTAAGTAAAATATGCGAACATCATATCCAGTTATTTGCTGATACGCCGCCGATGGAACGCTATCTGTTTATTACCATGCTCAGCGGTGATGAATTTGGTGGACTGGAGCATATGTCGTCTACGGCACTGCTATACAAACGGGATGATCTTCCCTCCCTTGCCGACGCGCACACGATGCCTGATGGCTATCGCCGGTTTTTGAGCTTATGCAGCCATGAGTTTTTTCATAGCTGGCATGTAAAAAGAATCAAGCCCAGGGAATTACACCAGGGGAATTTACAGGCGGAGCAGTATACGGAACAACTTTGGATCTACGAAGGCTTTACCAGTTATTACGACGATCTTAGCTTACAACGCTGTGGGGTGATCAGCACGGACAGCTATCTGGAATTAATGGGGCAAAACCTGACGCGTTTGCATCGAAATTCCGGACGCTTAAAACAAACGGTTACCGAGTCGAGTTTTGATGCCTGGACCAAGTTTTATCAGCAAGACGCCAGTGCCATAAATAATATCGTCAGTTACTATAATAAAGGGGCCGTTATCGCCCTGTGCTTGGATCTACTCATACGACAAAATAGTGGGCATCAGCACAGTCTGGATGATGTGATGCGTTTACTTTGGACACATTATGGACGGAAGAACATTCCAACTGAAAAAAATGTGATCCAATTACTGCTCGGGGAATACATACAACTCGACCTGGAAGATTTTTTGCAGTCAGCACTTTACACCACCGACGAGCTACCCACGGCTAGCTTACTTGAGGCTTTCGGGGCAAGGGCAACACTCAGGCCACGAAACTCACTGCAGGACAAGGGCGGATTAGCTGCTGAACAGCCAGCATCTAACGCTTTTGGGGCCACTGTTACGGCCCTTGGGCTAGGAGTGAAAGTGACTCAAGTGGAAGAAAATACACCCGCATTTGAAGCCGGCTTACAAGTGAACGACATTCTCTTAGCCGTAAATAATTGGCAAGTGTGTGTAAATAAATTAAGTGCTATGTTGGGTGCTTATACCGTTGGGCAAACCCTAAGTCTGCATGTGATGCGCGATCAACGCATGAAGTGCTTTGACTTTGTTGTTGAACCCGCGCCTAACGATACCGTGTTTATCGAAATATTTGATGACGCAAAACTCAAAAATTGGATGTGTTAACCCATTCCTGATTATAACAAAGCGATCTTAACCGGAGATAACCATGATACATGCCTACGCCGCACATAAAGCCCAGGACAAACTCACTGCCTATGACTACGATCCCGGAGACATAAAACCTGGGGAAGTCGAACTTGAAGTTATGTTTTGCGGTATTTGTCATAGCGATTTAAGCGTGTTAGATAATGAATGGGGCGTCACCCGCTATCCCGTTGTGGCGGGCCATGAAGTGGTGGGTAAAATCATTCAGACCGGCGCTGGGGTCAAAAAACTCAAGCTGGGTCAAGTGGTCGGTTTGGGTTGGCATGCGGGCTACTGCAATCAATGCACACCCTGCGAGTCAGGTGACCACAACTTATGTTCGAGTGCCAGGCCGACTATCATCGGTCATCATGGGGGATTTGCCGATAAAGTCCGTGCCCAGGCAAGCAGTGTAGTACCGATCCCAGATGGGGTTGATCTGGAGTCTGCCGGGCCCCTTTTTTGTGGTGGTATAACGGTGTTTAATCCCCTGATTGAATACAACATCAAGCCCACCGACAAAGTGGCCGTCATCGGCATTGGTGGTTTGGGTCATATGGCGCTCAAATTTTTAAACGCCTGGGGCTGTGAAGTCACTGCGTTCACCTCTAGCGAGAGCAAAAAACACGATGCCCTCGCTTTGGGTGCCCACCACACCTTGAACTCCCGGGATGAGCAAGAAATAGGCGCTGCTGCCAGGTCTTTCGATCTCATCATATCTACGGTGAACGTGAAATTGGACTGGAACTTATATCTAAACACCCTCAAACCCAGAGGCCGATTACATTTTGTTGGCGCCACTACGGAGCCCCTTGACGTAAGCGTATTCGCACTGATGGGCGCACAACGACAAATATCCAGTTCCCCGGTGGGCAGTCCCGCCACCATTGGCAAGATGTTGGAATTTGCCGCCTTACATGACATTAAACCGGTGATTGAAACCTTTAAATTTGATCAAATCAACGAGGCTATTGATAGACTGCGAAGCGGTAAAGCGAAGTATCGTATCGTATTAAAAAAATAGCCGTGTTGTCACTCAGCATCCCACCAAATTGAGATGCTTGCCTCAGCCAATATCACCCGGCTTATTAACACTAAGGCGTGTGATAGTATAATATGGTCAAAATAATCAGGCTAAGCGCCTAAAGGGCGTGGCTTGTCGGTGTAATACCAATCCACTTTAATATCTCCCTATACCATTGCTTCTTAATATGTGATCAACTCAACAGGCGCTGGCAAGTTGCATAACAAAGCGTAACGTCGAAGGAAGGGTATAAGGTCAGCGTGAAGCGCAAACAAATCAAAGCGGGCTGGGATAACGACTAGATGAACAAAGTACCCCGTGTTGGCCGTCTATCTGTATGAATTAGACACGCTTGCCCTAGCCTGTGCTATTTTTTCTTGATTTTTTAA
>JBLHIW010000030.1:0-19273 GCA_047618055.1 Paraglaciecola sp. | reverse complement strand
ATGCTTGGCGAAGCGATCAAAGAAGGTGCCTCGGACATTCATATAGAAACCTTCGAAACCCAATTGTTAGTAAGATTTAGGGTAGACGGAGTACTGCGGGAAATTTTGCGGCCTAATCGTAAAATGGCCTCGATGCTGGTGTCCCGCATCAAGGTGATGTCAAAAATGGATATCGCCGAAAAACGTTTGCCGCAGGATGGTCGCATAACCTTGCGGATTGCTGGCCGGGCCGTTGATGTGCGGGTGTCAACTATGCCTTCCAGTCATGGGGAGAGAGTTGTATTGCGCTTGCTGGATAAAAACAATGTGCGGCTGAATCTTGAAGATTTAGGCATGAAAAAAAGCAATCGAGATCACTTCTCCGATCTTATTCGTAAACCCCATGGGATTATTCTGGTCACCGGCCCCACAGGCTCTGGTAAAAGCACTACCTTGTATGCCGGTTTAAGTGGAATTAATTCTAAGGATCGCAATATCCTGACGGTCGAAGACCCTATTGAATTTGATCTGGAAGGTATTGGTCAAACTCAGGTTAATCCTAAGGTTGATATGACCTTTGCCCGGGGATTACGGGCGATCCTGCGTCAAGACCCAGATGTAGTGATGGTAGGTGAAATTCGTGACCTGGAAACGGCTCAAATGGGGGTCCAGGCCAGTTTGACTGGACATTTAGTGATGTCTACCTTGCACACCAATACGGCCGCCGGTGCCATCACCCGTTTGGAAGACATGGGTATTGAACCCTTTTTATTGTCCTCTAGTTTACTCGCGGTATTATCTCAACGTTTAGTACGTACTTTGTGCCCAGAGTGCAAGGTTGAGCATCAGCCAAGCGAGCAGGAATGTCAGATCCTAGGGATAAAAATCGCCCAAGGTGACAAGCAATTTATATATGGACCAAAGGGATGTGCGGCCTGTAATCAAACCGGTTATCGTGGCCGAACCGGTATTCATGAATTGTTGATTGTCGATGAGGGTATTCGTGAGTTGATCCACAATGGTCATGGTGAACAAGCCATAGAAAAACATATTCGCCAAACTACGCCAAGCATCCGTGATGATGGCTGTGAAAAAGTGGTGCAAGGCAGCACTTCACTTGAAGAAGTTTTGCGCGTTACCCGGGAAGAATAGATGGCCGCATATGCGTATAAGGCCATCAATAGCAATGGCAAAAATAAAAGTGGCGTCTTAGAAGGCGACAATCCGCGGCAAGTTCGCCATGTGCTCCGGGAAAAAGGGCTGATCCCCCTAGAAGTCGAGCAAATAGCGGAGCGCCAGGGTAAGTCTGCCAATGGTTTTAGCTTAATTAAAGCAAAAATTTCAGCCTCAGATTTAGCCTTACTGACTCGCCAGTTAGCCACATTAGTCGAAGCCTCATTACCGATCGAAGAGGCCCTGCTAGCTGTGGCCGAACAGTGCGAAAAACCCCGTCAGAAAAACATGATGATGGCGGTACGCAGTAAGGTGGTAGAGGGCCATAGTCTGGCCGAGGCGATGCATGAATTTCCCCTTGTGTTTGACCAGTTATTTCGCGCCATGGTGGCAGCCGGTGAAAAATCAGGTCATTTGGATACGGTACTAAACCGTCTGGCAGACTATACCGAGAAGCGTCAGCAAACTCGTAGCCAAATCACTCAGGCCATGGTCTACCCCACACTCATGATGTTTTTTGCGATGGCCATTGTCCTGTTGCTGCTAACGGTGGTCGTACCGAAGATTGTTGGCCAGTTTGATCATATGGGGCAAGATTTACCCACTATCACCAAAATATTGATTGTGATCAGTGAATGGCTGCAGGCTTATGGCTTGTTTCTGGGTGTTTTCATCGTGTTTGTAATGGTTGGCCTTGGGCGAGTTTTGCAGCAACCGGTGATGAAAAGGCGCTACCACAAGTTCATTTTGGGTCTGCCATTGTTGGGTAAAGTATCAAAGGGTCTAAACACCGCTCGTTTCGCCCGTACCTTAAGTATTTTGACCTCCAGTGCTGTCCCTTTGCTAGAAAGTATGCGGATTTCCAGCGACGTATTGGAGAACTTATACATCAAAGAGGCAGTCAAAGCCGCAGCGATTAATGTAAAGGAAGGCTCCAGCTTGCGGGTCTCACTGGAACAGACAAAAATGTTTCCGCCGATGATGATGCACATGATTGCATCGGGGGAACGCAGTGGCGAGTTACAACAAATGCTTGGCCGTGCAGCGGATAATCAAGACAGGCAATTTGAAGCATTGGTCGGCGTCTCATTAAAAGTATTTGAACCGGTATTGATTGTATCTATGGCAGGTATTGTGCTGTTTATTGTTATGGCCATCCTGCAACCCATTCTAGCGTTAAATAATATGGTGAATATCTGATGAAAGTAATGAATAGTAAACAAATGAAGCCCAGACAAACCGGCTTTACCCTAATTGAAGTGATGGTGGTACTGCTGATTATCGGTATTATGGCCTCGATGATTGCACCACAAATACTCGGCAGTCAGGAAGAGGCCCAACTGAAAAAAGCGGCTGTGGATATTCAGAGTCTGGAAAGCGCACTGGAAATGTACAAGCTGAAAAACAACGTTTTTCCTAGTACAGAGCAGGGTTTAGATGCCTTGGTGACGGAACCGACCATTGACCCTATTCCCCGCAATTATCAGCAAGGGGGCTTCATCAAACGCCTGCCTGCGGATCCGTGGGGCAATCCCTACCAATTGCTGAGTCCCGGAGAATTGGCAGCCGTAGACATATACAGTACTGGCCCGGATGGTGAGGCAGGAACCGATGACGACATTGGTAACTGGAATATTAACGAATACCTTAACTAGCCCTTGCGCGTGAAAAACGGCAAGCGCTTTCAACCTACACAGCTTGGCTTTACCCTCATTGAGGTAATGCTGGTGCTGTTTATTATGGGTTTGGCTGTGGGTACAGTGCTGTTCAATGTGGTAGGAGAAGATCAGACTGCACTGCTTAAAAAGCAGGTACAGCGCTTTGAGGTGGTGTTTAATATGGCCTCAGACTTTGCCATATTAAACCAACAGCAACTGGGCCTGTATGTCAACCAGGAAAAAAGCACCTACGTCTACCTTATGCTCGACCAAGAGCAAAAGTGGCAGTATTTTGCGGTAGATAAGGTATTTGCCCGTCATACTTTACCTGAAGCGTTCAATTTCGAGTTGGAGCTCAATGATTTACCCTGGGAGACCGACGGCAGTTTATTTGACGAGGAGGTGTTCGATGAACAACTTTCCGTTTCACAAGACAGAGTAGAAATTGGCGAAGAAGAAAAATTGCTGCCCCCACCTCAGGTGCTGATCCTGTCCAGTGGTGATATCACGCCCTTTTCCATGAGTTTTATCTACGAGCCTCAGTTTGGTGAAGATGAGCCCACATACTTTCGCCTGAACGGTGAGGATAGCCCGCCCCTTTTGCGCGAAGGGCCACTGGATAGCCTATGAAGGTGTTGACGCTGTATAAGCAAAATGGCATGACCTTGTTAGAAGTCATGGTTGCGCTGGTGATATTTGCCTTAACGGGCTCTGCGATAATGAAGGCCGCCACAGAGCATCTAAGCGGCATAGGGCAGATTGAAGAAATTACTTTTGCCACCTGGGTTGCCAATAACCGGCTGACTCAAGTGCATATGGACGCGGGGTGGCCACCCAAGAATAATGAAAAAGGTTCACAGGATATGGCCGATCGTACCTGGTACTGGCAACAGAACGTGTCTAAAACAAATGATAAAGATATGCTTTCAGTTGAGGTCCGGGTCAGCCTGGATCCTCAATTTGAACAGAGCATCACTACGGTCACCAGCTTTGTGGCTAAAGCCAAGGCGAGTAAATGAGCGGCACCCGGCACAGGAGCAAAAATCGGGGTTTTACCCTGCTGGAAATCCTTATCGCCATGGCGATCTTCACCCTGATAGGGCTGGCGAGTACCTCGGTGCTGACTACGGTGATTGACAGCGATGAAGCATCCAGCCAACGATTTGAGAAACTTGAGGGTTTACAGCGGGCCATGCTCACTCTTGAGCGAGATATATTACAAGCTCTACCCAGGGCGATACGCGTCAATGGTGAGGCAAATAATACGGTGATAGAAGGTGGCCAGGACTTACTCGATAGCGAAGCAGACGGCATCAGTTTTGTCCGAGCAGGCTGGCATAACCCCCAGCTGATGTTACCCCGCAGTACTTTACAGGCTGTTGCTTACCGCCTGCAGGAAGGTCAATTACAGCGTTTATATGGTAACTATCTGGATAACGTCGTTGGTTTTGAGCCCAAGGTAAAGGTGCTGTTAGAGGATGTGACTGATTTTCGGGTGGAGTTTTTAAGCAGCCCCGATGGTAAAGACCTTAACTGGGAAGAAAGTTATATGGGTACGGTATTACCCAGAGCAGTCGCGGTGACCATTAACAGTCAAGACTTTGGTGAAATTCGTCGTGAGTTTTTTCTCGGTGGAGCAAGCACTTGAGTCGCGTCATGCAACAGCAGCTGTTGGCTAAACAGCGCGGAGTAGCCTTAATCATTGTACTGTTGATCGTAGCAATTGTGAGCGTATTGGCTACTGAAATGGGCTCAAGGCTGCAACTACAGGTAAAACGAGCCGCAAATATCAAGGAAAATAACCAGGCCTACTGGTATGCCATGGGCGCAGAGCAATATGCTCGTAAATCGATTAATTTATTGATAGAAAAAAGTAATGGGGTGATCCACTTGAATCAGCCCTGGTCTGAAGAATTTGTCTATCCGATAACCGGCGGTGGCATACAGGCACAGTTATTTGATATGCATGCCTGTTTTAATCTTAATGCCCTGCGTGTAAGTGAGCCACAAAACGATTCGGGAAATAATGGATCCGGGATCCCAAGCCAGCCAGAGCCAGTCATGGCGTTTTACGAACTCCTGGCTAAGGCGGAGATAGAAATTCCGAGTTTTGAGGCAGAAACCCTCCGTGATTCCCTGGCAGATTGGATGGACGAAGATGATTATATCCAGGGTTTGGGAGCGGAAGACCGTGACTATGAGTCGAAGCGTTTCCCCTACCTGGCAGCTAATAACCTGATGGCACACAAGTCAGAACTGCGCATGGTCAACGGCGTGAATTTAGCTTGGCTGAGCAAGCTGATGCCCTTAGTGTGCGCCATACCTAACGACAGTGGTTTGAAGATTAATGTCAATACGCTAAGTGAAAAAGGAGCGGCAATATTGGCCGCGGCTACCGGCCTAGATTTAGCCAAGGCGAAGAGTCTATTGGCAAGTCGCCCAGAGGATGGCTGGCAAAAACCAGAGGACTTTTTGGCAGAGAAGGATGTGACCGCATTGGCAACATTGAGCGATGAACGGAAAACCTGGTTTGATGTGACCAGCAATCATTTTATCTTACATACTAGGACAAAGTATAATAACGCCACATTTTCAATGGCCACGGTATTTTCCGTCGATACAAAAAACAATGTTACGGTACTAAGAAGAGAGTTTGGTGGAATATGAACCATAAACAGCAAGGCATAAGAGCATAATGGAACAGTTAGTAGTGAGATTGGGTTCAACCCCAGCGGATCCCCTCAGTTGGATTGTATGGTCAAGCCAGGAAAGTGAAATTATTGCTTCTGGGGAGCTAGCTGATGCGCAGGGTTTGGCCAGTTTAGCCGAACGGGTAGGCCATCGGCCTATCACCGCGTTGGTGCCTACCAGCGACATTTTGTTGAAATGGGTGAGCCTACCGGCGAAAGCCAACCGCAAGATTTTAAGCGCTATTCCTTATATGCTTGAGGACGAAATAAGCAACGACATTAATCAGCAGTTTTTTGCATTAGGGCCCAAAGAAGGCAACGAACAAGCCGTTGCCGTCGTGAGTAAAGACAAACTACAGCTCTGGCTTGGGATGATAGAAGATGCGGGATTAAGCTGCGACAAAATCATCCCTGATGTCTTGGCTTTGCCCCTGGCTAAGCAGGGATGGACAATATTGGAGCTGAGCGGACAGTTGCTTATCAGGCAGGATCAGTGGGCAGGTTTACAAGGGGAAAAGTCCTGGTTAGTGCAAGCCATTAATCACTATGCAAAGCCCCTGGAAGAACCCCTACCCATAGAAAATTATAGTAATGGCCAGTTAGTTGAACTGAGTCATGTTGTAGTTGAATCAAAAAGTCTTGAACTGCCCATGAGTGTGTTGGCCAGGGGCGCCATCGACAGCCAATTCAACTTGTTGCAAGGGGACTTCAAACCTAAGACACAAAATGCCGGTGACTGGAAAAAATGGCGTTTACCAGCGGTTTTGGCGGTTATTGCCTTGCTGACCACGCTCATCGACAAAGGTATCGAGCAGGGGCAGCTCAGCGTCAAGCGCGCAGAATTAAAGGCGAAAATAGTTGGAGAATATAAGCGTGCCTTTCCTAATTCTGGTGCCTATCGTGATGTCAAGAAAACCATGGCCAGTAAACTAGCTGCACTGGAACAGGGCGGTGGTGGTGCCTCGATGTTAGTCATGCTTTCCCAGCTTAGTTCAGCATTTTCCGCCAGTCAGGTTAAACCGCAAACCTTAAGGTTTGATGCCTCTCGTGGTGAGCTGCGCATACAGGCGGTTGCGAATAACTTTGAAGCCTTGGAGCAGTTTAAGAAACTGGCCGAAGCCCAGGGATTTGAAGTAGAGCAAGGTGCCATCAATAATAAAGACAGCCAGGTGATTGGCTCATTGTCGATTAGGAGCTAAGGTGAACAAACTCAAACAAACCTATAAACAATTAAGTGAGCGTGAACAGCGTTTGGTGTTAATTTCCGCCATGGTGATGGTCGTTGGATTCTTTTACTGGGTAATCTGGGCGCCCTTAAATCAATCGCTGGAAACGGACCGCAAGGCCATTGCAGCCCAGCAGGAGTTACTGACCTGGGTGCAGAAAAATGCTAATCGTGCCATCCAATTACGTGGCGCAAGCAGCGGCACAAAGTCATTTAGCGGCTCTCTTCCCCAGGCGGTCAATCAGACTGCAGAGCGTTTAAATATTGCCATTTCGCGCATGCAGCCCCAGGGAGAGGAATTACAGGTATGGGTCGATCAGGCTCCTTTTAACGATGTGCTCAGTTGGTTGCAGGCGCTGGAAGAAATGGGGGTAAGTATCCTCGATTTAGATATAGCCGATGCTAATATCCCCGGCCAGGTTAAGATACGCCGACTTAAATTAGCAAAATCGTGAGTATGGGGCTTAAACACGGGCTTAAATGGGGCGCAGTATGCTTGTTAGTGTATGTTGGTTTTTTACTGGCAAAATTACCAGCCTCTAAGGTTATCTCCCTTATTGATCTTCCCACCGGGGTGAGCTTAAGGGGAGTCTCAGGCACCATCTGGCATGGCCGAGCGCAGCAGATAATCGCCAAGGGCCTGCCTCTTAATAAACTCTCATGGCAATTGGATGTATTGCCATTGCTTTGGGGCAGTGTGAGTGCCCAAATCAAAGCTGGCAATATGCGTACAGCAGATGAAATATCTTTCAAAACCAAGGTTCAGCTGGCAAAAAACAGCTTTAAGGCCCAGGAATTACAAGCCTACCTGCCCACCAACTTGCTTATATCTCTGTTACCTCTGCCGTTTCCGGTCAATGCGCAGGGGCGTTTTCGGATCCAACTTGAAGAACTGAATTACACCGATGGTTGCCAGGCCCTTAAGGGTAAAGGTCAGTGGCTAAAAGCTGAAGTAGCCGGTTTGAATGGTCAAATAGTCTTAGGTAACTTTGATGCGCAGTTTAAGTGTGATAAAAGTGACGTGCTATTGGAAGTAAACGAGCCTAACAGCTTTGGACTAAGCGCTATCGCCCGTATACCCCAATCCATGCAATTTTCTGTCGAAGGTAAATTCAAACCGGACCCCAACCTACCCAGAGAAGTACAGCAAGCCGCCCAGTTTTTCGGCCAGCCCGATGGACAAGGCTATTATCCCCTTAAGTTTTAATAGGCTATTAACTCCAGAGTGTTTTCGAGAGACTTATTCTTTTGCCAAGAAAGGTTGAGAAAGAATGTCATCTAGCAAATAACGGAAGTCCTCAACGGCGGGAAAGTCTTCAATCTCTCTTGGCTCTTGCTTGCTGTCCGGGTTACTGACTGCGAGTAAGTGCTTAATACCAAAGTCTTTAGCAGCCTGTAATATGCCTAGACTATCGTCTACAAACAGGGTGCTTGCAGGAGTAAAACCTAAGCGTTGTTGTAATTGCTGCCACAGTAATTGTGACTCCTTGGTCACCCCAAACTCATGGGTAGAAATTAGGGTATCGATATGACTATCGAGTTGAGTATGTTCCACTTTGAGAGACAGGCTGTCGGGATGGGCATTCGTCACCAGGATCACCTCCCGGCCGGACGCTTTTAGAGCATCGAGGAAGGGCAGGGTGTCTTCTCGCATACTGATCAAATGTTGTATTTCACGTTTGGCTTCAACAATACTTAAATCAAGTTTCTCGCTCCAATAATCCAGACAGTACCAGCTCAATGTACCGGTAACCTGCTCACATTCGGCCAGCATATAGGCTTTCGCATCTGCCAGGGGGATATTGCGTTGCCGGGCTAATTTATTTGGCAAGTGTTCTAACCAGAAATGGTTATCAAAATGCAGGTCCAGCAGGGTACCATCCATATCTAATAGTACGGTGCTAATGTCTTTCCAGATTATCGCTGACAAGTGGCGTGTCCTTCATATTCAGGTTATATTGAGCTATTGATTTTTAAGCAATTTGGGCAACATCAGTTTGTTGTAAATAGATGAGCAAAATAGATCCTAACAAAGCACTGCCACAAATACATCAACGAAAGATTATTGCCAACAGCGCTTTATTCAAGGTTGAACAACTTGATCTTGAATTTTCCAACGGTGCCAGGCGTCAATTTGAACGTATTGCCGGCAGTGGTCGCGGCGCAGTAATGGTTGTGCCTTTCATCAATGAGCATGAATTTTTGTTGGTTCGTGAATATGCTGCGGGTTTGCATTCTTATGAGCTTGGCTTTCCCAAGGGTTTAATTGATCCGGGGGAAACGGCCATTCAGGCAGCCAATAGAGAACTTAAAGAAGAAGTGGGTTTTGGCGCAGAGACTTTGCATGCTTTGTATAATGTGAGTATGGCCCCGGCGTTTTTTAATGCCCGAATGGATATCTTTGTTGCTCAGGACTTGTACGAAAAAGTTTTGCCTGGTGATGAGCCTGAGCCACTGGATGTGATCACCTGGTCCATAAACAACATAGATGAATTACTGGCACGTGACGATTTTATTGAAGCGCGTTGCATTGCAGCGCTGCTTTTAGCTGAAAAATGGTTAAATAAAAGAGGACAATAATGCCAACTGAGGATGCACAAGGCTTACTGGAAATCGCCAAGCGGGCAGCACGTGAAGCGGGAGAAGTGGTTTTACAAATCTATGATAGCGGTGACTTTACCCGTTATCAAAAAGATGACGACTCCCCTGTCACGTCTGCGGATTACAAAGCCAACGATGTTATTACCGGGATACTTAGCCGTGAAACCCCAGATATCCCCATCATGTCCGAAGAGTCTGATAACGGCCCGCTTGCCCAGCGCAGAAACTGGAAACGTTACTGGCTAATTGACCCGATAGACGGCACCCAGGAATTTATCGCCCGCAGCGGAGACTTCGCAGTCAATATCGCCCTGATAGAAGACAACCAACCCATTATGGGCGTCATCTACTGGCCATCAGGTAATACGCTCTATTTTGCCCTCAAGGGACACGGTGCTTATAAAGAAAGCCCACTTGAAACAAAGAAGATTACCGTTCGCAAATTAGCCGACCCAGAAGCCGGCGTAGTGATGATTGCCATTAGTCGTCGACAGGCCAGGGAGAAAGTCATGTCTAACATGAGTGAACATAGACGCTATCAAACCTTGCCTGCAGGCAGTTGCTCCCTAAAGGCGTGTTATATCGCAGAGGGTAAAGCAGATGTATTCTTACGTATCGGTATTACCGGCGAGTGGGATACGGGCGCGTCCCAGTGCATAGTCAGTGAGGCAGGCGGCGCTATTGTGGCACACAACTTTGCACCCCTTAGTTACAATGAGAGAGAATCCGTATCGAATCCGGATTTTATTGTGATGGGTGATCAAAGAGTTGATTGGCAGAGTATTATTAAGTACCAACAGTGAGAATGACGATGAAACAGGCGAACATTATTTTTAAAATTACCTTTTATGCATTACTTTGTACATTTTTTAGCGTGAATGCTTTGGCCAATTGGCAATTGTCGAATGAGCAATCCACTTTATATTTTATCTCAACCAAAAATCAGCATATAAGTGAGATTCATCACTTTACCCACTTAAGTGGCAGCCTATCTGAGCAAGGACAACTAGCTATTGAAATTGATTTGGCCTCAGTTGAAACCGGCATCGACATTCGCAACACCCGTATGCGGGAAAAACTGTTTTTGGTGGACAAGTTTCCAAAGGCCACGCTTCGTGGGAGTATTCCTGTGAAGGTCATGGAGCTCAAAGTGGGCCAGTCACTGACGATTCAATTGCCGATTACTTTACAAATAATGGGCATTGAAAAATCCATGACAATTATGGCGCAAATCAGCCTTAACGACGATGGTCAATTGCTCGCCAGCAGTACTAAACCGATACTGATTTCCGCTGCGGACTTTGGTCTAAAACCAGGCGTAGAGTTACTGCAAAAAATCGCTGGTTTGGGCAGTATCGGCCTAAGCGTGCCGGTTACCTTTAACGTGGTGTTTGCTAAGTAAACTTATACCCGTCGCACTGGAAGCTGCCGGCTCTCAGAGGAAAGGTTATTAGGTGCTTAAAAGCTAACAGCAATTCACCACAGAGAACACAGAGCGCTTCGCTCACAGAGAAAAGATTATAGGGTGGTTAAGGCACTGAAATTTTCAGGCTTTATAACAATAAATTGCCCTTCCTCTTTGCTCTCTGTGGTAAAAATTAAAAACAGTTCTCGCCGAGGGTAAACATTGCCGTCAGAGCAGCCTGAATCATATATACTGGCATGTCGTTTTATCCCAGCAGGATCCGGTTTTTATTCCAGCTCATAGCGTTTCATCCCCCCTATCCAGGTTTCCAGTACCTTGGTCTGCCAGATATCACTTTCAGGCACGGCGAAGATATCCTTATCTATCAGGATAAAATCAGCCCATTTCCCAGGAGTAAGGCTGCCCAAAACGTTATCCTGGTGGGCGGCATACGCGCCATCCAGAGTGAAGGCTCGAAATGCCTGTTTGATGTTAAGCGCTTGCTCCTTTACCCAGCCATCTTGGGGCTGGTTTTGTCTGTTCTGACGGGTAACGGCAGCGTGCAAGCCAAAAAAGGGATTGGCCAGCTCTACCGGAAAATCTGAGCCAAAGGCCAGAGGTGAGCCTTGCTGTAAAAGCGTTTGCCAGGCATAAGCGCCCTTTAGGCGCTCGGCACCAATACGTTCTTCGGCCATGTTCATATCACTGGTGGCGTGAGTGGGCTGCATGGAGGGAATAATCCCAAGAGTAAGGAAACGGGGAATATCGTTTACAGCAATGACCTGAGCGTGCTCAACACGATTGCGCAGCTCCTGACCACCGATACGCTTAAAGGTGTCGGCATATTGATTTAAGGCCAGATAGTTGGCCCGGTCGCCAATGGCATGATAGTTCAATTGAAAGCCCTTACTCAATACGAGATCAAATAGGGGCTGAATGTCGGTTTCTCGGGTAAGCAGTAAACCGCTATTGTCGTGATCATCACTATAGGGTTTCAGCATCGCTGCGCCTCTGCTGCCTAAGGCACCATCACCGTAGACCTTTACACTACGAATAGACAAAAAATCATACTGATCACCTACATAGCCCCTGTCCAACATCAGGGCTAGCTGGGGATCTGTTGCCGCGAGCATGGCATAAATGCGCAGGGGCAGACGCTGTTGCGCAGCCATATCCTGATAAAAGTGATAAACCTCATGGGGGATACCCGCATCGTGCATACTCGTCACGCCCAGGGACAATAAATGTTCTCCCGCTGCCTTGAGCCTGTTTGTCAGCACCTCTTTTGTGTTTTGCGGAAGATGTTTTTCCAGCAAATTCATCGCGTTATCAATTAATACGCCTGAAGGTTGGCCATACTCGTTACGAAGGATTTTGCCGCCGGGAGGATCGAGTGTGTCCTGGTTGATCCCGGCTATTGAGAGGGCCTTGCTATTTGCCCAGCCGGCGTGACCATCGATGCGTGTTAGCCAAACGGGCTTGTCCTGAATATATTCGTCCAGTTGTTCGGCCAGAGGCATTTGTTTGTCCGGCCACAGTACCTGATTCCAACCGCGGCCGACGATCCAGCTTAATTTGGGATTCTGCAGGGCATAAAGACGGGCTTGTTCTACGGTCTTTTTGGATGAGGTGAGCCCCCGTACATCGACCTGTAAGAGGGTTTGCCCCAGGCCCAATAAATGGCCATGGGCATCAATTAAACCGGGTAACAAGACCTTGTTCTGTCCGTCAATTTTTGTCGCCTCAGGATAGTTAGTGGCAATATCCTTGTTACCCGTAGCGATGACCTTGCCGCCATCAAACAGCATATCTGAAAACTGGATAAGCTGACCCGACTCGTTCAGGGTATAGCCCCTAACATTGTATATGTGACTTGGAGAAGCGAAGGCTAAACCACTGAATAATATGCTGAAGATTAGTAAAAATAGTTTCATGACAGGTTCCAAATATTAAGTGTGAATACGTTGCCTCAAGTGTCACCCGGATGCAAGTCATGTTCAGACCACAGCCCCGGCTGATATACCCAAATCGCTCGGGGATAGCAGCCGAGCAGTTATAAGCGTTAAGTGCAGCTAAATTACTATGCCAAAGTTAGATCGGGCACCTGGCTCAGATGATCCTGTTGCCATATTTGCTGCATTTTTTGTTGATCGATGTTTCCACCAGATAAAATAACCAGAACTTTTTTGGCTTCGGTTTGCGCCGCTAACCACGGTACGACACCGGCCATACTCATGGCACAGGTCGGCTCCACATGAATTTTTAACAGGTGTTGTAGCCATTGGGTCCAGTAAGCAATTTGTCCTTCACTGGCCTCGTAAAAATCGTCTAATTGCTTTAGGTAAGGGAAGGTGATATCACCCACCGCCAGTGTGGCTGCGCCGTCTGCCAACGTTTGGGGCTGTGAGGACAGGCGCTGAATGTGACCCATTCTAAGTGACTCAGCGGCATCATTGGCTGCTAAGGGTTCAACTCCACAAACTTGGGTATTCGGGCTCAGTGCTCGTGTAGTGACAAGGGAACCTGACAATAACCCGCCCCCACCGCAGGGGGCGAATACTCCATCAAGGTCTTGTGTTTGGGCGAAGGTGTCCAACATGACCGTGCCTTGTCCACTAATGATGTCGGGGTGATTAAATGGCGGTAGCCAGATTGTGTTTTCCTGTTGCCCGGCATGTTGGGCCTTTTCATCCGCCTCATGTCGGGTGTCACTTAAGTCAAGTTCGGCGCCATAATAACGGGTGGCGGCCCCTTTCACTGCAGAGATATTTCGGGGACTGAAAATAGTCGCCTTTACGCCCAATAATTTTGCCGCATAGGCTACCGCCTGGGCATGATTGCCCGAGCTACTGGCAACGACCCGTTGGGGCAAGTTTCCCTCCTCCTTTGCCTTCAACAACATATTGAGTGCACCACGCAATTTAAACGCACCGGTTGTCTGCAAACACTCGGCCTTAAATAAGATCTGATGGCCGAGCCAGTTATTCAGCAGACTCGATTCAAGAATGGGAGTGGGCTTTATATAAGGCTTAATTCTATTGCTGGCGGCTTGAATATCGTTGAGGTTAATCTTGGGCATGAAATAAAAGCGTCGACTGAATGTAAAGTGTGCCTACTCTAACATTATGATTTCCAGTGAAGAATACCACTGGTAAATTATTATTCAGGATTTTCACCCAGATTCTCTTAAACCCCGGGGGACGCTTTGAATTTAACCCCGTCTGTCCCTGAAATGTGTATTTTGAATTAACTCGGGTATATGTGTTTACTAACAAGCGACTATTGCTCATTGATAAGCAGGGCTTAATCGGCAGGAAGGTTGATTATCACTCCATTGCCTATAGGGCGATCACGCAATTTAAGGTGGAAACCGCAGGACACTTTGACCTGGACGCAGAATTGAAAATCTGGATATTGGGGCAGGAAAACCCCATTGAAAAGAACTGAAAAAAGATACGGTGGTAGGGTTCCAGCAAACGCTGGCGACGCATATGTTTGCCTAGGTCGAATGGGATAGAAAAAAGAGCGCCTGTTAAGACGCCCTTTTGTTGTAGTCATACCATTCCCGCAGGCTAACTACATATTAAAATGTCGGTCGAAGAAATTGGTGATCGTATGGTACAAGTGGATACCGGTATTCTTGCCGCGAATGCTGTGTTTTTTACCCGGATAATCCATGCTTTCAAAAGGAATAGCCAGGTCCTGCAAGTGTTTGTAAAGCTTGGTGCTATTGCTGAACAATACATTATCGTCGGCCATGCCGTGATAAATCAACAAATCCCCGCTTAAGTCCTTGGCATAAGGGAAGACCGATGACGCGGTGTAAGCCTGTCCATCAACTGTCGGATTACCCATATAGCGTTCAGTGTAGTGGGTGTCGTATAAGGCCCAATCAGTCACGGGTGCCCCGGCGACGCCTGCTTGAAAATACTCACCGGCCTTAAACATGCTCATTAACGTCATATAACCACCATAACTATGGCCGTGTACACCAATCCGGGTGGGATCGACATAGGGCAGGCTGCGTAAAAACTTAACGCCAGCGACCTGATCTTGCACTTCAATTTCGCCCATTTTCTTATACAGGGGATCTTCAAAGGCCTTGCCACGATAGTTTGAACCGCGATTGTCTACGGTAAATACCACATAGCCTTTATTAACCCAATATTGCGTCAACAAACCACGATTGCCCTGCCAACTGTTCGTGACCAACTGTGCATGGGGCCCGCCATACAGGTATACGATCACCGGGTGTTTCCCTTCCAGTTTAGTCGGGGTGTACAAGCGGTAGTGCAGTTGGGTGCCATCATCGGTGGTAAAGGTCGAAAGTTCAGGCTCTACCCATTGGCTTTGATAAGGCGCCAGTGGATGTTCAGGGGTAATGGCGTTTTCACTTAACCAGGTTAGGTGTTCTCCATTGGCTTTATGCAAGCTGACTTGCCAGGGGGTATTGGTGGTTGAAAAACTGTCTACGTAAACGCTGGCATCTTTACTGAAGCTGGTGTGGTGGGTACCACTGCGGCTTGTCACTCGCTCAACTGTACCGCCACTTAGTGCAACTGTGTATAAGTGGCTTTCGGTGGGTGTATCCGCGCGGCCACTGAAATAAACCACTTGTTTCTTTTCATCAATCGCCTCAACAGCGTCGACTACCCAGCCGCCCTTAGTAAGTTGGCGTAGCAATGTGCCATTATTTTTATACAGATAAAGATGCTTATAACCATCCCGCTCTGAGGCCCAGATAAAGTGTTTTTTATCTGCTAAGAAGTGCAAATCCTTATGCAAATTCAGCCAGGTAGCACTCTTCTCACTCAGCAAGGTAGACTGTTTTGCTGAGCGAGTATCAAAGGTGAGTAAGTCCAGGGTTTGTTGGTCACGGCTTTGTACCTGATAGCTTAGGGTTTGGCCATCCGCCATCCACTTGACTCTTGGCAGATAAATATCTTGCTCAGCACCCAAGTCTACCCACTGTTTGTGATCACCGCTTAGATCGGTGACGGCGAGTTTAATCAATACGTTGTTTGTGCCGGCACTGGGATAGCGTTGCGTGATCGTTTTTATCGAATCAGCATAAATCTCACTGCGGGTGATCTCTTGTACCGGTGACTCGTCAACGTGGGTAAAGGCAATTTGGCTTTCATCTGGTGCCCACCAATAGCCGGTCATGCGTCCCATTTCCTCTTGGGCAACAAATTCAGCCATGGCATTTTTGATATCGCCGCCGCCATCGGTGGTTAAAGCGGTTTCTTTACCGGTAAGGATATGCTTGATGTATAGGTTCTGTGCACGAATAAAGGAAATATAGTTGCCTTTGGGTGACAACTTAATATCCGTTTCAAACTCGCTGGTATTGAGTACTTGCTGGGCCTTATCATCTCCTAAACGCTTATAATAGGCATCTCCCGCCAGGGGGAACAATAAGGCTTTGCCATCTTCTGACCAGTGATAGCTAACAATCCCGCTGCCACTTAAGCGCATGCGTTCACGACGGGCTTTTTCTTCGTCGGACAGTATCTCGGGGCCAGAATGCAACTCATCTGAGTCGAATAAAATTTGTGTCTTGCCACTGGCGATGTCGTATTCCCACAGGTCATAGCGCTCGTAGTCGTCCTTTTTGCCTTGCAAAAAGGTCACTCGCTTGCCGTCAGGGGACACTTTTAGGCTCTTCGGCGCGCTGCCCTCAAGTGCGGGAGATTGGAATATTCGTTCTATGCTCATTGTTTCAGGACTCAGTGAAGTATTGGCCGCAGCCGTCAGGCTAAAGAGATAAAATAGTACGTAGCTCAGTTTTTTCATTATTATTGATGTTCTGTGAGTAAAATCCCGGTCATTGTATAGACTTCATGTAAATAGGTAAAATATGCCATCACAATGTAATGCCTTAGTATTAGGCGCCAGCGGTTTAGTGGGCTCGGCTCTGGTAGGGCTATTGCTCGGCGACAGCCGCTATCAAAAAGTCACCTGCTTAGTCCGTAAACCCCTGCAAAATCGGCACTTTGATGATCCTGCAGGCAAGCTTGAACCCATCGTCATCGACTATCAAAAACTGGAGGACTACCAGGGCTACTTCGGGGCCGAGCATATCTATGTGTGTCTGGGCACGACAATTAAAAAGGCGGCGAGCAAAGCGGCCTTTCGTAAGGTGGATTTTGAGTACGTGTTTATTGCTGCTCAGCTTGCCAGAGCACAGCGGGCTAAGAGCTTTGTGTGGATTTCATCGGTGGGAGCCAATGCAAAAAGCGGCAGTTTTTACCTGCGGGTGAAGGGAGAGCTGGAAAATGCGATTTTCGCCCTATCTGGCCTGGACAACGCCAGTGCGGTGCGGCCATCATTGTTGTTAGGCTTGCGCCAGGAAAGCCGTTTGGCAGAATCCCTTGGCATTCAATTTGCCCAGCTTGTTTCGCCATTGATGTTGGGTCCGCTGGCGAAGTACAAACCCATAGGCGCGCAGGATGTGGCGGCGCAAATGATCACCTTACAGCAATTCTAAATGGTTAAACGTAAGGGTTTTGAGTTTAAACAGTTTTTCATCGAACATGGGCATTGCGCCATGAAAGTGGGCACCGACAGTATTATGCTTGGCAGTTGGGCTCGTGTAGCTGGGGCAAAGCATATTTTGGATGTGGGCACCGGCAGTGGTGTTTTGGCCCTGATGTTAGCCCAAAGGAGCGCCGATGATAGCCGCATAACTGGCATTGATATTGATGCCGCAGCGATCCATCAGGCCAGGTCCAATGGCCAATGTTGCCCCTGGACAACCCGCTTAGATTTTTCCCGGATATCCCTGCAGGATTTTGTGCCCACCGATAAGTTTGATTTGATCGTGAGTAATCCGCCCTATTTCCCGGTCTACGGACGAAGCGGGGACGAAATCAGGCCAGGTGCAGAACTTGTTAGTCAGCAGCAGCGGCAAACCGCCAGACAAACCGGGGCCTTAAGCCATGAACAGCTGCTGGAAAACGTAGCGGCTTTACTGGATGAAAATGGCCGTTTTGTCTGTGTATTGCCCGCCCAAAACAGTGAGGATGCAGTTGACTATGCCGCGCAATTCGGTTTGCAATGTCATCGAAGGCTGTTAGTCAGTGCCAGGCCCGAGGGCAAAATTATTCGTCATTTGCTCGAATTCGGCCGATACTCATTAATAAGTGATGCAGATGTTAAAGTTGAACATCTGCATATATACCAGCAGGCAGAACAATATAGCCCGGCCTATATCAGTTTATGTAAGGACTATTATCTGAAGTTTTAGGGACAAAATAGCCAACAAAATATGGGGTAAAGATGAAAGCCTTAAAATTACCAGAATCAATAACATCACTGGTGGAACGTTTGCAAATAGTCCAAATGACCTGGCAGGGAATGGCCATTGAGATACCTAAATTCGCGGTATACGCCATCTTAAACAAACCGGTGTTTGATGGATTTATCATACGTAATGGCCGTCAAATCGCCTTGATGCAATTTGATCGTTACCAGGTGCCTGTTCTTAATCCTTTCCCCAGTCACCGCTATCCCCAGCCTAATTATGTGTTAATCATGAGTCATTGCCGGGATAATCGCTTTGGTCTTTATGGTTATCCCGCCGACAATATTAAACAAGGGATAGACGTGCCCTTTTACCATGCCTCGGTGCAACGCATTGTGAAAGACTTTGTCTGATCAACAGTGGCTGAAAATATATTTACACTTACCCCAGGGTATATGTCCCAAGCAACAGAATTATGCCATTCCTCCTAGATATTGGAACACTGCGCGATGGATAAAATTAACGTAATCGTGGCGTGGTTTTGCCTGTCTAAGGGATAATGTGTAAGCAACGCTGCTATCGCCATTTTGGAAGGGCTGGCAAACCCTCTAGCTGTATTTAAACGTATCTAAAGGCAGCCAGCATTCCTTCGACCTTACGTTTTGTGATGAAACTTACCAGCGCCCTCTGAGTTGATCACATATCAAGAGGGAATGGTGTTACCGGCATTTATGCTGCACTTCGACCTAATTTTTTTTGGGGGGGGGGATTTTTAAGCAAATTAGAATGATTGTCTCTTTACACAAGTCCGAGTAAATAATTACTCCAAATAACTGCCGGTTTTACACAGAAATTAACGTGCCCATAGCGAGGGTCGCAGGATAAATAATGGTGGTAGGGAGTATTGATCAAACTTAGCTGTCTCAAAGGATAAGTACTCATGTAGGGATCTTTTTGATTTCACACTCCAACTCAATCCTAAATAACGACTGATTTTCAAGCAAGTTGGAATGGCTCCCTTCGTAAAGGTTTTGGTAAAAACAACCTGATAGGGAATTTATTCTTACGGTTAAAAAAACACCCCATATAGGGGTATACACCTATCAAAATACCTCAGCATTCCTGTTAGCTTATGATTAGTTCAGTAAATAGCTCTTTAACTTTAACTATAGCGTGTCCATGAAGGCTTAGCCGATTGACGTTACTGCCGAATATCTTTGTTCGTGGATACCAGAAATAAAAGGTCATTAAGATGAAAAATACATTGATAGCCAGTGCCATTGCATTGGCATTGGC
>JBLHIW010000029.1:0-19406 GCA_047618055.1 Paraglaciecola sp. | reverse complement strand
TGAGGCTTTGGCTCATGAAAGCAATATACGAAAAGTGATCTTTTGTGCCTTTGATCCCCTAGTACATGAAGGCTTGTTGGTAGCGCTGGGGAAAACTCAGCTACATTAATCGAGATACGAGATACGGGATACGGGATACGGGATACTAAAATCTACCACCGCAGAGGCCACACAAATATTATTTACAGTCTCGAATATTTTGCTAGCATCTAGCATCTAGCATCTAGCATCTAGCATCTAGTATCTAGTATCCAGTACCTCGATGAATTGTTATGATCCGCGCCGTTTTTGTTTTCCTTACTCTTTGTCATTTTAAAGGATCTTGAATGTTAGTTGTTGTCTCCCCCGCGAAAAATCTTGATTACGATACACCTCCTGTTACCCAGGAATGTACTCAGCCCGAGCTCTTAAAGCATTCCGAAGAGCTGATTGTCCGTTGCCGTAAATTAAGCCCCCCGCAAATTAGCTCATTAATGAAGATCAGCGATAAGCTGGCAGGACTCAATGCGGACCGTTATGCCAGTTGGACGCTACCTTTTGACCAGGACAACGCCAGGCAAGCACTACTCGCCTTTAATGGTGATGTGTATACCGGCCTAGACGCCGCTTCGTTTAGCCAGGATGATTTTAGTTTTGCCCAGCAGCATATGCGTATTCTTTCGGGTCTTTATGGCTTATTAAAACCCCTTGATTTGATGCAGGCCTATCGTCTGGAAATGGGCACCAGGCTAGATACCCAAAAAGGCACTAACCTCTACCAATTTTGGGGAGAACTTATCACCCAAAAACTTAATGAGGCTATGCAAGCACAGGGGGATAATATCTTAGTCAACCTGGCATCTAACGAGTACTTTAAGTCGGTTAAACCAGCAAAACTGGATGCTCAGATAATCACGCCGGTATTTAAGGACTGTAAAAACGGCCAATACAAAATCATCAGCTTTTTTGCCAAAAGGGCCCGGGGCATGATGGCCAGATTTATCATTCAAAACCGCGTGAGTGAAATATCCCAGCTCGCCCAATTTGACCTGGCGGGTTATCGTTTTAATCCGGCATTGAGTAAAGTCAATGAACCGGTGTTTACCCGTCTGGAACAGGGTTAGGCGGGTGTAGTATGCAGATGCGGCAGTAGGCTCATAAAATCATTGGCCGCTATATTCCTTGATGGGGAAAGTACATAGTCATTAAATTAGGTTTTTACTGCCTGAGTTATGACAAAAATTAAATATTATCATTAAGTTAGTGTGCTCTGGTGGGCGCAGGAATAGTTGTATTAAAGGAGTCTGAAAATTTGAAATTTGTCAATATAACTAAAGCGTTTGTCTATTTTTTTGTCATCTATTTGTCGTTGCTGTCTCTTTCAGTGCGTGCCCAGGAAGCACTCTATAAGCCTGAGCATTCTGTAGCGAGAAATTGGAATGAAGCCCTATTGTTCGCTATTCGTAATGACTTCGCCAGACCTACCGTACACGCACGTAACCTCTACCACTCATCTGCCTTAATGTATGATATATGGGCCTTATATGACGATGTGGCTTCCCCGGTATTCCTCGGTGAACGTTCCGGCCTGCAGGCCTGTGCCTTTGATGGCAGTCAAAAACAACAACTTGTGTCCATGGCTTTGGATATCCCCCAGGCACGTGAAAAGGCTATCAGCTACGGGATGTATCGACTACTTACTCATCGCTTTAACGTGTCACCGGGTCAGAGGGAAAGCCAAATAGCGTTTGTCGAAATGTCCGAGTTCTTTGGGGTGGAGCAAAGTTTTGTGTCAATGGATTTTGCCAGCGATGGCGCCCCGGCATTGGGTAACTATATAGCCAATTGTCTTATAGAATATGGCTTACAAGATGGTGCCAATGAACAAAATTTCTATCAAAACACCCAATATGAACCGGTCAATATGCGCCTTGACCCAAACGAAGCGGGTAACCCTACTATTAGCAATAGCGATCGCTGGCAACCCTTAGCGCTGGATATTTTCATTGATCAGGCGGGCAACGAAACCGGTATTCCGCCGTTTTTAGGGGCGGAGTGGGGCAAGGTGACCCCTTTCGCGCTTAAAGAGCAAAGCAAAAATATGTATCGGCGAGACGGCATCGAGTTTCCGGTTTATCACGACCCAGGGGTGCCGGCCTATTTACTGGGGGATCAGGCGATTGCTGGTGAGTACCAATGGAATCATGCCCTTGTCGCCTTATGGTCTTCCCATCTTGATCCCACCGATGGTGTTATGTGGGACATCTCCCCTCGCTCAATTGGCAACACTAACGAACTGCCACAAAGTATCGAAGCGTTACGAAATTTTTATTTATCAATTGAAGGGGGAGCGGGTGACCGGGGACATGCCATGAACCCAAGCACCAGCGCACCTTATGTCAGCCAGTTGGTGCCTCGGGGTGACTATACTCGTGTTTTGGCTGAATTCTGGGCAGACGGTCCAGACTCAGAGACGCCACCGGGTCATTGGTATACTATTTTAAATGATGCCGTTAGCGATCATCCTGACTTTACATCCCGCTATCGTGGGCAGGGTGAGGCACTGAGTCCATTAGAATGGGATGTAAAAGCCTATCTGGCTCTTGGCGGCGCAATGCATGATTCGGCGATAAGTGCCTGGAGTATCAAAGGGTATTACGACTATATCAGGCCCATATCCGCCATACGCCATATGGCAGACTATGGCCAAAGTTCAGACCCAGATTTAAGTACTTATCACCCCCTTGGTTTACCCTTATTTGATGGCAAGATTGAGTTAGTAGAAATGGAAGACCCCCTGGCCGGCGCACAAGGACAAAATGTCGGGAAAGTGAAGTTGTATGCCTGGAAAGGACCTGACGCGATTGTTGACCCTCAAACGGATACCGCCGGAGTGGCCTGGATTTTAGCGGAAAATTGGTGGCCCTATCAGCGCCCCAGTTTTGTTACCCCCCCATTTGCCGGCTATGTTTCTGGTCACTCAACATTTTCCCGGGCCGCCGCAGAAGTACTGAGCATGATTACCGGAGATGAGTTTTTTCCCGGTGGTATGGCGCAGTTTGTGGCCAGAAAAAATGAATTTTTGGTCTTTGAGCAAGGGCCGAGTGTGGACATCACCTTGCAATGGGCGACCTATAGGGACGCTTCTGATCAAACCAGTCTGTCTCGCATATGGGGCGGGATTCATCCTCCGGTGGATGATGTGCCTGGCCGGCGAATAGGGATCCAGGTTGGACTAGACGCAACAGCCCTGGCTGAGGAGTATTTTAGCGGTAGGGAAAATCCTTTGGTACTGCCATCTCCACCGCCGCCCAATCCACCCGAGATATTTCAACCAGACCCTGCAAACGGATCAGGTGGCGGAGCAACAAGCGGGTTTATGCTGATATTATTCGCGCTACTGGGTTTACGCAGGGTAAAGCGCTGAAACTGGTGAAACTGGGGTCAGGGTTAACATAATTCCAATATCCCCATTAGTTTACTGTTTTTCTGTGAGCTGACGAGGGCGTCCCATTTTTTGTTTTGTCATTCTTCTGCCTGTTAAGGCTTCTATCTCTTGCTTGAAGCGGTCACTACCGATGGCCATTCCTTTGTTTAAATTAATGCGAATATTTTGAAGTAATTTAGTCTCCATTCGGGATGAAAGTAAGGCGCGATAGGCCGCCTGACGTTTTTTGATATCGTGATCCAGTGCAAGATATAGTGGGTGTGGTGTACATAGCTCAGACTTTTTTCCGAGTGCATTAATCTGATAGCTTGACCAGTGATAATCAGCAGGGTGTTCTGTCATGTTTGCTCTAACGGGGTTAAGTTCTATATAACGATAGAGTTGCAACAGATAATCTTCGGCTTGTACCAAGCAAGACTTATAGCGACCTTCCCACAGTGTTCCTGTGCGGTCATAGCAGCGATTAAAATATCCAACATACTGCCTTCCCAATGATTGCATCATCAAACTGATGCCGTTGCTTCTGCGAGGAGTGCACAGTAAATGTACGTGATTACTCATCAATACCCAGGCGTGAATATCTACCAAGTATTTTTTAGAATATTCTTTCAGCCAGCTAACATAACTTGCAAAATCTTGCTCGTTGGTAAAGCAGATTTGGCGATTATTTCCCCGTTGGATAACATGTTGAGGAACATTTATAGGGCTGACCCGAGGCAATCTGGCCATTTGTTTACATCCATGTAAATTGGGAAGGTAAAAGTATAGTCCAGGATTACAGAATTAAGTTAACCCTGACCCCAGTTTATTATCTATTTAGTTTATTGATCAACTGGGCCCTGAGTTGTCGGGCTAAGGTTTCATCAATAGCCCCCACGCTGCCACGGCGCTGTGGTGGAATGTGTTCGTTGGGCTGAGGGGAAAATACATAATGTTCAAAAATATTACGCCAAGCAGCTCTTTGCTCTTCGGGTAAATCCCGGATACTCAATAGGGCATGGTTAAGGGCATCGGCTGGCGCCCCCAAATGGTGTCCCACCTGTCGCCACCAATAATTGACTAAGACATTAAATTTGCTCAGGCCTTCCACATGATGCCACCACATGCTGGGAATGAAAATTGCGTCTCCGGCATTCAATTCTGCTACTTGTGCTGATTTAAGGGCTTCACGAAATCGGGGGAAGCGATCAAAATCAGGCTGATGGAAATCTACCAGACTTGCGGGTTGACCCGCAGGGGTGAAATCAAGGGGCCCAACGTATAGGTTGTCCAGTTGCTCTGGTGGAAACAAGGTGAAACGACGCTTGCCAACGGCGACGGCGGCCACGTTGTCGGTTACATCATAATGGGCCGCAATGCGACTTTGATTGCCAATCCAAATACTCACCAGAGGTTTGTCTTTTAGCGCTGGAATATCATTTTTCTCACGAAATCCCGGAAGAATATGATTTATCGATGTTGAGCCCACGTAATATGAGGATGGGTTAGGCTCTGATGCTTGTGTGCTTATTTTATCTAGTACCGTGGTTAAGGCGGTATTTTCTCTTAGAAAGTTAAAGCCACTGAGGTCATCATTATAGAAAAAACGCCCCCTTATGCCTGGCGACCCAGACATAAGGTGAACGGGCTGCTGATTATAATAGTCACGCAGATATTTATCGGCTGCCTGATCCGACACGCGCCCTTCTTTGACCAAAGGCCAGTCGTTAATTAAGCCCCGAAAAATTAAGGGCTCCTTTGAACACAAAATATCATCCATCAGAGAATCATAGGAGCAATCTATGCGCTCATTTACCTGCTTGAGGATGTTTAACATATCAGCCTTAGACGCTATTTTTTTTGTTTTTCTTTTCGATTAAGGCTGTCATATTCGACATGGATGCCAAGATCATATGTATATTGTGCAAATAGCCTTGCTGATGCAGTGAATTTAAGGGCTCTGAGCTCAATCCCGCGACTTTTTCTTCGTTTATGGTATATAAACCACCAAGTTCATTTTGCGAGCCGTTATCAAGCTGGACTTTTATACTTACCGCTTCAATCAGATCATTGGCCAATAGTACGTCGATAAATGCTCTGGTTTGTTGATGTCCCTCATCGATGTTTTTTAATACTGAACTGATCCCTTGCAGGAAGGGACTTTGACCGCCCTGGGGCAAAAACACCATTTCGCCTTCGCTGCTGCTTATCCGTGGGCTATCCATATCAATATGTACCACCGTCTGCTCGGTGAGGATACCGTGTGTATTGATGTTTTGCGTGCCAATTAAAAATGGCCGTCTTTGGATCGTCAGGGGAATATAACTGGCATGCCAGCCCATATCGTCTAGATACAAGTTTTCTTGCTCGGCAAAACCAAACAAGGCGATGGCTTCAAATTGAGCCGTTTCACTATTCTTACGAAAAAATAAGGGGTAGTGACCTTGCACATCGCGAAGTTCGCTGACAAACACCGTGGTGTAACTGGCCGTATCGCCATATTCAGGCTTGTGTTCGGTGATAATGCGCAAATCTTTGTGACTTACGTTGTCCAATAGTTGATGCTTGGGCATAAAACTTCCTCAAGATTAAATTTTTTGTAATCCGTGCTGGTGGATCTTATTGATCAGTTGTCGATTAGTCGGCAATCCGGCTAATAATTTTTTGCTTAACTGCATATTTTTACTGAAATTCAATTGGGCCAGCTCGGCATTGTCTGAGCGCCTGGCTGTCGCCCTGTTGTGTGTTTTGAAGCCCATCCCGTAGAGTACATATTGATAACTTGCCGATGGAAATACCTCGTCAACCTGGGTGAAGTCGTTATGCCATGGAGACTCATAACGCCATAATTCCAGCAATTCTGCCAGGCCTTTGGGGATCGTATCTTGCTGGCAATTATCTATCCAGTATTGGGTGTCAGTGCGCTGAGTCAAGACGTAATGCAGCTTCAAAAAATCGATAATTCTATCCCAGCGATAGAGAAATTTTTCATTGAAGCGCTTTGCTACAATATCCATCACATCCCGGGATGGCGGTAACTGCTCACTGATCATGGCTGCAGAGAGCTCAACTAAGACCAAGGCAGAGGCCTCGAGGGGCTCAAGGAAGCCTGCCGCCAGGCCAACAGCTACACAATTTTTATGCCAAAATACTTTTCTATGCCCTGGCTCAAAGGTGATTTTGCGAAGGGCAATATCATCTGCTTTGGCACCGAGGCTGGGGCGAATGTAGGCGCGCAGTTCTTTTTCAGCCTGTTCATCACTACTGTGAGCAGACGAAAACACATGGCCCACCCCTCGTCTTGTGGGTAGCCCAATATCCCAGATCCAGCCAGCGCTTTGCGCGGTGGAAATAGTATGGGAGGCAATGGGGCTGTCTGCAGTTTCATAGGGAACCTGCACGGCAAGGGCGGTATCATTAAACAAAATGTGTTTTTTGCTAATGAAGGGAATGTGGTAATGTTTACCTAATAATAAAGCGGAAAATCCAGTGCAATCGATGAATAAATCCCCATCGATATCCCCATGTTGTTTAGTCGAAACAGACTTAATATCACCGTTACTGGCTTCATTAACGCCTACTACATGATCGAGTACATGCTTGACGCCCAGCTTCTCGGTGCAGTGTTTTTGCAGAAATATTGAAAATTTACCCGCGTCCAGGTGATAAGCATAGTTAGCCACATGGGCAAATTCCGGCGTGGTGTTTTGTTTTGGCGCCAGATCCTGTTCGCAGAGGTAACCCTGGAAGCTGACAGCGTCGGCAAAGGGCTTATCTTTCCCTTGAGCTAACCAGAAAGGCACCAAGTTAACTTCAGCGTATCCCTGGGGTAATACTAAGGGATGATAGTAAGCGTCTTTTTCATCCCCGCTTACCCATTTGGCAAATTTTGCGCCTTGTTTAAAGGAGGCATCGCATTCACGAAAAAAGTCCGTTTCGCTGATGCCCATTTTTTTTAAGGTACCGCGCATAGTCGGCCATGTGCCTTCACCCACGCCAATCGGCGCTACGTCAGGAGACTCAACCAAAGTCACTACCACCCCGCTATCTGAATGGGCAAGGTGCTCAGCAGCAATCACGCCGGCGGTTAGCCATCCTGCAGTACCGCCTCCGACGATGGTGATTTTTCGGACTGGATTGTTCACTTATTAGATCCTCAAAATAGAATAGATAAAATGAAAAAAAAGCCGCCCAAAGGCGGCTTTAAGACTGTACAACAATCAGTGACTAAAAGGTATAACGAGCGCCCAATGTATACCTTGGGCCATACTGACGAGCGAATAAAAATTGCTCTGCATAACGGCCAAAACCTTGCTCAGTTTCGTTGGTGATATTTAAACCTTCAAAAAACACGGTCAACTCTTCGTTAACATCGTAATTGACGCTTAAATCCGTTTGTGCATATTCCTTACCAAATTGTGGAGGCGCTTCTGCTGAACCTTGATCCTGCCCAACACCAATTAGATAATCATCACGCCATGCGTAAGTGATCTTAACCGACAAGCCGTCTTTTTCGTAAAAGGCCTGGAAGTTAGCCGAATCACTGAGGCCGACAAGGGGAGCTTGCTGCTCAAAGCTATCCACATCAAACTCTACGTCACCATCAACGAATGTAGCGTTAAAAGAGGCACCAAAGCCTGATTCACCAAACATATGCTGCAATGCGAATTCAATACCATCCACTTCCTTCGTCTCGCCGTTACTAGGCTGGCTAACTTGCCACTCTATTAATGGGTCGTCACTGTTTTGCACCACAACTTCGGTATCACAACAGGCATCGGCTACCCCGCCACCATTGGCAATGATTTGCGTCCAGATCTCACCATCAGCAGGAATTAAATTTTGGTCGCCAGCGGCGTCTCTTAAATCCTGGACAGCTGCAGCGGCTCTTGGACCGTTTAAGGGATCACGGAGATCATCAACGGTAATCCTTGAGATATCCGATTGAATAAAGTTTTTAACACTCTTGCGAAAATACCCTAAAGAAACATAACTGGCTTCTGCATAGTAATATTCTGCCGAAAAGTCATAGTTGGTGGACTCAAAAGGTAACAATCCGGTATTACCTGAAGCACCCGTTCGACTGCCCGGTTTGGGGCTGCCGGAAAGTGTACGAATACCTGCCAACAGACCTAAATTTGGACGGCTAATGGTCTTGCCGGCCGAGAAACGGGTAATAATATCGTCAGTTACTTCCATTTTTATGTCGATGTTGGGCAAGGTTAAGTCATAATCTGACTCACCGACGACGATCCCTGCAGAGCCTTGCACAAAGCGCAATTGCCATTCGGTTGGGTTTGACCAAACGATGAAATCTTCTACCTGTTGTTGAACCGAGGCGCTGACGTCGGTTTTTTCGTAGCGTAGGCCAAGGTTCACATCGATGGGCATATCGGCCAATTCAAAATAGAGGGCCGCCTGCGCATAGACAGCAGCTGTTTCTTCGTTGACTTCGCCAAAACTATCAATGCCACCTGTGGCGAAGGGGTCCGTAAAGAAGGGGTCATTGTTGGCTGCCATTCGTGCAATCACTTCGGCATAATCAAAGCTGTAATAATAATTTGTTGTTAAATCACTGCCACCACCATCGAGTTGGTCAAGGAAGTCACCGGTGTCCTGACGGGTAAATATGCTGTCAGGGAAAATCGCCTGATTGCCATTATAACCATTAGGGCCCTGATTAGGATTGCTAGCACCATAGCCACCAATGGTTTGGTCGGTGTGAGCCAAACCAAATTTAACATTGATCAAAAAGCTGTCATCGGGATTTAACCATTCACTATCAAACTGGAATTGTTGGATGGCTGACTCGCCAGCCCCTCGGCTAAATTGCGCAAACAAGGGGTCAAAATCTCCGGGAGAAGCTTCTGCCGCGCCGTTGGGCCAGACTATTGCAAAATTCGGCACTTCGCCGGTAGTATAATCGTAGGTTTTGTTGTCGATATTATTTGGACCAAGGATCACGTTTCCTGAGTGACCACTGCCGGTATCTTTGCCATTATCGACGGCATTGGTTGAGTCGTGATAATCAAATTCCAGATGAATATCGTCGTTCAGTTGCCATTCAAAGTTAAAGCCAATGGACTCGGCTTCAACTAACGTGGTTGATACGTTAGCCGAATGGGCAAAGTCATTACTGGATTCATTAAATCTAATCGCCGTACCATTTTCATCTAATTCATAGGCATTAATGTTGCCACCAAAGTTAAACCAGATACCAAAGCCCAAACCTTCAACGGCGGTTTCCGCTTCAGAGCGCACGTAATCAAGTGTTGCCGTCATGTCTTCAGTCGGCGCATATTGCAGGGTTAACTGACCGTTGATCCTTTGGCGCTGGGTATCATTGATATTGTATGAAATCTGTCTGGGGAAATAGGTGTGACCCAATTTATTGCCATCGGCATCTTCACCACGTAAATCAATCGCATCTGCGCCGGTGGCGTTGCCCAAACCCTGGTCAGCTTGCCAACCGGGTATATTGGCACTTTGTTGTTGAAAATCACGCTCCTGAAGAGACAAAGATAAGGCTACACCAATGGTGTTGTCCGCATAGGTATTGCTATATAAGGCAGCCAATTCAGGTGTTACGTCATCGCCATCGACATTAGAGGTATCATAAATGCCTTTCGCCGAAACTGAGTATTTAAGACCCGGCGAATTGAGAGGCTTTGCTGTGATAATATTTACCAGAGCGCCAATGCCCCCGCTGGGGTTTTCTGATCTGGCCGTTTTGATGACTTCCAGTGCACTAACACCTTCAGACGAAAGATTTGCCAGATCATAGGAACGGGTATTACCGGTACCTGGCATTTGACGGCCATTGAGGGTCACCAGGTTAAATTCAGGACCAAAACCACGGGCAGTAATTTCACTGCCTTCACCATTGGTACGGCTGACGGTGATACCGGTGATACGTTGCAGAGATTCGGCTAAGTTTGTATCCGGAAACTTGCCCATTTCTTCTGCTGAGATGGCATCTACCACCCCAGTGCCTTCACGTTTCATGTCCATGGCGCGCATCAAACTGCCACGGATCCCTCTAACTGCAATGACTTCTACGTCATTATCCGCAGTCGCTTCTGCCTCCTGGGCATGACCAGAAAATGACATCCCTGTCCCGAGTAGCATAGACATGGCTACCGCGAGTTTTGTTTTATTGAAGGTAATATGTTTCATAATTGCCCTACTTTTATTGTCGAACTAATTTTAAAAAACTTAGACTGTCAGCGTAACTTCAATGCTGTAATAAAAAATTCATCTAAGTTCAGAATGCTTGGCTAAATACTAGTTTAAGTTGCGTGTTGTTTGCTTTTTCTGGCTAAACAACACGCCTATCACTGGCATTTATTTGCCGTGTAATGTCGAACTATTACGGCTTAAACACCGCATTATCGATACGATAAACAGCACCTGCTCCTTGACCCCATGCTGGGTAGACCATGACCACATCGATGGCGGTGATATCTAAGCCTGCGTCCAAGAGTGCCAATACATCAAAAGTGTAGGTTTGCCATACCCCAGCAACAGGATCTTGTCCTTCATTACTGGTATTTAAAGGAATATCACCGGTGTTAGAAGTGTTGCCATCGGCCTCCATTTTTAAAAACCATGGCGTGCCATCGGCAGGAGCAGTAACAATTTTCATTTCAAAACTGAAGGTTCCAGATAGGATACTTTCTGCATCAAATGGCATGCCGACATCCCGACTGTAGAAGCCCTGAACCGTTTCTGCTGAGGCTAAAACATCAAATTCAGCCACTGAGCCATGCTCTGCGTCATCGATCTCTTCACTTGGCGTAGAACCTGCGCAGCAATCCCATAATGGCCATTCTGCGTTCATCGCATCAGCATACAAGGTTAGCGCGGCAGCTGATGAGCCACCATTGCCACCTGTGTCATTCGGGTTGCTGATGATGACATTATCAACACGATAGACTGCACCCGCACCCTGTCCCCAAGCTGGGAATATCATGATGACGTCAATGGCACTAATATCTAAACCCGCATCGGAGAGTGTTAACAAATCAAAGGTGTAGGTTTGCCATTCACCGGTGACAGGATCAAGTCCTTCCTGGCTGGTATTTAACGCAATGTCGCCCGTGTCGGAGGTTGCGCCACCGGCTTCAACTTTAAATATCCAGGGTGTTCCTGCTGCTGGAGCCGTAACCACTTTCATCTCAAAGCTAATGGTGCCGGTTGTTAACAATGCTGATGCATCAAAAGGTGTGCCTGCATCACGGCTGTAAAAACCCTGTACAGTTTCTGCAGAGTCCAAAACATCAAACTCAGCGACAGCACCATGTTCTGCATCGTCGATTTCTACTGACGGTGTTGATCCCGCACAACAATCCCATAATGGCCATGCTGGATTAATTGCATCGGAAAATGCGATTAACGATGGTCCTGTTGGGCCAGCGCTAGCTGCATTTGGATTGTAGATCCTAGCATTATCAATGCGATAAACCGCCCCTGAGCCTGTACCCCAACCCGGGTATACCATTACGACATCAATGGCACTGATATCTAAACCGGCATCGGCTAAATCAGATATTTTGAAGGTGTAGGTCTGCCACTCGCCTACAACAGGGTCCAGGCCTTCTTCACTGGTGTTTAGCGGTGTATCAGGCGTAGCCGAGGTATTGCCGTCTGCTTCCATCTTCATAAACCAAACAGAACTCGCGTCGCTTGGGGCAGTAACAACCTTCATTTCGAATTCAAAAACGCCATCAGTTAATAGGTCTGAAGCATCGAAGCTGCCATTGTCACGACCAAAGAAGCCTTGAACTGTCTCTGGTACACCAAGAACAGAAAACTCGGCAACCGTACCGTGTGCTGCGTCATCAATTTCTTCCGTCGGCATAGAGCCTGCACAACAGTCCCAAAGGGGCCATGCGGTATTTGCAGTATCTTCAAACAAGACTAATTCAGGGTAGGTAATACCGGGCACTTCAAACTTAACATTATCGATACGATATACCGCACCGGAGCCCGTACCCCATGTTGGGAACATCATGATCACATCTATCGCACTGATATCCAGACCACCATCAGCCAGGGATTGCACGCTAAAGGTATAGGTTTGCCATTCACCCACAACAGGGTCAACACCCTCAATACTGGCATTGAGAGGAATTTCACCACTGTCAGAGGTATTACCATCCGCTTCCATTTTCATCAGCCAAACGGAACCAGCATCACTTGGCGCAGTGACCATTTTCATTTCGAAGGAGAAGAAACCGGTGGTCAACATGGCAGAAGCATTATAGGCAGTGCCAACATCACGACTGAAGAATCCCTGGACCGTTTCTGGTACACCTAAAACTGAAAATTCTGCAACCGCACCATGTTGAGCATCATCGTTCTCAACCGTTGGGGTAGAGCCCGCACAGCAATCCCAAAGAGGCCAGGACGGGTTGACTGCGTCTGCAAAAATAGTAATCGGCGTTGCGACTTCTGGAGCTGGTGCTGATGGTGTAGGCGCTACACCGAGTACGAGTGCACCTGTCGGCTTTTCATCAGTGGCTTCATCTTTATAACCTGCGCGGACTGTTTCACAACCCTTACCATCTAATGGATTAACTGAACATTCGTATACGCGAACATAATCAATTTGGTAACGTGCACCTTCGGCAAATGCAGCGGCATCAATGCCACCTTCATTCACATTGCCTGCAAAATTGCCACCCACGGCTAAATTCAACAATAGATGAAAGTCCTGGTCAAAGGGTGCCGCAGTCCAGTTATCTTCTAATATTCCGGTGACCTGATTAAAAAACTCAGCATACCAGCCTCTATGCACCAGCCCAACAGCCTCACCTTTACTGTTGAAGCGAACTTCTGATTGCTTCTGTGTTTGAAATAAATAGCCATCTACGTACCAGCGAATTTCTCCTTCCTGCCATTCGATGGCGTAAGTATGAAAATCATCGGCAGGGTTGGAACCGTCAAGCAAGTCAAATGTTTTGCCTGAACTGTCAAATTGATTATTAGCATTAGCCGTGCCGGAGCCATAATAGAGCTGCCCGACAATGCTGCGCTCTTCGGCACCGTTATCGTCGGCCTTTAAATTAACTGCTTCGAGGATATCTATTTCGCCAGATCTTGGCCATTCACCGTAAATCTCGTCGCTTGATAACATCCAAAATGCCGGCCAAGTGCCTTGGCCTTCAGGTAGTTTAGCGCGCATTTCGAAACGACCGTAGGTCCAGTCGCCCTGATATTTAGTGACCATTCGCGCGGACGTGTAAGGGAGAGGCTCACCATCAACAGAGGGTTTGGCAACGATGTTTAGCATGCCCGAATCGAGGAAGGAATTTTCTGCACTATCCGTATAACATTGCTGCTCTTGGTTACCACCACCGTCGCAGTTGACTTCGTGTGTCCATTTACTTGAGTCTATTGCGGCGCCATCAAACTCGTCGCTCCATATTAGCTTCCAGTCACTGACAGGAACGCTTGCATCTACCGAGGCAAAATCGCTGTTTGTCGAGCTGCCGCCACATCCCGCCAGGCCTATGGCCAGCGAGATAGCTAACGAAATAGAACGAAAATGCGTCTTTCGTTTAACGCTATTGGTTTCCATGGTGTTCTCCGATACGTGCTATCCAATATTTACAATACCCCCATCATTTTAAGTGACTGAGAGCGCCTTTGGCTTTAGGACTCATTGCTTTATGGGATTTTAATGTTAATGCCAAAGCATTTATGTAACACAAAGGTTAATAGGGACGTATTCAAATGCGTTGAGGCGGGATAAAGAAAAGGTGGAGTGGACGTATGGCCTTGTGGCCTCACTTAAATGGATTGGTATTCACCCTTCCTTGAATCTGTTTTTTACCATAGTTTAACCATAACAATGTGTTGAATCAAAGTGAAGTGAAGGATGAAAATAGGGGTTTTCTTGTCGCAAGCCAAGTCCCTTTGGGCGTTTTTAGATTGCGTTAGGTTGTGCTTAATTTATTGTCTGATGGATTTTTATTAGCACTTACGTCCAGATACTTACGCTGGCCCGCAAGCAATTTACGGATAAGTAAATACATGAACGTTGCTTTTACTAAGATGAATTTGTACCTGTCCCTGATTACTCTGAGCGTGTTGTCGGGGTGCTCAAAAGACCAATCCGGCGAACAAGATAAACCGAGGGTGACATCGGAAATATCAACGAAAAATCAACAACTTAGCAAGTTCAATCATGCCGCTGTAAACTCACTTTTTTATCATGACTCCGTCATTTGGGCGGTGAATGTTGGTGGCGATGAATACCGTGGTTTGGACGGGGTAAATTATCAGGCAGATAAGCTGAAAATGACTGCTGAAAAAGGCCATATAAGTAAAATATATGGCTCTCAGGACCCTACTATTTTTAGTACCTATCGTGTCGGAGCCTTGCACCTCGAGCATCCTCTTGATAACGGATCCTATGACATTACCTTTAAGTTTGCTGAGCCGGATGATATTGCCATGGACGCCCGGGTTTTTGACGTCATCGCACAGGGCATTCCCGTGCTTACTGATCTGAGTGTTCGATTAGCCAGAGATGGCAAACATCAGTCGGCGCTGGTGCGCAGTGTGACGGATGTTGCAGTGACCAACGGCAAGCTCGATATACGCTTTGAGGCATCTGCAGGACAAGCCATCTTAAGTGCCATCATTGTGCGCAAAAAAGTCCTTGATACACAAGCATGGACCTTAGTTTGGTCTGACGAATTTGATTATCAGGGCGCGCCAGATAAACAAAAATGGAATTTTGATATCTGGCCGGCAAGAAAAGTAAATGACGAAGATCAGACCTACACCAGTCGGGCAAAAAATGTGCGAGTTGAGGATGGGAAATTACTGATTGAGGCCCATAAAGAAGCCTATGCTGGGGCCGAATACACCTCCGGCCGGATCCATACCCTGGGCAAGGCCGATTTTCTTTACGGCAGGGCGGATATCCGTGCCAAATTACCCGCCGGGCAAGGTACATGGTCGGCGATTTGGATGTTGCCCAGTGATCCCTTTAAATATTCAAGCACGTGTCAGGACAATGAAGATTGGCAAGGCAGCGCGAGCTGTGATGCATGGCCAAATTCTGGCGAAATTGACATCATGGAACACGTCGGCTTCGATATGCATAATATACATGGCACGGTTCACAATAAGGCTTTTTACTGGCGTAATTGGGAGCAGCGCAAGGCCAGTATTAATGGAGAAAATGTCGACCAGGCATTCCATCTTTATTCTATTCAGTGGACGCCGGATTCAATCACCGTTTTTTTTGACGGCAGCCCGTATTTCTCCTATTTCAATCAGTCAGGTGGATGGCAAGAGTGGCCTTTTGACCACCCTTACCATCTCATCCTAAATCTGGCGATTGGCGGCGCATGGGGTAGAGCAGGTGGACCGATTGACGACAGTATTTTCCCGGTAAGAATGGAAGTCGATTACGTCAGGATTTACCAGTTGCAAGAGTAATGTTTTATGTCAGGGGCGGGTTAAGGGGCTAAAACCCCTCAACCTTCCTCAGTTTTTTTGCTTATGAGTTGATTAACTCTAAGAAAGTTGAATAGATTATGAATATTGAAAAATTAGACAGTCGTGTTGTATCAGGTGAATTCACCACCCTCGGTGGCGAACGATTTTACGCTATACATAATGTCGACAAGATGGCGCCATTTTTTATCAGTATTATTTCTGATAGTGATCACTGGTTATTTGTGTCGTCCAACGGAGGTTTGACCGCGGGTAGAGTGTCACCAGAGACTGCACTTTTTCCCTATGTTACCGTGGATAATATCCACGGGAGTAGTCCGCATACCGGCTGTAAAACGATGTTCCGTGTCAATCAAAACGGTAATCAGTGTCAGTGGGAACCCTTTAACATGGAGCATGACGGGCGTTATGAACTTAGCCGTAACATCTATAAAAATCTGCTCGGTAACAAATTGTGTTTTGAAGAAATTAATCACGATCTGCAATTAGCCTTTCGTTACACCTGGGTCACCAGCGATATTTTCGGTTTTGCCCGCCAATGTGAACTAAAAAACTTGGCCGAACACCCCACATCGCTGGAATTAATCGACGGTCTGCAGAATATTTTACCTGCGGGTACCCCCCGTTTTACCCAGACAAATTCCAGTAACCTGGTTGACGCCTACAAATGGAGTGAGCTGGATGATCAGACTGGATTAGCGTTTTTCACCCTTTATTCTGGCATCACTGACCGGGCTGAGCCCTGCGAATCCCTTAAAGCCAATACGGTGTTTTGCCTGGGTCTCGATCGACCAAAAGTGCTTATTTCTTCCGAACAACTGGATAATTTTCGCCTCGGGAAAGGGCTTCATCAGGAAATCCATAAGCGCGGGATACGAGGCGCCTATATGGTTAACACTCAACTTGAACTTGGCCCACATTCCCGACAATCCTGGCAATTAGTGGCTAATATCGAACAGACCCAAAGCCAATCTGTTGCCTTACGCCGGCAATTGGGAAAACCGGGCGAAGTGGCTGATGCCATTAATATATCCGTAGCGAAGGGCTCGGATGAGCTGGGGCGCATTATGGCTGGGGGTGACGGTTTTCAGGCGACTGCTGAGGAGCATGTTGCAGTGCATCATTATGCTAACGTGTTATTTAATATCTTGCGTGGTGGTGCGTTTAATGACCAATACAATATCACTACCGGGGATTTCGCTGACACCATCAAACTATTCAATCACGGCGTATATCAACGACATCAAAAGATGTTTGCTGGCTTGCCTGAGAAACTCAACTTTATGCAACTGCAAGCACTCGTTGCACAACAAAACGATAATCAGTTGCTGCGACTGAGTAGTGAATACCTGCCGATCATCTTTGGTCGTCGGCATGGGGATCCAAGCCGTCCCTGGAACCAATTTTCGATCAAATTAAAAGATGAGAACGGCAAGCGCTTGCAGACTTATCAGGGAAATTGGCGGGACATATTCCAAAATTGGGAAGCGTTGACCTTTAGTTACCCTGAGTTTATTGAAAGTGTCATTGGCAAGTTTGTCAACGCATCCACAATGGATGGTTATAACCCTTATCGGGTGACTAAAGAGGGCTTTGACTGGGAAGTGGAAGAGCCGGATGATCCCTGGAGTTATATTGGCTACTGGGGTGATCATCAGATCATCTATTTGCAAAAAATGTTAGAACTGTCCCAACAATTTCACCCCCAGCGATTGGATGAATTGTTGCATAAAGCCATTTTTTGTTATGCCAATGTCCCTTACAAAATCAAGCCTTTTGCAGCCTTGCTGGAAAATGCTAAAGCAACGGTGGAATACGATCAGGAATTGGCCGATAAAATTGAGCAGCGCGTTGTTAGTATGGGAGTTGACGGTAAGTTGGTACTCGATGCCAATGCTCAGGTTTACCAGGTTAATTTGCTGGAAAAACTGCTGGTTCCCTTATTATCCAAACTCGGTAACTTGGTGGTGGATGGGGGGATCTGGTTAAATACCCAGCGTCCGGAATGGAATGATGCTAACAATGCTCTAGTGGGTCAGGGTTTATCGATGGTGACCCTTTATTACCTGCGCCGCTATATCAAATTTTTGCAACAATTATTGAATGCTACGCTGCCTGTAACCACCCTCTCAAGTGAAGTCGCCCAGTGGATGACGGATACCGCCGGGGCATTGCATAATGTACGAAAGTTATTGAGTTCTCAGCCATTAAGTGCGGCACAGCGTTATCAATCGTTGCTGGAATTAGGCAGTGCAGCGAGTCGCTATCGTGAGACGGTGTATCGTCAAAACGCCTTTGCTGGCAAGGTTGAACAGCCCATTGCTCAAATTGCTACTCTGTTGGAAGACGCCCTCGTTGCAATTGACCATAGTATTGCCAGCAATTTACGTAATGACGGTCTTTATAACGCTTACAACTTACTTGAGCTGAAAACAGAAAGTTTGTCTGTAGATACCCTGTATCCCATGCTTGAAGGACAAGTCGCTGCGCTCAGTGCCGGAGTCATAGCACCACAAGAGGCAGTAACGGTGCTGGAAGCCTTGTTTGACAGTGATTTATACAGAGAAGACCAGCAAACTTTTATTCTCTACCCTGACCGCCATTTACCCGGATTCTTACAGAAAAATGTGCTCCCCTCAGCACAGGTAGAAGCGATACCATTGTTGCAAGATATGCTTGCCAGGGGCGATACACGGATTATTTTGCGGGATGATGATGGACAGTACCGATTTAATCCGGAATTTACTAACGTTGACGACCTCAATCAGCAATTAGAGGCATTGGCCGGGCAATATGCACAAAAGCTTAAGGCAGGCCGTGGCCCGTTGCAGGCATTGTATGAGCAAGTGTTCAACCATCAGGAGTTTACCGGTCGTTCCGGGGGCATGTTTGGCTTTGAAGGTTTGGGTTGCGTTTACTGGCATATGGTCGCCAAGCTTTTGCTGGCGGTGAGCGAAAACTTCTTTTTGGCTCTCGAACAACAAGGGAATGAGGCAAGTTCTCAACGTCTTGGCGATTTATATTATCGGGTGCGAGAAGGCCTTGGTTTTAATAAAACCCCAACACGATTTGGTGCATTTCCCTGTGACCCCTACTCCCATACGCCAAAACATGCAGGTGCTCAACAACCGGGCATGACCGGTCAGGTCAAAGAAGAGATTTTGGCACGTTTTGCAGAATTAGGAATAAGAGTGAATGGGGGGGCCGTAAGTTTTCAGCCAAATTTATTACGGCCTCAGGAATTCCTAAGGGACACACAGAAATTTACTTATCTGGACGTAGAGGGCAATTGGCAGGTGCTCATGGTTCCAGCCGGTGCCCTGGCCTTTACCTGGAGTCAAGTGCCCATCGTGTACTGTTTAGATGACGCAGTAGAACCCTCATTGGCCATCACCTGGGAAGACGGCAGTCAACTTTGCCTGGCCCAGTTGAATTTGTCCCCTGAGCAAAGCACTGAGTTGTTTGTGCGCAGCGGTCGTATCCGACAACTCAATATCGTACTGAGCAGTGAACACTTGTTTACCAG
>JBLHIW010000028.1:0-19642 GCA_047618055.1 Paraglaciecola sp. | reverse complement strand
ACCCTTAAAATGTGTCAGATTTTTCCCGCATGCCGAATAATAAGTGCGCTTATCTTGGTAAAGTGCTTTGCCCTGGTTACGGTATGGGAGAATTAGCTACCACCAACAAATGTCACGGCTGCTACACAGGTGGCCTGCAGGCACTGCATTGCCTGGCTTGTAGAGTTGGGGTGCAACTTGTAATACAAGGGCTACATAACAATATGCCACACTTAACCTACACTAAGCCTTCAATATCGATGGCTGTTTGCATGTTAGAATTTTAGGCAAATGGCTGTATTTCTAAATATTACTGTCAGTTTTCTTTGCAAATCTAAAATAATAACGGGTGCTTTACACTGTAAAGCACTGTAAGTTATTGTAATTAAAAGACATTATTATTCTGGCGCAATATGTGCTCCTATTAATCCGTGGGGTAAATAATGCTCTATATGATGATTTATCCGTTTAACTGTTACCTTCCAAGGCTCTTGTGAAGGAATTAAAGGAATCTTAAATAATGAAAATTTTTACTAGGGCCTTATTCAGCTGTTTGTTGGTCTCCATTGCGGGTACGGCCAGTGCATCACTAATTAAGGCCGACTTTATTTCTGGAGTCACGGTGTCCAGCACTACCCCAGACTATCACCCTGATTGGGCTGTGAAGAGTATTACCGATAATTCAGGCATGAGCGATATACTTGATGCGGGATCGCCCAACGCGTCCCACGTTGCATCGAACTCGAACCAGTGGGTTACTCAAGGTGGGCACCCAACTGGGGTAGTGGACTTCACGCTGCCGGGTACATTCGGCCTATCGCACCTCGTTTGGTGGAATGGCCATCAAGGCCACGCTACGAACAGAGGGGCCAACCTCGTCAATATCATGACCTCGATCGGTGGTGGCCTGTTCAGCGACTTAGGCAATTTTAACATCGCCCAGGCCACTGGCACTGCGCCAGATACAATCATCGATTTGTCGTCCTTGATGCCGGTAGCAGATTTGGTGCGGATTTCGATCCTATCCAACCACGGTGACAACAATTATCTAACGATAAGAGAGATACGCTTCTATGAAGGTTCAGCTTATGAGGGGGCGGCTGCCGTACCCGAACCAGATACCCTCGCACTCATGGCACTGGCTGCGTTGGGGCTGCTAGTCCGCAGTAGGAAATTAAATAAATAGTTTCCCAGGCTATGGCAGAAATAAACCTTAGAAGATGGTAGCAGGCCGTTCGGGATGATGGCTTCTACCTGGTAAAGTATGACATGGCCCAATAGACTCGGAGTTATGGGCTTGCTCCACAAACCGATAGGGTCGGTGACGTTGATTCATTAAAAAACCGACAGCGGCTTAAGGCACAAAGCGTCAATAGCCTAAATAGCCGTTACCGTACGCAATCTCAGTAAAGGCGATCTTCACAGCTAATTAGTCTAATTCAGGATGGACTTTAATACTTAGTATGAAACTTGCCAGCGCCTTGTGAGTGGATCACCTATCAAGGGGGAAGGATATAAAAAGGGCCCTTAGGCCCTAATTAGTTATGCTCTATTACTTTACGGGGAATCCCCTGTCACGCATCAGCGCCTCCACTTTTGCATCACGGCCGCGGAATAGTCGATAGGCTTCTTCCGGCGGGATCGCATTACGAATGGAGAATAAGTACTTAACCAACTTTGCGCTTAGGTCTTTATCGTAAAATCCCCCTGGTGATTCAGCAAAGGCTTCTGCTGCGTCCGATGTCAGTACTTCAGCCCACATATAACCGTAGTAGCTGGACGCATAACCCTCACCGGAAAAGACATGTCCGAAATGGGTGCTACGATGACGCATCACCAACGGTGCCGGCATACCTAGTTTAGCCAACTGGGCTTGCTCAAATTGTTGTGGGTCGATCGTGTCGGGATCGGTGGTGTGATACAACAAATCCATCATAGCCGAGGCCAAATACTCGGTCGTTTTAAAGCCCTCATTAAACGTGGCCGCTTGTTTGATTTTTGTCACCAGCCCCGCGGGTATGGCTTCCCCCGTTTTGTAATGCACCAAATAGTTGTTAATCACCTCATCGGTCAGTAACCAGCGTTCTAGCAGCTGGGACTGAAATTCGGTATAATCCCGCACCCCGGAATGGGACTTAGGATAAGCCACAGTGGCAGATAAAAAATGTAAGGCATGACCAAATTCATGGAAGTAGGTCTCTGCATCATCCCAGGAGATTAGGCTGGGCTGACCCTCAGCGCCCTTAACAAAGTTGGAGTTGTTTGACGACAATACGGTGTTCTTACCATCAAACGTAGTATGACTGCGGTAAGTCGTAGCCCATGCGCCTGAGCGCTTACCCTGGCGGGCGAAGGGGTCTAAGTACCACAGGCCGATATGTTCACCACTGGTAAGATCCGTGACGTCCCATACTTTTACATCCTCATGGAATACCGGCACCGTGCCTTCGGCTACCGGCGTAAACTCAAAGTTAAACAGTCGCCCTGCTACGTAAAACATGGCCTCCCGTAACTTATCGAGTTGTAAATACTGCTTTACTTCATCGGAATCAAGGTCGTACTTTGACTTGCGTACTTTCTCAGCGTAGTAACGATAATCCCAGGGCTCAATGGTGATTTTTTCCCCCTGGGTATCGGCAAGCACTTGCATATCGGCGACTTCTTCCTCAACACGAGCTATCGCGGCCGGCCATACTTTTTGCATTAGTTCCATGGCGTTCTGTGGGTTTTTCGCCATACGATCTTCCAGACGCCATTGGGCATAATTTTCATAACCAAGCAGCTTCACCCTTTCGTGGCGCAGGGTCAAAATTTGCTTAATTAATGCATTGTTGTCATGTTCGTCGCCATTGTTACCCCGGCTATAGTAGGTTCTCCACACTTTTTCTCGCAAAGCCCGCTCATCAGAGTAGGTTAAAAAGGGGTCCATAGAGGAGCGGGAGTTGGTGATTGCGTACTTTCCCTCCTGCCCCCGTTTGGTGGCTAAGGCCGCCGCACCAGAGATAAAGGATTCAGGCAGGCCAGCAAGTTGGCTCTGGTCGATATACAACACATAGCCTTCTTCATCAGCCAGTATGTTATTACCAAACGCCGTATGCAGACTTGCCAGCTCTTGATTAATTGCGGCGTAGCGTCTTTTAGCTTCACCGTCTAAGGTCGCACCATTACGGGCAAAGCCGTTATAGGTTAGCCACGTGACTCTTTGTTCCTCTGGGGTGAGACTCTTGAGTGCTTCGCTTGCATAGACTGCTTTTACCCGGGCAAAAAGCCTGTCATTTTGGGTGATTTTAGAATTGAAAATAGAGATGAGTGGCACCATTTCTGCCTGCACTTCACGAAACTCGGGTCTGTTATTGTTGGAACCCCAAATGCCCCAGTAAGTAAATACTCGCCCTAATGCCTTGCCTGATTTCTCGAGAGGAACAATGGTGTTGGCAAAGTTTGCCGGCTCGGGATCATTGGCGATAGCTGCTATTTCTGCCAACTTAAGCGCCATACCTTTTTTTAAGGCCGGTTTTAGCAGCGCCAGGTCCATCTTGTCAAACGCCGGTACGCCGTCATAGGGTCCGCTGTATTCGCCTAACAGTACATTTTCATATTGCTGTGCAGATACGGATGCCGTATCGGGTGTCACTTTTTGGGTGGAATTGTCTACTTTAGGATTACTGCAAGCGCTTAAACTAAGCATTACAGCTGCACTAGTAAGGGATAATAATATTTTCTTCATGTCTTTCCCGTGGGTGATTAAGTGACTTTTAGTCAATTTTTGTTCTCGACAACATACTAACTTAGCCGCCACCAAGTGCCAACCTTGCTTGCGTTTTTGCCGGTGAGCGGCCTTATTTCAAAGCAGCGTTGTCTGGGAAAATAAACTGCTGTTTTTTTTGGTGGGTAACTGCTTCTAGTGTACCCAAAACAGCCAATAGGCTTGGGAGTCAAAATCACACTCTGAGAATGACATGAGTGTTTTCTGATGATGCGTTTACATACCTAACCATGTAAACGGATACATCATTTATACCAGAAGAAGACTATATTGGGCTGGTTCTGGTAGTTGAAATTTAAGCTGAGGTATCAAAAAATGCTTAAGTGTTTAATCTTATTTCTGACCTTTTTATCATTACACTGCCAGGCGAGCGAGCAATTTTGGTCTACCGGTGTGAGTTGGTTGAAGCAGTCCTTGCCCGAACACAGCAAACTTGAATTACGCAAAGCAAAAATCAGCTTCAAAGGCTGTCGACAACGGGACTACCAATTGTTGCTTACCCAATATTTCAAACATGATTTCTTTGTGGAAACCAGTATTGCTTATGCATCAGGAAAATTAAATTGGGGTGCTTACCATCAAAAAATAAGTGTTAAACAGTGGTCTTTTGTGCCCTATTATTACCTTAGCGAGAGAGTAAACCTGGGTCTGGGTATTGTTATGCAAGCTCCACCAGAATTCAAGACTTCCCAGGGAGAGGCTCTGCAACTGCCTAAAAACCTTACCTGGCTGGTCAGTAGTCGTATTCAAGGCTTGAGCAAACAGCACTATATGGACGTGAGTATTACTCGTCAGCAGTGGCAATCAGGCAATACTTCCACAGCGTGGTCTGAACGCCGCCGTGCAGACAATAAGCTTAATATCGCTTATCAAGCCTTCTTTTAAGCCATAGGCGGTTTAAATTGGGGCACTTGCATCACTACGGATCTCCCTTTTAGCCAAGTGATCTGCATTGTTAAGGGCAAGAATGTGGTGGGGAGGGGATTTTCTGAATTCGCTGAGGGAGGTATTGTGCCATTTATCGGGTAATGATACGCCTTCTGGCAAACAGAGGTGATTTGCCACCATCGCCCGGCATACCAAGCCGTGAGTGACTACGGCTAAACTACCCTGTGTTTCAGCCGCTAAGGCCACAACATGTTGCCAGGCATCCGCGACTCTGGCGTTGAATTCACCCCAGGACTCACCATTGGGCGGCAGATAATCATCAGCAAAAAAATCCAGCGCAATTTGACTATAAGACTGGCCCCGTAGATCGCCAAAATTCCGCTCCCGTAATATAGGCGTTAAGGTCAGTACTGCAGAGGTTTTGCGTGCAAGCTGATTGGCCGTTTGTGCGGCTCGGGGTAAATCGCTGGACAAAATGTGGCCGATATCAAGGCTGGCTAGCCTGTCAGCCAATAAAACAGCTTGCTGCTGTCCCATATCAGAAAGGGGCACGTTTGCCGGTTGGACGATTTGTTGACGGTTTTGGGCCGTTTCTCCGTGGCGGATCAAAAAGATAGTCATGTCATTTCCCCTAAGGTCAGGCAAACACGACGGTTTTATGCTGGTGGATAATGACCCGGTCTTGTAAGTGATAACGCACCCCGTTGGCCAGGGCCGCCTTTTCACAATTCTTTCCCTTGCGAACCATATCGGCTGCTGAATCACTGTGACTGATACGCATCACTTCCTGCTCGATAATCGGGCCTTCGTCCAGATCACTGGTCACATAATGGCAGGTCGCGCCAATCAGTTTTACGCCACGATCGTATGCCTGCTGATAAGGTTTGGCTCCGGCAAAAGAGGGTAAGAAACTATGGTGAATGTTGATCGCCTTACCCGCCCATTTTTTACATAGGTTTTCAGGGATAATTTGCATAAATCGGGCAAGTACTGTTACGTCTGCCTGATATTGTTCTAGTAAAGTTTCAATTTCGGCGAAGGCCTGTTGTTTATCCTGAGTGTTAAAATCGACCCAGTGAAAGGGGATTTTGTACCAGTCGGCAAATTGTTTCATTTGCGGATGATTGGCAATGATACAGGGAATATCGCAATGCAACTCACCGCTGTGCCAGCGATGTAGAATATCCATTACACAGTGGGACTCATGACTGGCCAGCAGGGCGACTTTTTGCTTGTGGTGGGAGTCGCTCAATTTCCAGTTCATATCAAAACGCTGAGCAATCGGCACAAAGGCTTGCCTGATTTTATCAATACTCATCATTAGGGAGTCAGCTCTGATCTCATGACGCATAAAAAACCGCCCAGTTTGCAGATCCGTATGGTGACTGGCTTCGATTATGGTCGCGTTTTGCTCGGCCAAAAACTGACTGACCGCCGCCACTAAACCCACCTGATCGGGGCAATCAATGACTAATATAAAGGTTTGTGGCATAAAAAAATCAAACTCTGGTAAGTATTAGGCTGTTTTACCTTGCTTTATTACTCAGGTAAATAGCCAAATGAGATGTTTTATATATTCATATTCCCAGGCAGTGACCAACGACAACGGCTTTGATACATCACACCCTTAGTCGTCGATACGGATTCAAATAAATGAAATTCACTGAAGTCCATTGAGAAGGAGGGCTCGATTATGGGGGCGGGTGGATTTTCCGGGCATTTTCTTGCCAGCGTCAGGTGAGGATGGTATTCACGTTTATGCAGGCTAAGCCCCGCAGACAAGCCTGCATTGTTTAGCGTATGTGCCAATGTACTATGGGCACGGGCCGTTTTTTCACAAGCTAAGCATAGGACTTTGGGTTTTGGCCAATAGGTCACATTGCTCAGATGCACAGCGAAGATGGGCGGAAGGCTTAGTTTATCGACTTCTTGTATCAGGGCATCGAGCTGGGCGGAGGTGGTTTGTCCTAAAAAAGCCAGGGTAATATGAAAGTTTGCCGGTGGAACTGATTTTTTAAAGCAGGGCAGGGCTTTGTTGCGCCAATACTCAATTGCCAGCTTGTCTTGCCCAGTGGGTTCAAGGGCGAAAAATAAACGCATGTTAAACTCCTGCAAATTGACTGCTTATAACGGTAAACTAAGCAGCTGAATATTTCTAGTTATGAGAGAGCCGTGTTACCAGTAGTTCAAGTCCTGCCAGATCTCATTCAACAGTTACGCCACGGGGATGCCATCTTGGTCGCGCCACCTGGCGCCGGCAAATCTACCTGTTTACCCCTTGAGCTGTTAAAAGCAGAACTGTTTAAAGGGCAAAAAATCATCATGCTGCAGCCCAGGCGGATTGCGGTGCGCAGCATTGCCAGATATTTAGCCCAGCAACTTAATGAGCCGGTGGGACAAACCATTGGTTATCGTATTCGGGGCGAGAATAAAACAAGCGCCGCCACCAAGCTGGAGATTGTGACCGAGGGGATCCTCACGCGGATGTTACAAAGTCAGCCGGAGCTGCCGGGGATAGGCCTGGTGATTTTTGATGAGTTTCATGAGCGCAGTGTCCATGGGGATTTTTCCCTGGCCCTGTGTTTGGAGGTGCAACAAGCCTTACGTGAAGACCTCAGACTATTGGTGATGTCTGCAACATTGGATGTGGGTGCCTTAACACCGCTGATGCCTGCCGCCCAGGTATTGCAGTGTGAGGGGCGAAGTTACCCCATAAATATTGTACACCGGCCAGACAACCGGCCCGTGCCCCTGTACCAAAAAGTGTGTCGTTTAGTACTGGATGTAGTGACAGAACACCAAAACGATATGCTGGTGTTTTTACCGGGCGCCTGGGAAATCCGTCAGGCCGCCAGCACCCTCGAGCAAAGTTTGCCACAGGGCTTTAAAATACACTGTTTGTTTGGGGAACTGAGCAAATCAGAGCAACAAGCAGCCCTGACGCCTAACGCTCAGGGGCTGCGTAAAATAGTGCTGGCCACCAATATTGCCGAAACGAGCTTGACCATAGAAGGCATTGAGGTGGTGGTCGATAGTGGTATGCAAAAGACCGCGGTGTTTCAGCTAACTAAGGGCATTACCCATTTACAAACGACCAGCATTTCCCAGGCCTCGGCTATTCAACGTGCCGGTCGCGCCGGCAGGTTGGGACCGGGATGCTGTTACCGTTTATGGAGCGGGGAACAACAAGACAGGCTTGCACCTCAAAGCACCCCGGAAATCCTCAGCAGTGATATGGCGCCTTTTATTTTGGAAGCGGCAATTTGGGGGTGTCAGCTCACTGAGCTGGCACTGATTGATCTGCCCAGCCCAGCGCAGTTGCAACAAGGCAAACAACGCTTGCTGGAGTTGCAGGCCACGGACGCCGAAATGCGACTGCGTCCCTTGGGGCGGGAAATGCATGCTCTGGGATGTCATCCCGCGATAGGCAACATGTTGTTGCAGAGTCAAAGCATTAGCGCTGCTCATCAAAGTTTAGCGTGTGCGCTGGCCGCCCTATTAGAAAGCAAAGACCCTCTCGGTCATGGGGCCGGAGCCCAGCTTTATTTGCGTTTGCAGTACTTACAGCAGCAGCGATCCCATAGTATTTGGCTGTTGATCAAGCAGTGGCACCACAGGGTGAAGTGTCAATTGCAAGATTGGCCCTTAGAAGACACCGGTAGGCTGTTGGCTTTTGCCTTTCCCCATTGGATCGCACGCCTGAGGCAGGACGGGCGCTACCAGCTAGCTAATGGCAGCGGGGCAGAGCTGAGGCCAGATGATCCCCTGGCCCAGCAGCAATGGATCGTGGTGGGGGATATGCTCAGTACGGATAAACAACAAGGGGATGCACGGATTAGTTTGGCTGAATCTTTGAGCAAACACGACCTCGAACGCTATTTCTCTCACCTTATCCATGCCCAGGAGACCTGTTTTTGGGATCCACAAAAACAAGCCATTAGCAGCCAATATCAGCGCAAGCTGGGACAGATTGTCATATCTAAGGCCGCGACCTCCGAGCGCGTCCCGGATCAAATCGAGGCTATTTGGCGTCAGGTGCTATTCGACAAGGGCGTGATGCAATTGCCCTTTGAGGAAGAGGCCCTGCAATTCATTTATCGCTTGCGTCTGGCAGGCAAAGTGCTCACCCAATATGACTGGCCAGATATGTCTGAGCAGGGCTTGCAGGACTCCATCGAGCAATGGTTGCTGCCTTACTTGCAAAAGGTGTATAACTGGCAGCAGTTAAGTAAACTGCGTTTTGTGGATATATTAAGTGCCCGCCTCGATTGGACTGCACAGCAGCGCCTGAATGAGTACCTTCCCAATAAAATCATGGTGCCCAGCGGCAGTCATATACGCTTAAAGTATTTACCTGAAGGCGGGGCACAACTGTCCGTGCGCATCCAGGAAATGTACGGTTTACAGGAGAGTCCAACCGTGGCCAGAGGAGACATACCCCTGCGGGTGGAATTACTGTCCCCGGCAGGTCGGCCACTGCAAACCACACAAGACCTGGCAGGCTTTTGGCGTGGCTCTTATAAAGAGGTACAAAAAGAAATGAAGGGGCGGTATCCGCGGCATTACTGGCCGGATGATCCCGCCAAGGCTCAGGCCACCACCAAAACCAAAAAGAAGATGAATAGTTAATGGCGATATCCTTCCTGAGCAAACTCAACCCACTTCCCTGGCTAAAACGTCACGGGTGGAAATTTGGCTTAATTTTTATTGCCCTACTGGCTGCCTATAGCCTGTATTTAGATGCGTTTATTGCGAAGCAGTTTTCTGGCAATAAGTGGCAGGTGCCGGCCCAGATTTTTGCTCGCCCCCTGCATTTGCAGCTTCGTCAGGAGATATCTCGCCAGGAAATCACTGAGGAGCTGGAACTGCTCGCTTATCGAAACGTACTCTTTGCCACAAAAACCGGTGAATACCACAGCCGGGACAACAGCGTGCGTATTCAGCTGCGGGCCTTTCATTTTCCCCATGGCCGGGAAACGGCCCGGGATATTGAAATTAAGTTAACAGGAGGGCGCATTAGCGGGATTGTCGATGGCCAGACAGGGGCTAAGCTGAACGAGGTTTATCTGGAACCCTGGTTGGTGACCCGGCTAGTCAGTAGCGGTCGGGAAGACCGTATGTTAGTCAACTTGCAGGACGTGCCAGACATCCTAAGCCAGGCATTGGTGCTGGTGGAGGATAAGGACTTTTATCAGCACCACGGTGTTGCCCCTTTAGCCATTGTCAGGGCCTTAATCGCCAATATTTCCGCAGGGCGTGCGGTGCAGGGGGGCAGTACCTTAACCCAGCAGTTGGTCAAAAACCTGTATCTCACCCGGGATAAAACCCTTATCAGAAAAGCCAAAGAAGCCTTAATGTCACTGCTGATTGATGCCAGATATAGTAAGAATGCAATCCTTGAAGCCTATCTCAATGAGGTGTTTCTTGGGCAAAATGGTGAGACGGGTGTGCATGGTTTTGGTCTGGCGAGTTTTTTCTATTTTGACCGCCCTTTGGGTGAACTGAATGTGCCGGAAATGGCGACCTTGGTGGGGATCATCAAAGGGCCATCCTATTACAATCCACGTAGGCATCCTGAGCGGGTACTGGCGCGCCGTAATCTGGTGCTACGCGTGCTTTTTGAGAACAATAAATTGGTACGCGATGAGTACGAAGAGATGCTTAACCTGCCCCTGAATTTGGCCACGGGAGCAAGCCTGGCCAAAGGCAAACATCCTGCCTTTATGGACAAAGTACGCCGGGAACTGCGCAGCGTATTGGATGAACCGGATATCCGCCAATCCGGCTTGAAGGTATTTACCACGCTTGACCCCAATGCCCAGCGCAAAGCTGAGACGGTGGTTGCCAGTGGTGTTGCCGCCCAGGAGGAGCGCATGGGGGGGAGCGAGATGGAATCTGCCATGTTGGTCACGGATATTAAAAGTGGCGAAATCCGTTCGATTGTGGGAGGCCGAAACACCCAGTATAAGGGCTTTAATCGGGCCCTGGATGCCAAGCGCTCGATTGGTTCGCTGATCAAACCGGCTATCTATCTAACCGCGTTAGAGCAAGCCACAGATTATAACCTGGCGACTCCCCTGGCCGACGAGCCAATAAAATTGAAAAGCACCTACGGTAAAATGTGGCAGCCGCAAAACGCCGATATGAAATTTCGTGGCCAGGTGTCCTTAATTACTGCTCTGACCCGCTCTTTGAACGTACCCACAGTGGGCTTAGGTATGACTCTGGGACTGGATGAAATTATTAACACGATCGAACGTTTAGGCATAGTGGAGCACATACAAGCCTATCCCGCATTGACCCTGGGCGCAGTAAACTTTTCTCCCTTGCAAGTTAATCAAATGTATCAAACCATTGCCAACAGCGGCCGTTACATCCCTTTGCATACTGTCACTGCCATCATGTCACCCGATAATCGCTTACTCTGGCAGTTTTCGTTTAAAGCCCAGCAGCGGGTAGATGAGCAAGCTACCTATCTGCTCAATTACGCTTTACACAAAGTCACCCTGGAAGGCACGGCCAAGGCCATTAAGCAGCAGTTTCCCGCTATTAATATGGCAGGTAAAACCGGTACCACGGATGATTATCGTGATAGTTGGTTTAGTGGTTTTGATAAAAATATTCTGATCACAAGCTGGATCGGTAAAGATGATAATCAGCCGGTGAATCTAAGCGGTGCCAGCGGTGCCATGCAGTTGTTTATTGCCTATCAAAGGCTGCAACAGCCCAAGTCTTTGGTTCGACGCTTCCCGGATGGTTTGGGTATATCACACTTCGACATTGCCACCGGCGCCTTGAGCAAGGCTGGGTGCAAAGACACCTTTAGTGTGCCTGCCATACTGGCGGCCCTGCCACCCATTCCCCTTGATTGTTTTACCGCACCAGCAAAGAAAAAGCAGAGCCTTTGGAAGCGTTTATTTGGACAATAGAGCCAAGTCTATTTTTGTTGTTCAACGGAGCCCTATTTAGCCGATAAAGGCTGTTTTTTGTTTAAGCGGTTTTGTATAAAGGCCTTAATAGGCGGTGGTTTTGAACACGCCAGGGTGCCGTGAAAAAGACCATATAGCATGGCTGGGACTTTGTTGGTGTTACTGTTAACCGTTACGCGGGTCCGGGCCTGCAAACGTTCATCTTCAGTTATAAAGGAATTAATTGTTGCCCCCTGAAGTTCAGGAGACGATTTTTGCTGTTCATAGGTGCTTGCCGCCTGTTTTGAGAGGATATCGAGCTAGCCTTGCTGCAAGGCCCTTAGTTGTCCCCCTAGCCGTTCCACCGTATTCAAAGTCTGCACTGCTGATTGGGCCTTGTGGTCAGTGGCTGTGCCAATATCCGGGACGGGAACAGTCAGTGAGCCCGGCTCAGAAATAGGAACCGACTCGGGTGGTGACTCAATCGCTATTTTGCTTGCGGACACAAGCGCCTTTTTTTCGGGGGACGTAGCGTCTTGTTGTTGCCCTGAGAGCTGTGCAGTTACTGCTTGCTGCTTGTCTTTAAGACCGTTATGAGGTGCACAGGCGCGAATAACAAGCGGGCCTTAATGGGCGCAATGAGCGTGTTTGCAGTGCTATCGTTGACAGACACCCAGGGACTGAATGCTTCCCTTTGGCAATCAGATAAACCAGCAAAGCATGCAACATCAGCGATGCTAGTATCACTTGAGTCAGTTTAGCCCAGCGGTTTCGCAAAAGGTATCCATAGGTGGGTACCACGTAACTGAAAAACAGTTATTTCAGAACGCCTCGGGTGTTTTGCAGTGATTCAGTTATAGCATTCAGTAAACGGGTAGGGAGCGTCGCTTCTTTCTACAACGGGCGCTGTAAACTTACCGTGCTTGCGTCGACTGAACCCCTAAATATCAAGGTGGATTGATATTTAGGGGGCAAAAAGCTGTTGGCCTTCAGCGACGGACTCAACAATATCAACCTGCCAACCACTATCGGCAAATACCTTGCCGCAAAGATGTTGCATAGCGGGGGCACTTATTGGGTCACTGGCAATGACCAAATGCAGGTTTTTAACCCGCTGTGAGTCACGGTTGCCTAACATGGCCAAGCCCCGGGCGTCTTCTGCCGTCAAGGCAGAACCTTCAATATCAGTGAAGTCCATAAGCATTTTGTTCTTATTCTGAATAGCTAGTTTGTAATCCTTACTTTGATTTAACAAAATCAAATCAAGGGCATCTAATACGCCATAAAACTTGATGCGGATTAGATCGTCAAAGGTATCTATCTGGTAACTCATTATTTTCTCCGTTAATCGCAAAAAATGGTTGTTATATAAAAGATAACTGCATACCCAAGCCTATATGTTGCTGATGCCTATTATAGTCGATCAGCGAACTTCCGTAACCATTAAAATACTGAAAAAGCAGCTCATATTGAATATTTATTTGATAGCTTGAGTTAATTTCAATGCTGCCCTTGTTATCACTGGTTTTTAGATTACTTCTAATTTTCCTTAACAACTTGAAATCCTCTAACTAGGTAGCGTAGCCCAGTTCAAAATGGCCAAAAAAGTGGGTGATATCAGGATAGTCCTCACCAATGGGGTCTAGGGGATCGCTCTAACTGAAGGTGGAGCAGGCACCTCTTTTCTGTTGCGCAAGTAATGGCCCTGGTTGATGACGGGGAGCCTGCTGCTGCGCCAGGCATTGACCCATAAGCAAATTCAAACCAAGCACCGCTATATAGTCTCTCATCAATTTTGTGGCCACATATTAGCAAGCGCACAATACTGACTTTCTTACAATTTTCCTTGGGAAATAGGTAATAGGAAATAAATGCACCATATATGTGCAAAACATCTTGGTTGAACCAAGGCTGTGCAATTTAAGGTTTAAGTTTTGCCGATTTCAAATCTAACTTATTGAATAGTATGGTTAATAATTTATGGCACGGCTTTTGTGTACCTCATATCAGTTCTGTCAGTTTATGACTACATACTCAAACAAACACCGGGAGCAAGACATGAAACTAGTTACTGCGATCATTAAGCCTTTCAAGCTTGATGATGTGCGTGAAGCAATCTCAGATATTGGTATAGATGGGCTGACCGTTACCGAAGTTAAAGGCTTTGGTCGTCAGAAAGGTCACACCGAGCTATATCGTGGAGCCGAATACCAGGTAGATTTTTTGCCTAAGGTTAAACTCGAGGTCGCGGTGCAAGACGATCACGTCGAGCGTCTGGTCGAGGTCATTGTTGGCGCGGCTAAAACCGGTAAGATTGGTGATGGCAAAGTCTTTGTATACGAGCTGGAGCATGCGGTTCGTATACGTACCGGTGAAACCGATGGCGAAGCCATCTAGACTTAAAGGAGAGGATCATGGAAATTACTTTTGAACTGGCTTACGCCCTGGACACGTTTTATTTTTTAATCTGTGGCGCACTCGTTATGTGGATGGCGGCAGGTTTTACTATGCTGGAAGCGGGTTTAGTTCGCGCCAAAAATACCACAGAAATACTCACCAAAAATATTGCCTTGTATGCAATCGCAAGCATCATGTACATGGTATGTGGTTACTCCATCATGTATGGGGGCGACGACTTTAGCTGGTTCCTCAAAGATATTACCGGAGATGGTGCCACAGGCGTAGCAGAAGATCCCGCTACCTATGCGCCGTCCGCTGACTTTTTCTTCCAGGTTGTATTTGTTGCTACGGCGATGTCCATTGTCTCCGGTGCCGTAGCCGAGCGAATGAAACTGTGGTCATTTCTGGCTTTTGCCGTGGTACTGACTGGCTTTATTTATCCAATGGAAGGCGCCTGGACCTGGGGTGGTGCGTCTGTATTTGGCATGTATACCCTTGGTGACTTAGGATTCTCTGACTTTGCCGGTTCAGGTATTGTGCATATGGCTGGTGCCGCCGCGGCTTTAGCGGGTGTATTGTTGCTCGGAGCACGTAAGGGTAAATATTTTGCCGATGGTAAGATCAATGCTATTCCCGGTGCTAACCTTCCCCTGGCCGCCATAGGTACCTTTATTTTGTGGATGGGCTGGTTTGGTTTTAATGGTGGTTCAGTGTTAGCGATTGGCACGGTGGAAAGCGCCAATAGCGTAGCCATCGTATTTATGAATACCAATGCTGCCGCTGCAGGTGGTTTGGTTGCTGCACTTATCTTAGCCAGAATACTGTTTAAAAAAGCAGACTTGACCATGGCATTAAACGGGGCCTTGGCCGGCCTAGTTGCCATCACCGCAGAACCTTCTACGCCCAACCCCTTACAAGCTACGTTGTTTGGAGCCATAGGGGGGATCTTAGTGGTACTGAGTATTATCACCCTAGATAAACTTAAGATTGATGATCCCGTCGGTGCTATTTCTGTGCACGGGGTAGTGGGCTTCTTGGGTCTGATGCTGGTGCCGCTGACTAACCCCTTGACTGAAGAGGGTGGGGCATCATTCTCTGGTCAGCTTATCGGTGCATTGACCATCTTTGTATGGGTATTTGTCACCAGCTTAATTGTTTGGGCAATCATCAAGGCGGTGATGGGTATTAGAGTGAGCGAAGAGGATGAGTTCGACGGAGTTGATTTGAGCGAATGCGGTTTGGAAGCCTATCCTGAATTCGCCAGCAGCCGTTCGTAAATAAGACAAAATATATAGATGGGATAAACATTATAAACCGCAAACCTATCTGACTAAGTATAAAAAAGCCCCGCAATTGCGGGGCTTTGATGTTTACTGCTATTCAATTCAAATACTGCCCCTACCCCCTGATTTTGACAATTTACCCGTAGAAATATCAGTGGCCTGAAGACCTTTTATCCATTCTCGTAACACGCGCCGTTTCAATAAGATGAATTCTTATAGTTTGGCTAACAAGGCGTCGTAATCCATGTTGCTTCGTCTGGCCACTAACTTAGCGGTTTTGTGTGAATTATTCACTAAAGCAAAGGTCACGGGATCATGACCATTACATACAAGACCTTTAGCCACCTTTTTAAAACTAAGGCCACTGAGTTTGACAGCCTTAAGCAGCCTGATTTTGCTATTGCTTTTTAATGCCTCACATATTTTAACCAAGTTATGTTCGGTAGCCGGATCAATGTAGTTGGCTTGTGCTGAACCGACTAGTAAAATTCCTGCGCTTAAGATTGAAATGAGTATGGCGTTTTTCATGATATATCCCCTTCGGATTGGTGTATTAACGTAGCCAAGTCAAATTGGCCTGGTAAGTTATTATGTAGCGAGGTAGAGCAACAAGGTTGTGTACAAAGAGGTGAGTAACGGCCAAAAGCGATGAAGCGTTAAAACCAATGTATTTTGCGCCAGGTGGTCGCAAAAATAACTACGTTGAGCGCAAATACCGACATTTTGTTACATCTAACAGAAATTATTGCCAGCGACAGGGTGACAGTATTACCTAGCCGAGAAGGGAAGAATTACCTTACCTTAGGTATGGGGCGGTGCTATTTTGGAATAAATGATTTAACGGCTGTTTGTTAGCCCGGACTTTCCTTTAAAGGGGGCGGCTATCTGCTTTTGGTGCCAGTGCATCTGTATTCAAAAGACATCCAATGATTCGCCAAATATTATCAACTGACAACAAACAAATCACTAGGCACAGTCGAGAAACAATAGTTTGTTGGTAAAAACAATTGCATCCAGAGCACACAGTGAGACGTTAGAGGCAGTAGAATTTATTTGATTGTGTGATAAGGGTTAAAAATGCAACAAGATCAATATTTAGCGCTGTTAAAAAAGTGGCGGTAGGTGGTAAACGGGCCTTTGAAGCCCTTTATCAGGACAGCAGTGCATAGCTTTATGCGGTCTGTCTTAAAATAATGCAGAACCGCGATTTAGCCGATGACGTACTGCAAGAAGCGTTTATCCGGATTTGGCACAACGCCGGTGAATACACCACGAATAAGGGACAGGTGTTGACATGGATGATAAGCATAGTGCGTTATCGGGAATTTGATGCATTGCGCTTCAATAAGGTCAGGACAGGCCAGGGGAGGGATGACGAGACAGTTTTGATCAGTGAAGACTCAGTATCGTTGTCAGAGCAGGAAAAGAAGCAGTTGGACTTTTGCCTTGAAGAGTTAGATAGCATACAGAAACAGGCTATTCATCTGGCTTTTTTTAATGGCCTGACTCATCAGGAGGTCGCAAAACATATCAGCCGACCACTTGGCTCCAGTAAAAGTCTTATTAGAAGAGGCATGCAGTCTTTAAAGAGGTGTTTAGGAATATGAACTATACAAATCAGGATACAAGCCACGCCCTTGCTGCGGAGTCTGTGCTGGGCACATTGCGCGGTGCGCCAAGACGCAGATTTGAGCCGGTTGTGCCGGATCAACTCGTGTGGAAAAAATCCAGGCCAGAATTGATTTATCGGGCTCAACCTCTACCGCCAGAGACAAGGTGAGCGTACTGATACCGAAAAAAGCGCGATTCTGGCAAGGGCTTTCCATGTTGGCAACGGCTGCAGCAGTTGTTTTCGCAGTACTGTTATTTATACCTGGTCAGATGCAACCCCAAGCGGTGCAGCAGTTTACGGTCATCCAAAATGCAGAAAATAAAGCCTTATGGTTGGTTGAAATCATGCAGAAAACGATTGATGCACGAGCAAGCGATAAGGTGGAACAGCTTGCCAAAAATGATTATGAACTGTGGATGCTGCCGGACAATGGCAGTGCGCCAATATCCTTAGGTCTGTTGCCCCAATCGGGTAGTGTCATATTGGCGAAACACCCGTTATTTGCGCAACTTGATATTAGCGCCTTGGCCGTCAGTCTTGAGCCGCTTGGCGGCTCACCGACGGGGGCACCTATAGAGGTACTCTAAGTGTCAGAGCTTACCTTGTTGTAATCGACAGGTTCTAGTCTAAAAATCAAGCCAAAAAAGCAGGGTGATAATTCTCCCTGTTTTTTTTATGTTAAAAAAAGTTCATCCAGAATCAATCCCCAATCGTATAAAGCAGTGCTGGCTAGAAAATCAAGGAAATAAGACATGAAAAAGCCAGTGCTTTACATGTTTTAGTCTGGAAATTGAGCGATATAAGCAGATCTCTCATTTGCCCTGTCTTTTTATGTACAAAAACAGGTTAAAAAAACTGCATCCAAAACGGACCCTCAGTCGTTTAGTTAATACTGACTGCAACAAGCAAGGAAATAAGTCATGAAAAAGCAAGTACTCGTATTTAGTTTAAGCATTATCGCAAGCGCAATGGTTGGAACACACGCTCTGGCGTCAAGTCACCGGGAAGCACCCAATGTCACACGCTTCCCAACCGTTGATTCAACAGATTTCTACGCATTCAATAGTTATGAAGAAGGACGTGGCGACTTTGTCACCCTGATTGCTAACTATATACCATTACAAGACGCCTACGGTGGTCCAAATTATTTTGCTATGGACCCTGCTGCCGTGTACAGCATTCATATCGATAATGATGGTGATGCAGTAGAAGATATAAGCTTTCAGTTCCGCTTTACATCGGCCCTGCCCAACGATAATCAAGGGGTAGCGCTGATGGTTGGCCCCGAGGGAGAGCAAAAGTCCGTTGGTGTGCCGCTTAAAAACATTGGCGGGATCACCGCTGCAAATCAGTCCGCAGCTAACTTTAGTGAATCGTATACCGTCGCTATGGTAGATGGGCCTCAGCGCACCGGCACAGCGACCATGCTGCAAAATAACGCCAGCGGTACAAACACCTTTAATAAACCCCTGGATTATATCGGTAACAAAACCTTTAGCGATGGTGCTAACTACTCAAGCTATGCTAATAGCTTTATTTACACTACGAACCTTCCTGGCTGTGAGCAAATGGCCAAAGTGTTTGTTGGGCAACGCAAAGACGCCTTCGTGGTTAACCTGGGTAGCACCTTTGACTTAGTAAACTATGTTCCTGTTGAGGGTGATAGTGCACCGGGTGCGGACGATGCAGGAGGATTTCCTGGTGGCATCACTCAAGATTCAGCTAATGATGATTTGAATGATAAAAATGTAAGCTCAATTGCCATTGAAGTACCAAAAGCCTGCCTGACTGGCGCAGGAAATGGCAGTGTTGGTGCGTGGACAACGGCGAGTCTGCCTCAGGCCCGTATCCTAAATCCTGATGCAAAATTTGCTAACACTGAAGTCAATGGCGGTGCTTTGACACAAGTATCTCGTTTGGGTAACCCATTGGTCAACGAGCTGGTTATTGGCCTCGCTGATAAAGACAAGTTTTCTACGGCACACCCAAAAGATGACGGTCAGTTTGCTGATTATGTGACTCATCCAACGCTACCTGAGTTACTTAATATCTTATTTAAAGATGCAGTAAACACGACCTTGGGCGCAAATATTGAAACGCTTGCACCCACTAACTTCCCACGTATTGACTTAGTCACTGCTTTCTTAACGGGTTTTGCTGGCGTGAATCAACTTGCGACAGTCACCCCATCAGAAATGCTACGTCTTAACACGGCGATAAGTGCTATACCAGCGAGCGCCCAGTCTTCTTTTGGTGTTGCCGGAGATGACCTTGCAGGTTTCCCCAACGGTCGACGTCCTGGAGATGATGTGGTCGATATCGCCTTGCGTGTGGTAATGGGCGCCTTATGTCACCCCATTCCCGTTGCAGGTGAGCCGACAAATCTTGGTTTATGTGCCCCTGAAGATGCAAGCGTAGGTACGGTACCCTTTACTGATGGTGCACCGGTGAATGCCACTATGATGATGTCATCATTCCCTTACTTGGCGATGCCTTTACCTGGTTCAAAATAAGGAGGATATTGAGATGAATAGCAATTTAACAAAAGTTGCACTCATATTGTCACTGGCGACGTTCGTCAGTGCCTGTAATGATGATGACGATATTGTAATGTTTAACAGTTCACCCGTGGCGCAGTCAGCACAATTGACTACCCAGGCGGACATTGAGCTTAGCGGAAAGGCTACTGCCTCTGATGCTGATGGCGATATGTTGAGTTTCTCGGTGGCCTTAGAGCCACAAATGGGTACGCTTAGTTTTGCAACAGATGGGTCTTTTACCTATCTACCTAATGCCACCTTTACGG
>JBLHIW010000027.1:0-19941 GCA_047618055.1 Paraglaciecola sp. | reverse complement strand
CAAGTACCGTCGTTCGTATGTTAAGTGGCTATCCATAAATATACAGTGACTAAAAGCTATTTTTTACCACCGAGAACACCGAGGCCACAGAGAAAAAAGATAGTTGAGAAAGGAAAATATGAATTCAGAAAGCAGTATGTAGGCAATTTTTCTGCGGATATTTGGTGAATATAAATGGCGTGCTACCAAGAGGTTCGCATCGCACCCGATAGACAAGAATGTGCCAAAAACGGTCATAGCGGTGGCTCGTAAAAACTGGTTTTGACGTTCACCTTTGCCACCAAGTCGGACAGCCTAGGATGCGGCTAAGGTTATAGCGGGCATCTACAAATCGCCAGGAAAGCCGATTTGTACAGCGAATACTGCCCAAAGGCTTAGGCTAATGGATGTGCCTAATGCACATCCACTGGTGATCCCAAAGATACTCAGTCACCTGAATACAAAAAATGACGAACTCGTCGAATGATTGCCCCCACAAAGTAGGGTGGCGTCTCAGACAAGACGGTTTGAATAAAAGCCGTTCATCATCATAAGTAATATTCAGAGCTGGTTTGCACAACAGCGGGAGACGCTTGTTTTGAATTATCAATAACCTGAAAACAGTTGAGCAACAGAAGACCGTTTGCCGACTTTCACTCCCTCAAGGATATAAAGCAAATGTCGATATGCAACATATGAGGTAAGGTGTATTTTCATATTATGAAAAATGAGGTTTTATTTTACCTACACTCATATTTGCTAACGTAGTTGCTTAATTCAAACATTCAAATTCCGGAGAAAAAAATTGCGTAATTATTCCATCAAACCATCATTTCTCCTGTTTATTTTATTCACTCCATTTTTGCTATCTGCTTGCCAAACCAACACAGTGATTGCAGAAAATCCTGATACCGTTATGGCCAGTATTACTGAACTAACCATCGAATCACATGGCAGCCGTATGTCAGGGCTCGCCTATTTGGCGGCTGGCAGCGGCCGACACCCAACTGTACTGCTTTTACACGGCTACCCAGGCAATGAAAAGAATTTAGATGTTGCTCAAGCTTTGCGACGTAAAGGTTGGAATGTTGTGTTCTTCCATTACCGTGGTGCTTGGGGAAGCGAAGGCGAGTTCTCATTTCGCAATGGCGAACAAGATGTACAAGCTGCACTCAACTACATGCGCGACCCCGCAAACGCCAAAACTCTTCGAATAGACCCTGGGCGCATCTCGATAATCGGCCACAGTATGGGCGGTCATATGGCTATTGCTGGAATATTGGATAACGAAAATGTGCGCTGCGCCATCGCCTACGACGGAGCGAATATGGGCGCCAAAGGCAAAGGCTTATTCAATGATCCCGAGGCCTCAGCTATGTGGAGCAACTATAGCGACACATTGTTTATGCTTCAAGGCTGGTCTGGTGCCAAGGCAATGCAGGAAATAAACGAGTACGGGACAGAGTTGGACTTAGTCACTCGCGCTAACAAAATAAACCAACGGCCAGTGCTGCTCATCGCAGCAGATACTGATGTAATCCCCATCAAATTGCACATCAAACCATTGCTGGACGCGCTAGCAACGACTGAGGATAGTGATGTTCACTACCTACTAATTGACGATGACCATAGCTTTTCGTCTTCACGACTTGAGCTTATCGAGGCAACCGAAGGGTTTTTAAACAAACGTTGTAGCAATGTTCAAAACTGGTCTGCCCAACAGCGGGAGACGCTTGTTTTAAATTCTCAATGACCTGAAAACAGTTGAGTAATAGACGACCGTTCGCCGACAGATGGGGCATTATTGATATAAGAGGGATGTCGGTATGCAAAATATGAGGCAAGATGTATCGTCATTTTATGAAAAATAACGTTTTATTTTACCTCTACCCGCCCACGTTAAAAACAGTTGGCAGGACATATATGGCCGCTCCTGTGATGTCAACGTACTACTTGTCCCTTGTGCTAACGTTGGCCCGGCGTTAGCAAGGCTCTGATGAAATAACTCTGTGTTTAAAACATCCCCATATAACTTGCTGTTGCCTCGCCTAATGGCTCATAACTGAGGAGAAATGAGCCATCTTCACAACGCAGTTCGCCACCCAGGCAAAGCTTTTATCATTATCGTCCCATGTTTGACGATTCATCCCGCATGCAAAACTGAGGAAGATATTACCTAAGGTACATCAATCAAACATAACAACGAACGGGAACATGGTGCAAAGGGTGTTTTAAATCGACGTTGGTAGACACTGAACCTTATCTTTTAATACTTTATCGTTAGATTAAATTGAAGCCCCTTAGAGCTATGATGGTCGAACATGCTGCGGCGTATCCATGCTCTAGTTATCAGGGTAATGCAGGGGATAGAAATATCCCACTACTTACACCCCATGCTGTGTATTTAGCCTGAGGAAATACTAAAGCAGGAAGACAATCTGCTTATCAACGTCTTTTTCTCTCAGATCTATCCTCCAATACCATTCAAACCATTCGCGATGCCACAAATAAGGCATGGGCACTAGGTGATGAGACGTTTATTCAACAGGTTTCTCATACTTTATCCAGAAGAGACAAGCCATCACCACAAGGTGGTGATGGACAAAGCAAGGCGTTTAATGCATCAAAAATCAAATGAATTCTATTTTTCAAGGTACCTGAGCTATCAGGTTTCTGTTCGATATAAAGTTCCCTAGCTTCTATATCATTACGTGATCAATGTGCCGTTTTTATAACGTTAAGAGTGATCTGGCCCTGTCATGGGGGGATATTTTGCATTTAGAAACATTTAACTTACCCGCTAACAGTAGTTTAATTAGGCTTTTTTACTTGCCGATGTTGATAAATTCAGTTAGTTTTATGATTCATTAATTTTCTTAGGGAAATATTTTGAACAGAAAATGGCTGGTACTATCAGTTGTAGCTGCCTTCTCTGTTTTGTTGAATTCTCTTGGTCAAGGTTACCTTGCTAGTTTTCTACCGTTGATTTTTGCACTCTGGTTGATTAAATGTAACCTTAAACAAGCAACAAATGGATGTGTATCATCAAAACTAGAAGAGCATCCCCCCTCTCAGAGCAATAAACGTACCGCTAATTTATTACCGGAAATCGTGCCGCAACTTGTGCCGGAAATCGTGCCAGTAATTGCCGAATGTGAAAGCAATATAGATGATATTTTAAGTACCCAAGCTGATGCAATTAGCTTGCTTACCTGCGCCTTGTCTGATTTGCAAAATATGATCAACTTACAAGGCAATAGCATTGCCAGCCTGATCACTGTGGGTAACGAAAGTGAAGAGCTGTACAGCGACCGAATGCGCGAATTTGCCTATAGTACAGACCTTATTCTTGATCACTTTATTCAATCCACAGTCGATATGTCAGCATCATCCAAGGAATTACGCGAGCGCGTAAACAAGATTAATGAAGCCCTGCCTCTGGTGATACAAGCATTAAAAGATATGGACGGTATCGCTTCACAAACTAATTTACTTGCGTTAAAAGCCGTCACCGAGGTGGCTAGGGCCGAAGAGCATGGTCGCGGATTTGCTGTTGTCGCAGATGAAGTTCGCTTGTTGTCCAGCCGTTCTTCAAAATGTAATCAACGTATTCAAAAACACCTGCGTTTTATCAACGACGATATAAGTTCTCTTAGCACTGAAGTGGGCGCACTTGCGTCCTATGATGTCACTAACGTGATTGATGCAAAACGAGATATCAAGGCTGCACTGACGGACATTATCTCTAAAGCAAAATCCGACACCATTGTGATCAGCCATCTGGATGAGATTGCCCAAAAGGTGGAATCGGCTCTTGGTAACGCCATAAGAGCCTTGCAATTTGATGACATCAACAATCAGAGTTTAGCTTTTACCAAAAAAACCTTAGGGTATATCCAAGAACTGCTCAGCGTAACGGGTGCGCCTCAAAAAGACACTCTGCGTGATGATTTTAACCGTTGCCGCGATGCATTCAGGACCAAACGTAAGGATAAACACAATCCCGTTTCGTCAGCCGACATGCAAGCGGGTGAGTTAGAGATCTTCTAATGGCTACAAGAGATAAAAGGTGAGTCGAACACGAGTATTGAATATTCCGTAACGATTTTATTTTGGGCAGCACAAGGCCTTCACTGCGCAATATACACGAATACTGGAAGGCAGGTGTTGGAGTGAAATAGCCATGAGCTTCTCCAGTACTGAACACCTAAATAGCTCAGCTCTGAGTACGGTGGTGCCGTTAAGTAAAAAATATATCTAATAGACAAAACTGAAAAACTGTACATAAGTCGATGAGGCAATATTTATTTGTTAAGGGCCAAGTTATTGTCCTTGATGGTGACCAGCGTTTTTTCAGGCGCTTAAGACCTATTTACAGGGTAATAGAGATGATTGAAGGAGCACTGTTTGGCAGGGACTCAAACTCGTACAGAACTTTGTAAGCAAATGCAGGTATTTGCTTCATAAAATGAGAAGTAGAAACTATGAGTAAACATATATTAATCGTTGATGATTCACCTTCCATACGACAAATGGTTGAGGTCACCCTAAAGTCGGCTAATTACACAGTAACGACTGCACAAGATGGTCAAGAAGCTTTATATCTTTGTAAATTCACCCATTTTGATTTTGTACTCACAGATCAGAATATGCCCCGTATGGATGGTTTGACCTTGATCAAGTCCTTGCGAACCTTTTCTGCTTATTCCACGACACCCATCATTATGCTTACCACAGAGGCCAGTGATGGTATGAAGGCTCAGGGTAAAGCTGCCGGGGCCACTGGCTGGATGGTAAAGCCATTTGACCCCACAAAGTTATTAGAAGTACTCAAGAAAGTCCTTAGTTAGATAATCCAAAGGAATTATATGTCAATTGATATGCAGCAGTTCCATGGGGTGTTCTTTGACGAAAGTCAGGAACACCTGGACACTATGGAACACGAATTAATGGAGTTGGATTTAGCCAATCCTGATGCTGAGCAACTTAACAGCATATTTCGTGCTGCTCATTCAATCAAAGGTGGCAGTGGTATATTTGGTTTTGATGCCTTAACCGGCCTTACCCATATTATGGAAAATCTACTTGATAAGGCGCGCCAGGGAGCAACGAAATTAAACGAGGAGATGGTCAATATACTGCTACAAACAGTGGATTTATTAAAAAATATTCTGGATACCTACAGAAGCGGACAAGAGGTCGATCAAAAGCAAATAGATAAAGGTATTTTAGTGCTGGAGTCTGTATTAGGTGGCGAGCAAAGCGTGCAGCCACAGCTTGAAATTGAAGCTGATCCGGAATTTGGTTTTTTTGAAGGGCAGACCGCAGATACTGCGGAAATAGAAGGTTTTGGTTTTTTTACTGATCATCCACTAAACGAAGAACAAAACAACAAAACAACACCCATTAGTCAGGCCACAGTAGAGACAAATCAAACGAGTGAACGACCCAAAGCCTCACAAGAATCAGGTTCTATTAGGGTCGATACTGGAAAAATAGATTATCTGGTTAATTTGGTTGGTGAATTGGTTATCACCCAATCTATGTTAGCGATGATTGGCTCTGAAGTGCAAGGGTCGGTGGAAGATAATTTACAAATTGCACTGGCCGAGCTACAGCGTAACACCCGGGACATTCAGGAATCAGTGCTGTCGATGCGGATGTTACCCATGAGTGTTTCCTTTAATCGTTTCCCCCGGGTGGTGAGAGATCTATCTGCTAAGTTGGGTAAAAAAGTGGATCTAAAAATTGAAGGAGGGACGACAGAAATTGATAAAGGCATGATTGAAAGACTAGTCGATCCGCTGACCCATCTTGTGCGCAATAGTATTGATCACGGGATTGAAACCGTGGCCGAACGTCTCGCGGCCGGCAAGAATGAAGTAGGCACAGTCATTTTACGGGCCGAGCAAAAAGGCAGCAGTATTGAAATCACCATCATTGATGATGGTGCAGGGTTAAACCGCGAACGTATTTTAGCTAAAGCCCGTCAGAAGGGGATCCCACATGATCCTAATATAAGTGATACACAGGTTTGGAATTTGATCTTCACCGCCGGATTTTCCACTGCAGCTGAAGTCACTGATGTATCCGGTCGAGGTGTTGGCATGGACGTGGTAAGACGAAATATTGAAGCTATTGGCGGGCGTGTCGAGATCGAATCAAGCGCGGGTAAAGGCTCAGCTTTTCATATTCATCTGCCGCTGACACTAGCCATTGTTGATGGTATGTGCGTGTCGGTAGGCGATCAAATATTTGTGGTGCCATTGGTAAATATAGTGGAGTCCATACAACCTTCATTAGAGCAAATTAAAGTCATATCAAATGACGTTTTGTTGTGGATAAGAGAACAGTATTGGCCAGTGGTGCGTCTGCATGAAAATATGCAAATCGAAGGCGCCATAACTGAGCCCAACAAAGGCATAGTGGTATTAATAGAAAGCAGTCAAAAACGTTTTGCTTTGTTAGTTGATGCTCTGGTAGGACAACAACAAGTGGTGATAAAAAGTCTTGAAAAACATTATAAACGGGTGCTTGGCGTTGCCGGCGCCACCATAATGGGGGATGGGGGAGTCGCTATGATCCTTGATGTTGAATCCCTTGCTGGCATGGTGAAAACCCCAAGCAAAGAGAGTGTAAACAGATGAACAATATACAACAAGTTCAGGAGCACCAGGTGCAATCTGATGCTGATTCCCGGGAATTTCTCAGTTTTGTGCTCGGCGAAGAACATTATGCACTGGACATCATGTCAGTAAAAGAAATTCGTGGTTATGAAAAGGTCACCCAGATTGCTAACGCCCCACCTTTTATCAAAGGGGTGATTAACCTGCGTGGTGACATCGTACCCATAGTGGACTTAAGGCTTAAGTTTAATGTAGGTGAGGCTATCTATAACGAATTCACCATAGTGATCATGCTCAACGTAGCAGGACGCATAGTGGGTATAGTGGTTGATGCGGTATCTGATGTGATTCGTCTGGCTAGCGATGAAATTCGTCCTCCGCCAGAATTTGGAGTGGCCTTTGACAGCCGCTATTTACTCGGATTGGTAGCCATTGAAGATAATATGGTTATTTTGGTTAATATTGAACGTTTGATATCCAGCGATGAGCTTGGATTGATAGATAAAAAAACCGACACTGATCAGGATTAAAAAAATGAAACTAATTGATATGTTCAAAAATGCAATGTCTGGCTCTAACGACAAGGTACAAATATTGCGCAACACTCAGGCACTGGACAGCAGTAGCACCTCGTTCATGATGGCTGACGAAAATCGTGTAATAATTTACGTCAATGATGCTGTGCAGACCTTACTGAAAAATGCCGAACAAGATATTCGCCAAGTGTTACCACAATTCTCAGCGAACAACCTTATTGGCCAAAGTATTGATCAGTTTCATCGTAACGCCTCTCACCAAAAAAATATATTAGCTAATTTAAGTACTACTTTGGTTTCAGAGATAACGGTTGGTACGTTAACATTCAGATTAACCGTGAATCCACTCTTTGATGAGAATAAAAAAAGTATCGGAAGTGTTGTAGAGTGGCTCGATCAAACTGAATTAGTTTTGGCCCAAGTTACCTCAGCTCGTATGTTGGGATCTTTGGATACAACCTCTACCAATATCATGCTTGCTGATTCACAACGAAACATTATCTATATGAACAAATCTGTGGAAAAAATGCTGAGGGGGGTAGAGTCTGAATTAAGAAAAGAACTACCCAACTTTTCAGTGGATAAAATCCTCAACGGTAGTATGGATGTATTTCACAAAAACCCTGCTCATCAGGCATCATTATTGGACAATCTGAGTACAACATATGAAGCCACAATTCAGATCGGCCGCTTAAAGTTTAGATTGATCACTAACCCCATTTTTGATGACAATGAGACTCGCCTGGGCACGGTCGTCGAATGGCTGGATGTCACGACTGACTTAGAAGAAAAGCACCGTAACGCACGTACTCTTGAAGCGCTTGAAGTCACTACAACCAATCTGATGATAGCTGATCCTCAGCGCAATATTGTCTACATGAATGCGTCTGTAACGGCTATGTTAAAGAGGGTCGAGTCAGAGATAAGAAAAGAGCTACCCAATTTTTCGGTGGATAAAATCCTTAATGGGAGTATGGATGTATTTCACAAAAACCCGGCTCATCAATCATCACTTCTGGCTAATCTTAGTACAACCTATGAAGCAAAAATACAAATTGGAAGTTTACAATTTCGATTGATTGCGAATCCTATTTTTGATGAAAATAGTATGCGTTTGGGAACCGTTATTGAGTGGTTGGACATTACCCATGAAATGGCGGAGGAACGTCGTGTTGCCCGTGTTCTAGAAGCACTTAACGGTACGTCAACCAATTTGATGATAGCCGATGCAGAGCGGAATATTCTTTACATGAACAAATCTGTGCAAACTATGTTCCGCCGGGTAGAGAGTGAGCTACGTAAGGAGTTACCGCATTTTGATGTAAACAAGATAATCGGTTCAAACATTGATATCTTCCATAAGAACCCGTCTCACCAAAAAGAGCTGTTGGAGCGTTTACAGACGCCATACACATCACAAATTCAAGTTGGTAAACTTTATTTTAGACTTATCGCGAGTCCCATTTTTGATGAGGAAAATATACGAATTGGTACGGTAGTAGAATGGCTAGACAGGACGGGCGAAGTGAATGCCGAGGAAGAAGTATCCCGTATTGTTACGGCGGCGGTCGAAGGAGACTTTACTGAAAGAGCTGAAATAGTCGGTAAGACGGGCTTTATGCTGAATATGGCAAAAGGTCTGAATAGCCTGATACAGACTACCGATCAGGGGCTTGATGATATCGCCAGGGTACTGAATGCCATCGCCGCTGGTAACATGAACGAAACCATTAAACGGGAATACCAGGGTACTTTTGCACTACTGGCAAACTCCTGTAATACCACTACCAAAAATCTCAGTACTACGATTTCTGAAATCCGTCAGGCCGCGGATGTGATTAACAGTGCCTCTGGAGAAATTTCTCAGGGTAACTCTGATTTATCAAGCCGTACTGAGGAACAAGCGTCAAGTCTGGAACAAACCGCTGTTAGTATGGAAGAATTAACCGAAACAGTAAGGCTAAATTCCAAAAATGCTAGTCAGGCAAACAGTCTGGCATCAGAAGCGTCTACTGTTGCTATAGAGGGGGGCGATTTGATTCAGAAGGTTGTGAAAACTATGTCATCTATTAATGAGTCAGCGCGGAAAATAGCGGACATAATAGGGGTGATAGATGGCATCGCCTTCCAAACCAACATTCTGGCACTAAATGCAGCGGTTGAAGCGGCCAGGGCAGGAGAGCAGGGCCGTGGTTTTGCTGTGGTGGCTTCAGAAGTACGATCTCTGGCCCAACGATCTGCCAATGCTGCCAAAGATATTAAGGAATTGATTTCTGATTCGGTACAAAAAATTGAAAATGGTAACCAGCTCGTCAATCAATCAGGTGACACTATGGACAAAATCGTCACCTCGATTAAGCGGGTCAATGATCTCATGGCTGAGATTGCTGCTGCTTCAGCAGAACAGTCTACTGGTATTGATGAAGTGAGCAAGGCGGTTAGCGAGATGGATGAAGTCACCCAACAAAATGCGGCATTAGTCGAAGAGGCTGCCGCCGCGGCAGAGAGTTTACAGTCTCAGGCTGAACAATTAACCGCTCGGGTAGCTTGGTTTAAAGTAGATGATTCTCTGATTGCACAGGAAGTAGATATACCCGGGAAGAGACTGGCTCCCGGCTTCTCAGCCACAAAGAAACTGACAAGTTCCGCTGCACCTATGAAGCGAAACAAATCAGCGTCTTCGGAAGAGGATGAATGGGATAGTTTCTAGGTTGGAGTTGAATTTTGTTAAGCCTAGGAACAAACAAGGAATTTCTATTTAACCAACAGGATTTCGACCACATTCGTGAGATACTTTATGTAAAAGCCGGTATTCGGCTGGCTGATAGCAAAGACTCTATGGTGTACAGTCGCCTTGCTAGGCGACTGAGGGCACTGAAAATCCCGACTTTTTCCAAATATCTACTATTTCTGCATCAGAATCCGGTAGAAGAGCAGTCTTTTATAAATGCCTTGACCACTAACTTAACTTCATTTTTTCGGGAGAAACATCATTTTCCTGTGTTAGAGGCATACTTGAGAACTCATCCCGGTAAAAAACGTATTTGGTGTGCTGCGAGTAGCACCGGAGAAGAGCCATATTCCATCGCAATGACTGTTGCAAAGACATATAAGAGCTTTGTGACAGAGGTGGAAATCATTGCCAGTGACATTGATAGTGCTGTATTGGAACTTGCCAGCAGTGGGGTTTACGCACAAAGCAGCATTAAAAACTTGAATCAGGACATCTGTAAACAATTCTTACAAAGAGGTAAAGGTAGCAATGCCGGTAAAGTAAGGGTGGTTCCGGAACTGCGTAATATGGTTGATTTTCGCCAAATTAACCTAACCCACACCAACTGGAATATTGAGCCTCAAGTTGATGTGCTTTTTTGTCGTAATGTAATGATCTATTTTGATAAAACCACCCAAGTGGAGATCCTGTCCCGAATGGTTGCCTTAATGCCTGCTGATGGTTTGTATATAGCAGGACACTCAGAAACCTTCACCGGCGCAGGCCATCTTGTTACTCTTATTGGTAAAACGGTTTATCAGCCAGCGAAGGGGCGAAACTAATGGGGTTTGATAGTTCAGGAGAAAATCGTAGTTTTTCACCTAATCGTTACTATGACCGATATTTTGAATGTGATGTAGTGAAAATATTACCTGGCGAGTACTATGCCACAACTGATGAGACTGTTATTGTTACTGTGCTGGGTTCCTGTGTAGCGGTATGCCTGCGAGATCCCAGGCGTAATATAGGTGGTATGAATCATTTTTTGTTACCCAGTGATGGAACAGGCATTGCGTCAGTGTCGGAGTCGGCCCGTTATGGGGTCTATGCAATGGAGTTGTTGATCAACCAGATGTTAAAACTTGGCGCCACAAAAAATAATCTTGAAGCGAAGATATTTGGTGGAGGTAACGTCCTAAGAGGCTTTTCTGTCAATAATGTTGGTGAGCGTAATGCCGAATTTATTACGGACTATCTGGTAACTGAACATATCCCCCTTATCTCCAGCGATTTGCTAGATATCTATCCCCGAAAAATTTACTTTTCACCTCGAACGGGTATCGTAAATGTGAAGAAGATAAAATCTTTTCATAACACCACTATCATGGACAGAGAGAGTGAATATAGAATGCGCATAAAACAGGCTGCAGAAGGTGGAGACGTGGATATATTTTAATGAGTAAAAGCTAATGACAATAATAAAAGTATTAGTGGTTGATGATTCTGCCTTAATCCGCAGCTTGCTGGGTGCAATCATTAAATCTGCAAAAGATATGGTGTTAATTGGTCCGGCGCCAGATGCCTATGTGGCCAGAGATTTAGTTAATCTCTATGCACCAGATGTGATCACACTTGACATAAGAATGCCCAAAGTTGACGGTTTAACCTTTCTCGACAAATTAATGAAAGCTCATCCCACGCCGGTAGTGATGATCTCTACCTTAACGGAGCATGGCGCAGGCGCCACAATACGCGCACTGGAATTAGGGGCGATTGACTATATCGCGAAACCAAAATTAGATGTTGCCTACGGCATAGAGGAATACCGAGAACTCATCTTGGAGAAAATTCGCACCGCGGCCCTGGCTAAGGTGAAATCGGTAAAACCAGTAAACCCCGATTTGAACAATGAAGATTTGGTTTTACACTACTGCAGCACAGAAAAAATTATCGCCGTAGGAGCATCCACAGGTGGCACTAAAGCGGTCAAAGAATTTTTGATGGCGTTGCCTGCCAACAGCCCTCCGGTGGTAATCACCCAACATATGCCTTCGGGATTTACCACTAGTTTCGCCAAACGACTTAACGAACTCTGCAAAATAAATGTATGCGAAGCCCAAGGTAGTGAGCGTCTTTTACCCGGTAATGCCTATATCGCTCCGGGCAACCTTCACTTAAGTATAGAGCGCTGCGGTGCGTATTATCGTACCCTTTTGCTAGACACCGCCCGGGTAAGTGGGCATAAACCCTCGGTGGATGTGATGTTCACTTCCTTAGCAAAATGTGCGGCGAAAAATACGCTGGCGGTTATTATGACAGGTATGGGCAGAGATGGCGCAAAGGGTATGTATTTATTGCATCAAAACGGTGCTTTTACGCTGGCCCAAGACGAAGCCACTTGTGTCGTATTTGGTATGCCAAAAGAGGCAATAAATCTTGGCGGGGTAAGCGAAATACTGCCCTTGGAACAGTTAGCTTCGGCAGTTATAAAAAAACTAGATACATTAAAGGCTGAGTCCGGTTTATAAATCTAACCAAAGGCAAGTTGCTTAAATAAGAGACGTTGAGCAAATGCGATGTGAGCAAACGTGTCAAAAACCAGTAGATTATTCATTGCCAAGGTTTCGGTTATATTGTTGTGGGGTATTTACTCAACCCTTTCACTAATTCGAACGTCGCACAACAGGAATATGTCGCGGCTAATAAAACATAGAAATACAAACCTGCTTCCTCAGTAGGCTCCATTTGACCTAGATTACAAAGGATATATTCTCAGTGATATAAATTTGGCCTTGCAGAGTGACTTTGTTATCTCATTAAACTTCGGTAACAGTTTGCTTAAGTATTAGCTCTTAAGCCAAACATAGTCGCCATGAGCTGCGGTAAAGGAAAGGGCCCTAGCTGATATTTACCAAACCATGGAGCTATGCGCAGAAAAAAGTGATTACATTGTGCCGTATGTAAACCCGCGAAATACAGGAGTGATAAATGAACAATCCTGCTAACTAACGGTTAAGAAATAAAGTATAATCCTGTTTAAGAAGAGTGACAGAAAATAGTCAAATTTGTAAATAAAAGCCTATGTAAATATATTTAATAAATGTATAAAACCAAATATTAAAATAGGAAACCCCTATGTTTACTGTTAGCGAAATAAAGCAGCTACTGAGCCAACTAGGCGAGGATATTACTGCAATACAAAGCCACATCACAGATACTACTATTGAGGATGCTGAGCATAGTTGTCTTGAAAATAAGCTTATAGTGCTGGGTGGCATTAAACGTAAGTTGGCAATCAAACTGGAGCAGGAACTCAGCATGCAGGGCGAGCATGTTAAACAGCCTAGAGTGTTGGTAGTAGATGATTCAGAGGCAACCAGGGAAGTGATTCGCTGCTATCTCAACCAAATGGGCTTTGAACATGTAGATTTGGCTGCTGATGGGGTGGAAGCTTGGCAGAAAATGCAGTTCCAGCTGGGCGTAAATGCTGCCTATGGCCTGGTTATTTCTGACTGGCTCATGCCAAAAATGTCTGGGATAGAGTTGTTAAAACAGATTAAAGATGACAAAGGTTTGGGTCATACGCCAGTGTATTTGATCACCGCCAACAGAGAAAAGGAATTTATTATGACTGCCATTAAGCAAGGTGTAAGCGGTTATCTGGTTAAACCCTTCAACTTTGATCATATTAAAGAAAAATTCTTTAAGTATCTGTGATTAAGGCAAAATAAAACTTTAGCTGCCTTAAAGAAATTTCAACCACCATTAACAGAACAGCTACGATAGTGAATTCGCAAATTACGCTTTTTGTCTGCTACTAGGGCTGTCTCTGACCCTGCTGATATCACTCTGCTGATTTCTGGAGAATATTGATTTGAGTGCCTTACCCCGTTTTGATTCCGATTTAAGGAGTTAGACAGGATCCTGGGCGGTGGCGTGGAGCCGGGCTCTGCGATGCTTATTGGTGGCTCGTCTGGTGCTGGAAAAAGCACCTTACTATTACAGGTCATGTTCAGTCTGGCAGCCGAGCGAAATACTTGCTACGCCACCGGCGAAGAACCTCGGCAACAAGTGGCGATGCGCGCCCAGCGTGTAGGTCTGGCAAAACACACATTCAAGTTACTTAGCGAACCAGCATAGAAAACAACTGTGAGCTTGCCAGGGTGCACAAACCTGAGATCTTGGTTATTGACTCCATTTAGGTTATGCATCCGAGCGTTGCTTTTCGAAATTCAGGCACGGGTGGACTATTCGTAAATGGGTAAGCCACGACGGGTAGCAGTGGGTTTGGATCAAAACCGTCTGGCGATGTTATTGGCAGTACTGCATCGCCATGACGACGTGCAAATGAATGTTCAGGATGTGTTTGCCAATGTCGTTGGCGGGGTAAAAGTTAACGAGACCAGTGCCTATTTGACCTTATTACTGGCGATCGTGTGCAGTTTTCGTAATCGGGTATTGGATAAGGACTTGATTGCTTTTGGTGAAGTGGGCTTATCCGGTTAAATTCGCCCGGTCCCCAATGGCACTGAACGCCTTGCTGAAGTGGCGAAACAGGGCTTTAAGGGTGCCATCGTGCCCAAAGCCAAAGTGCCCAAAAATGGCATAAGCGGGATTGAGATTGTTGGTGTATCCATACTTGATGAGGCTTTAGAGGCCTTGTAGATTTGCTTGGCGCTGCGGGTAATAAAAAGGCACCCTTAGGCGCCTTTAAATGAGTCGTTTTTATTTACTGATCTTCTTGTATTTCAGTCTGTGGGGCTCGGTTACGTTTTGACCATAAGTCGCCTTCATCCAGTCAGCATATTCGGTGTAGTTGCCTTCGTAGAAGTTGATCTTGCCTTCATCCCGGTAATCCATGATGTGGGTGGCAATACGGTCAAGGAACCAGCGGTCATGAGAGATAACCATCACGCAACCGGGGAATTCCAACAGGGCATTCTCCAGGGCGCGCAGGGTTTCTACGTCCAAGTCATTGGTCGGCTCATCCAGCAGTAAGACGTTACCCCCGGCTTTAAGCAATTTGGCCAGATGCACGCGATTGCGCTCGCCGCCGGACAAGTCCTTGATGAATTTCTTTTGATCCGTGCCTTTGAAGTTAAAACGACCACAGTAAGCACGGCTGTTTAATTCAAAATTACCAATGCGGATAATTTCCGAGTCGTCGGATATTTCCTGGTAGACCGTATTGTTTTCATTCATATGGTCGCGAAACTGATCGACACTGGCCAGTTGCACCGAATCCCCTACTGAAATATCTCCGGCGTCGGGCTGTTCCTGGCCGGTGAGCATTTTAAACAAGGTGGACTTACCTGCGCCATTCGGGCCGATAATGCCGACTATTGCGCCCTTGGGGATCTTGAAGCTCATATCATCGATTAACAATTTGTCGCCGTAAGACTTCTTCAGGTGATTAACTTCAATGACTTTATCCCCCAGGCGTTCGCCGGGTGGGATAAACAATTCGTTGGTCTCATTACGTTTTTGATAATCGCCGGTGGTTAACTCATCAAAGCGGGCCATGCGCGCCTTGCTTTTCGCATGGCGGCCTTTGGCGTTAGAACGCACCCATTCCAATTCGGTTTTGATGGACTTTTGACGGGCACTTTCCGTGCGCTCTTCCTGGGCCAGACGGGCATCTTTTTGTTCCAGCCATGAGGAATAGTTGCCTTCCCAGGGAATACCCTGGCCTCTATCTAATTCGAGGATCCAGCCGGCCACATTGTCCAAGAAATACCTGTCATGGGTAATGGCCACTACGGTACCTTCATAGTCGTGCAGGAAGCGCTCCAGCCAAGCGACAGATTCAGCATCCAGGTGGTTGGTGGGTTCGTCGAGCAGTAACATTTCTGGTTTTTCTAACAACAAGCGGCACAAGGCGACCCGGCGTTTTTCACCCCCGGACAAGGTACTTACATCCGCATCCCAGGGGGGCAGACGCAGGGCATCAGCAGCCCGCTCAAGGGCGTTTTCTAAGTTATGTCCGTCTTTGGCTTGAATAATAGCTTCTAGTTCACCCTGCTCTTTGGCCAGAGCATCAAAATCCGCGTCTTCATCGGCGTAGGCCGCATAGACTTCGTTGATCCGCTTAAGGGCATGGGCCACATCGGCTACGGCTTCTTCTACATTGCCCCGCACATCTTTACTCTCATCGAGCTGTGGCTCTTGGGGCAAATAACCAATTTTAAGACCTGTCTGGGGGATCGCTTCACCCTCGATGTCTTTATCGATGCCGGCCATGATGCGCAACAGGGTAGATTTACCCGAGCCGTTTAAGCCCAGCACGCCAATTTTGGCTCCAGGAAAAAAACTAAGGGATATGTCTTTGAGAATAAATTTGTTTGGTGGAACGATTTTGCCCACCCTGAGCATGCTGTAAACGTATTGCGCCATATTATTTTTGACCCCTGGAAATTTTCATTATTGTAAACACTGGCAACTAAGGAAGATAGGCTTATAAGGAATATAGGCTTAGGAACATTCGTTTTCAGCGCATGTAGACAAGATAAGCGCGCCTCTGGTGCCATTTTCAATTGAGCGCTTTAGTTGTGCAAGTTCGTTCTGTTAAACTCGGTGCACATTGAGCAAAAACCAAAAACCCAAACATGTCAGGCAAAACGGAGACTCCATGAGCAAGACCCCGATATTATTGATTATCGCGCTATTTTTTACCGGGCCTTTACTGGCCAGTGACAATATTGAAAGGCTCGAAGCGCTAGAAGGACGGGAAAGGCAAATAGTGCAGCACATTGATCAACACCTACCCCAGTCGATTAATCTGCTCAAACAGGCGGTAGATATTAACAGCGGCACCATGAATTTTGCCGGGGTAAAGCAGGTAGGCATGTTATTTAAAGCTGAATTTGATGGACTGGGTATGGACACCCAATGGATTGAGGGCCAGGCTTTTGGCCGGGCGGGCCATCTGCAGGCGACGCATTTAAGTGCCCGCCCTGATGCGCCTAAAATTCTGTTAATTGGTCACTTAGATACGGTATTTTCCAAAGATGATCCCTTTCAAACACATTCACTATTGGAGGGGCAAGAGATAGCCGGGCCGGGGATCACGGATATGAAGGGCGGTGATGTGATTATTATCGCTGCCTTACGCGCCCTTAAGGAGCTGGGCTTACTTGAAAGACTCAGTATTAAAGTGGTGATGACTGGGGATGAAGAAGCCAGTGGTCGCCCCTTGGCCCTGTCGAAAAAGGCCCTGATTGATGCCGCTCAGTGGGCAGATATTGCCCTGGGTTTTGAAGATGGTGACGGCAATATCTATACCGCGGTGACCTCCCGCCGTGGCTCGGTGAACTGGGCCTTGAGCGTCACCGGCAGGCCGGCCCATTCCTCACAGATTTTTTCTGATGAGGTTGGGGATGGCGCGATATTTGAGGCGGCGCGTATTTTGAACGAATTTAGAGTGCAATTGAAAGATGAAGCCCTGCTCTCATTCAATCCCGGGCGCATAGCCGGTGGTACGAGGGTGACAGAGGACGAGGATAGCTCAAGTATGAATGCCTTTGGCAAAACCAATGTGGTGGCCAAAGACCTTATGGTCAGGGGCGGCATTCGTGCGGCCAGCCCTGAGCAACTCACCCGGGCAAAACAGCGTATGCAGCACATTGTCGCGCAAAATCTCAGACATACCTCTGCGGTACTTACTTTTGCCAAGGGGTATCCGCCGATGGCCCAAACTGGGGCTAACGTAGAATTACTGGCCCTGTATAATCAAGTCAGCCTAGATCTGGGCTACAACCCGGTTACGGCAGTTAATCCCAGAAACGCCGGCGCGGCAGATATTTCCTTTGCTGCGTCCCACGTGGATAGGGCGCTGGATGGTCTGGGGCTGATGGGCAGAGGTGGGCATACTAAAGAGGAAGTCGCGGACATGAGTAGCTTTGCCAAAAATGCCCACAAAACGGCGATTTTGCTGTATAGACTTTCGAAGTAACTGAACTGAAAAATCACATGAAAATAATTAAGGACAACAACATGAAATTAGTCTCCTGGAACGTAAACGGTATCCGTGCGGCCATCAAAAAAGACTTTATGGCCTCGTTCGCAAGCATGGACACCGATGTCCTTTGCTTGCAGGAAACCAAGGCCCAGGACGAACAGGTGCTTGAAGCGCTAGCTGATGTTGAGGGTTACCATATTGTCACCAATTCAGCGATTAAAAAGGGGTATTCTGGCACCGCCATACTCAGTCGCAACAAAGCCCTTAGCGTGGTTATGGATATGGACATAGCCGAGCACGACCAAGAGGGTAGGGTGATCGCCGCGGAGTTCGAACAGTTTTATCTGGTGACCGTTTACACCCCTAATTCGGGTAGCGAACTGAAGCGTCTGGATTATCGTCAGCGCTGGGATGCAGACTTTCTGGCCTACTTAAAGCAGCTGGAGCAAAGCAAACCGGTCGTGGTCTGTGGTGACTTAAATGTCGCCCATACGGACATTGATCTGGCTCGAGCAAAACCTAACTATAACAAAAGCGCCGGCTACACCCAGCGAGAAATTGATGGCATAGATAATCTGATCACCAGTGGATTTATCGATACCTTTCGTCATGTTAAGCCCGATGAAATTAAATATAGCTGGTGGAGTTACCGGGCTGGAGCCAGAGGCAACAACGTCGGCTGGAGACTCGATTATTTTCTTAGCTCAGCGGCACTAAAAGATAATATCCAGGAGGCAGACATCTATAACGATATTTTTGGCTCCGATCATTGCCCAGTCGCCTTAACCCTCAACCTGTCATGATCGTTGTTTGAGGCTCCCCCATCCCCCCTTGCTTGCAGACTGCACAGGGCAACAAACGGCGACTGCAGGATATGAATCTATATCATGGGGGGTGTGATGGGCCCCCGCTCCATTGCCCATATGTTTGCCGAGGCCTTGTCAGCCTCCACATAAGGTAAACTCCTGGCAGTGGCCAGTCATGAGCGCCCAAAAGCCTAGGGCTTTGCTGATAAATACTCGGCAAGCCATCTATATGATAGCGACCTGCAACAGCATGAGTATCTTTGGTAGCCAGGGAAAAATAATATTGCCCGGCTGTTTTTGAACCTTACCCGGGCATTGCTGCACCAGCAAGATAGGGTGCTTGAAGATCGTACTTTTTCTTATAAGGTAAATGGTTTTGAATACCAGATTGAGCAAGCCATGGCGTGTCTGGCGGCCGGTAAACTGTGCAGCCACTTTCTGCCTCATGCAAATAGCCTGGCGGTGATAAAGGTGATGGACGAGGCTCGCCGACAAATGGGTCTTCAATATAGTCAAGCGCTAAAAGCAATTTAGTGGACGCTATTGCTTACATCATTCAGTTATAGAACATCTGTCAAACTGACTATACAAAGCCCATAAAACATCTAGACTATAGCCTGTTTTTTAATACTATATTAACTGCCCCCATTCCAGTCGTTTTTGAGGAGAGACAATGCTAACACGTGATATGAATATTGCCGATTTTGACCCAGAACTAGCCCAGGCTATTGCCGGTGAAAATCAACGCCAGGAAGATCATATTGAGTTGATCGCGTCAGAGAACTATTGCAGTCCTCGCGTACTGGAAGCTCAGGGTTCACAGCTGACCAATAAATATGCCGAAGGTTATCCTCATAAACGTTATTACGGCGGATGCGAATATGTGGATGTTGCCGAAGACTTAGCAATTGAACGGGCCAAGCAGCTTTTCGGCGCCGATTACGCCAACGTCCAACCTCATTCTGGTTCGCAAGCGAACTCTGCAGTGTTTATGGCGCTGCTGAACGCGGGCGATACCGTATTAGGTATGAGCCTGGCCCACGGTGGTCATTTGACTCATGGCTCCCATGTCAGTTTTTCTGGTAAGATCTATAATGCAGTTCAGTACGGATTAGATGAAGCCACAGGCGAAATTGATTACGCCCAAGTGGAAGCATTGGCAGATGAGCACAAACCGAAGATGATCATTGCCGGTTTCTCCGCTTATTCTGGGATCGTCGACTGGCAGCGTTTTCGCAGCATTGCCGATAAAGTAGGCGCATTCTTGTTGGTTGATATGGCTCACGTGGCGGGCTTGGTTGCCGCTGGTGTGTACCCTAATCCT
>JBLHIW010000026.1:0-20032 GCA_047618055.1 Paraglaciecola sp. | reverse complement strand
TATTATATGAAGGGTAAAAGCCATGATTGTGGCAGTAAACTGGGCTATATGAAGGCGAATATGGAGTATGCCCTGCGTCATCCTGAGTTAGGCAATGAATTTAAGGACTTTTTGAAATCCTTAAAATTGTAGTACTCCCCTCCAGAACGAAATAAAAACAGCAACCCGACTATCCAGTGAGGCTGCTGTTTTTGTTTGGGCGTTAATTTACCACCACCTGTCCATTTAACTTTTCTAGCATCTTTGAGCCTATGCCTTTCACCTCAGCTAAGTCCTGTACTGACTTGAACTTACCGTTCTTTTGGCGATATTCAATAATGGCTGCAGCTTTGTGTTTTCCGACACCGGGTAGGGCTTCCAACTGATCTGCAGTGGCAGTATTTAAATTGATCTTTTGCTTTTGCATTTCGATTTGCGCCGTGTCCACAGCTGAGTCATAAAAACGTGCGGCAATACTTGCACTGGAAAATGCGCCCAAAGTAAATACAGATAACACTAAGATAGGTATGAATTTTTTCATTAGAAAACTCCTTGTTAATGATTTCCTGTTGATACTTATGCATCAAAGTAACGATAGCAGACAGAATATGATCCGTAAAGAAGGTAAAAAAATTAACCCAAAATAGGGTGTTCAGAAATACTCAACACCCTATTATCATTAGCCTGGGTGTAGTTAACCCGATTAATTTTACAAACGGTCCAGCATCGCCTGAGTAAATTCGCTGGTGCCATGGGTCCCGCCTAAATCACGGGTGGTGCGATCACCTGACTCAATCACGTCTTTTAATGCATAGCGAATTTTTTCTGCCTGCTCACCTTTGTTGAGATATTCAAGCATCTGCACTGCCGCGAGAATGACCGAAGTGGGGTTGGCAAGATTTTTACCTGCAATGTCGGGAGCGGAGCCGTGTACCGCTTCAAAAATGGCACAGTCTTTACCAATGTTGGCACCAGGAGCCATCCCCAGTCCGCCGACTAAGCCCGCACATAAGTCTGACAATATATCGCCGAACAAATTGGTGGTAACGATCACGTCGAATTGGTGGGGGTTCATCACTAGCTGCATACAGGCATTGTCAACTATCATTTCTGTTGACTCGATATCCGGGTAACGCAGGGCGACTTCTCTGGCGGTTTTCAAAAACAAACCTGAGGTTGATTTAAGAATGTTGGCCTTATGCACAGCTGTAACCTTTTTGCGATTGTCGCGTATGGCTAATTCATAGGCGTAAGTCAAAATACGCTCACAGCCTTCACGTGTGACCTTGCTGACTGCTTCCGCTTCGCTACCATCAGCAGAAACCACTTGCCCCAAACCACAATACATTCCTTCGGTATTTTCACGAATGGTCACGATGTCGATGTCTTCGTAGCGGGCCTTAGTGCCTTTAAACGATACAACGGGGCGCAAGTTAGCATACAGTTGAAACTGCTTACGTAAACTGACGTTTATAGACGTAAATCCTTCACCTACGGGCGTGGTTAAAGGCCCCTTAAGGGCGACTTTATTTTTGCTGATCATATCCAATGTTGCTTGAGGCAGCAGTTCACCGTGATTCTCTAGTGCCACTAATCCTGCATCGGCAAAATCGTAATCAAAATCACAGCCGACTTTATCCAGTATCTGCAATGCAGCATTAATAATGTCCGGGCCAATCCCGTCACCGCGGATAACAGTGATGCGTTGTTTAGTCATGAAGTTTCCTTGTGTTTGCTATTACTCATCAACACTTTAAGTGCTAATTTTCGGATATAAACTTAATGTGTGCAAATTTTGGGGTGTTTGATTTCAGGCTGATCCAACTCTGAAGTGCTTAGTAGTAAAAACCCAGGTACTCAAATACGTTTAGCTTATCCATCAATATAACTTTGGTAGGCGCTATCACCCCAGGCAACTAATTTTTCATCTTCGAATAGTAAAGGGGTACATTCATCTTCTGTGGTAATACCATCAGATTGACGGTGCTCAGTGCGGTAAAACATCACTTGTAAGCTGCTATTGTTGTTACGTTTGGCTTCACTGATATCCGGGCTGCCTAACAGGGTCAATATTTCCTGTCTGTTTGTACCCAATTCAAGTTTGGAAATTTGTACCTTGTTGTATTCCTCTCTGTCCTTCCAGTCCATGTCCTGGGGTGTGTCCGGATACCATAGCAAAACGGCTGCAACAAACAGTCCATACAAAAACACTCCGATGCCAATTCTTTTAACGACTTTACTATTCATTTAAAACTTATTTCATAGTTATTTGGCTTGATTTTATCAAGATAGCTACATAAGGGAAGGCCAATGAACGCAAATTATTGCAGCTTTAGCGAAGATTTATACTTGTATACCCAAGTGACCTCAAGATGGCGGTTCAGAGTTTAGGCAGCAAATCAGGGCAAGGCACAATACGTAGGGAATGGCCTTGCCTTTTCAAGTGTTGTAAGGCCGCAATGACGTTCTGCCTAAGCTCCCTTGGCGGGTTTCAAACCCCTAACTACTGCGGCATGTATATGAGACCTAGAACGACTATGGCGTCACACCTTTGCCTTGTATTTGACGATTTGAACTCCCGTTGAATTTTGCATCTTGAGGTACTTGGGTACATATCCAAACATGCCAGAATATGTACTTTTAGGTGGTTTAGGTATAAATCAAGTCATTAGCTCATAGCAAGGGTTATAATCGCTGCCGGGCAATTTCATCCTTTGCTGGGTGACAAATGATTGCAATAAGTCGTCCATTAATGCCATTAGTACCGGCTCCCCATTTATTTGGAAGGGGCCAGCATCGCGGATAAGTTTTATGCCCTCTGCTTTTACATTACCCGCGACGATACCTGAAAATGCCTTGCGCAAGGCTGCGGCAAGATCGGCTTTGGGTTGAGAAAAATGTAAATTTAAAGACGACATGCTGGAATGGGTGGGAACAAAGGGCTGCTGGAATTCTGGAGCAATTTTTAACGACCAGTTAAAGTCAAAAGAGTCGCCGGTGTTACGGCGATATTCTCTCACCTTAACTTGCTCGGCTTTTATGGTTTGCGCCACGCGCGACGGATCGCCCACGATGATTTCATACAGGGCCTGGGCCTCTTCACCCAAGGTTGCGCCAATAAAACGGTCGATAGACTCAAAATAGGCTTTGCTTTGCGCAGGCCCGGTTAGAATAATGGGCAGTACCTGGTCTTTGTTTTGTTGATTTAACATTATGCCAATTAAGTAAAGCAGCTCTTCTGCGGTGCCCGCTCCGCCGGGAAATACCACAATGGCGTGAGACATTCTAACAAAGGCTTCAAGGCGTTTTTCAATGTCTGGCATGATCACCAGTTCATTAACAATGGCGTTTGGTGGTTCCGCCGCGATGATGCTCGGCTCTGTTATGCCCAGATAACGTCCGTTTCTATAGCGTTGTTTGGCATGTCCTATGGTGGCGCCTTTCATCGGGCCTTTCATTGCACCTGGCCCGCAGCCCGTGCAAATATTCAATTCCCGTAACCCCAGTTGATAGCCCACTTCTTTGGTATATTGATATTCTACTTCACCAATAGAATGTCCCCCCCAGCACACAACCATATTTAATTCCGCAGTATTTTTGGTGGCCTGTGCGTGTCTCAAAATGTCAAATACACCATGGGTGGTATAGGCTGATTCGGGCACCATGGGGTATTCTACAGAGCGATACTTTGTCCCCATGTGCAAGATGTCACGGAGTACACAAAACAAATGTTCGTGCACACCTTTTATCAGTTTACCATCGACGAAGGAAATTTCCGGTGGGTTGATAAGCTCAATCTTGACGCCCCGTTCGCGGCTAATTAAACGGATATCAAAATTCTGGTATACGGAGAAGATACTTTCGCTGTTGTCTGTCTCAGCGCCACTGTTGAGCACCGCCAAACTGCAATTGCGAAATAGCTGATAAAGCTCACTGTCGGCTGACTGATTTAATTTGTCTACTTCTAGTTGCGATAACTGACTCATTGTCCCAAGCGGGTTGAGTTGGATATTTCCCATCATGTTTTTATCCTAGATTTCTGGGGTTTTGGCCAGTATTTTGACCGTATAAAAATTCTTTTGGCAGGCTCAAACATGCTTGCAGCATAATTCTTATCATTAACGTCAGTGGCGCCAATGGATAAGATAATGTTGACCTTTGCCTCCTTAAATTTAAAGGATATTGCTCCAGTTTTACTAGGTATTTGTGCTAATGCTAAGAATAAGTTCGCCCGGCTTATATTGAGTAACGTTTAGCATGTGCCTTTTTTTGACCTTTGCATGGGGCCAGTGGATGACGTCATGTCTATCCAAATAATCCTAGGTAAATGCAGTGAAAAATCGGGTATCTACTTATACATTAACAATTTTTAAGACTTTGTATAGTACGCAGCAGGTAAAAAATGCATGGCTACTGTCTTGCGAGTCGCTGTTCAGGATAGATTGACTCAAAGTTACTTCTAAAGGGATTAATATCTAAACCACCTCTGCGCGTATAGCGGGCATAAACACTTAATTTTTGTGGATTACAGTGCTCCATTAAATCGCAAAAAATACGCTCAACACATTGTTCATGAAATTCATTATGCTGACGAAACGAAATCAAGTAACGCAACAGCCCTTCACGATTGATAGCCTGGCCATGGTAGCGGATTAAGATACTGGCCCAGTCAGGTTGGTTGGTAATTAAGCAATTGGATTTTAATAAATCACTACTCAGTGTTTCGCTGACCAGCTCGCCCTGAGTACGTAAATAGCTTGGTTCAAGCTGATAGTTATCCACTTCGATATCAAGCTCATCAATACATTGGCTATCCCATGTGGCGAGTTGTAGCTCAGAAAACTGCCTGGGATTAAATAGCTTCAACTGCACGTGTTCACCGGCACAGGCGGATAGATCTTTGCACAGGGTGCGTTGCAGTGAGTCTAAGGACTCTATCTTGCTTTGATTAAAACTATTTAAGTAAAGTTTGAAGGATTTTGATTCGATCAAATTTTTCGAAGTAGCGGGTACCAGTGCCTGTAAAATTGCAATTTGTGGTTTCCCTTTGGTATTTAACCAGGATAACTCATAGCCGTTCCATCTGTCAGCACCGTAAAAGGGCAATCCATTTGGCAGGTGAAGCTCTGCGCGATTGAGGCTTCTGGGCACGGCCTGCAATAGCTCTGGAGCATAGTATTCATGGTATCTGGATATTTTCCCTAGACTAAGGTGGCTAAGGGCGTCAGTCTTTTTATCTTCTGCCCTGGGGTTTTTTTTCATAATTATTGCCCGTTATTCTTATCCCGGCATTCTACCAGCAATACGTTGGAAACAAGGTGCTTTTTCAATATAATTGTCTGGATTAAATGCTACATTTAGCCCATCAAAAATTATTAATTAATGAGTATCATCCCAAATGACTCAAAAGCTAAATACAGCATTCGACGACTTTGTTCAGCGCAATGAAAAAGCAATGCTGAATAACCCTGAAGCGGCACAAATAGCGTTTGACTCTCAATGGCCGTCTCCATGTTATCGTCAGGAAAAAAAGGACGGAGATTGGGTTGCCTGGAAACCTATTTTGAGAGAAGTACCGGGTGTATTCACTGGATTGGAAGCTGGGCTTGAGATGATCATTCACCCGGATATCATCGCCTACTACGGGCGCTATTGGAGTGATAACCTCAATGCAAAAGCTGAGCAAGGCAGGCTACAATTATTACAGGCCTGGAATGAGGAAGATTATCAACGATTACAGCAGAATATTGTCGGTCATATATTAATGAAGAGGCGGCTGAAACAAGCTGAAACCCTATTTTTTGCCCTCACAGACGAAGACGACTTTATTCTCAGTATTGATAACGCAAGTGGTGAGGTTATGCTGGAGCAGGTAGGTTTAGTCCCACAAGAAATCTTGGCCCCAAATCTCGCTAGCTTTCTTGAAACCTTGCAGCCTCTTGTCATTGAGCGAGTCGATAGCCCCTAAGTTAACTTCAATAAGGCCGCGATCTGCTTCGACATCTGGACTACTTGCTGTTCCAGGCCCTCAATACGCTGCTCCAAGGAAAGCTGAGTCAATGGCTTGTCGTGCTCCGGTGATTTTTTTAGTACGTTAATGAGTTGAGGGTTTTTTTTCCAGGCTTGCAAGCCCTTGATTACCTGCGGGATGAGCAATGAGCGAGTAGCCTGGCTGCGAATAAGTGCCACCGAGGGTTGCTTGCCCTGCATACTCAGAGTGTGGCAAATACCTAATATATAGTCTTGATTGTCTTGCATATGGGTCAAAATACTCCCTTATTAGCGGTTTGTTTTATTCGAAACATGCTCGAATTGTCTGTTGAATCAATACTTCTGTAAAAAAAGCATTATAAATAGGCCTTGTTTTTGAATATTTTATTTTGATTAAAGTTGGTTCTTTAGTCAAAAGCCAAGTTGATTTCGCCATCAAACATTAGCTTGCTATGCCGGATATTATCAATAAGGAGTGGTAAATGCGTAATATATTGTTATCCCGTGTTGTGGGTCTGTCTTTGGGGTAAATTGATATCATGCCGATTGGCAGGGTCGAGAACATAAAAACAGAAAAATATTAACCCCTTATTTGCAAATATGACTCTGGCTAACGTTTTAGACCCTATGGACCTGGCGGATTTCAACGAACTGCATGAAAAAGATCAAGACAGGTACCAGGTGTTATATTTTCGTATCCAGCGTAAAAACGGTGACGGGCTAACGACAAAAGACGAATGTACCCCCCCCCTTATTATCGTACTTAAAAATAGTGCACTGATCGGCTGGGGGAAAACTGCTTATGAAATGTTACGCCATTAATGGTTAGCTTGCCTTGTTAATGCAATAGTACATTTAGCTGGTCGATAAGTTCAGCCCACTCGGCGTCTTCGGCCAGGGCATTGGCGATGAACTCGGCTTGTTGTGGGCTCCAAAAAGGCGCATCTTCGATGTGCACTCTTTGCGCCAATCCACTGTGTTGGTGTATAAAGGCGTCGACCGACTTTTCATCACTAGCGAGACCGAGTTGTTGGAACAAGTCGCTCATTGTCGTGTGGTTGTTTTCCATAGTGTCATCTCCTGGTCGCTAAATCGTTTTTGGATATAATAATCTTTAACCTAATATTAACAAGTGATGGGGCTTGCGGTAGAGTAAGCGCTAATATAACAAGAGTAATAATACATGAACACCGTGATATGCGCAGATGATATTGATATCAGTCATATTAAAGCCGTTTATTTGGCCGCTGAAGACCTAAAAATTGCGGCGTCCATTCTGTACCTGGCCTACCATGATGATCCACTTTTTGTTGATATTTTCCAATTTGAGAAAGAGGGATATGCGTCTCGCCTGCGTTCCGCGATCCGCGAAGAATTAAACGCATTTTGGCAGGCAAAACAGCCAATGATCGGTTTGTTTGATGAAGATCGCCTACTTGCTGTTGCCTGTTTAACTATGTCTGATGCGGCCTTTGGGCCAGACAGGTTTTGGCATTGGCGCCTGAAAATGTTACTTACCACTGGATTTTTTGGCACTAAACAAATGATTGAAAAAGAGCAAAAGGTGCATGCGCGGATGCCAGTCGAACATTTTCATATGCTGTCATTAATTGGCGTGCACCCGGATCAGCAGCATCATGGACTGGGGCATATGCTGATGAGTGCAGTTGATGGTGTTATGCGTGAAAATACTCACAGCCAGGGAGTGGGAACCTTTGTTACCTTACCCAGGTGTTTGTCATTTTTTGCCGATGGTGAATATCAGTTGATTGAAGAACTGAAAGTAGGACACATTAGCGGGCATATCATGTTCCGCTATCGTGAGCCGTCGTGAGTATATGCACCTCCCCCTTGAAGTTGCAGCCTTGTTGGCTTTTTGCCTGATCTATATCGTTTACCTGAAGCGCGAAGTATGTCTAAGCTTATGGGGCTAAGTTCCTTTGCCGCCTAGCCGAAGGCTAATGGCTTTGGGTATCGTTGTCTGTTTGCCTCGGACTCTGTAAATTGCCTTGGCTGGGGTTACCACAATATTTTACGGCATCTACAGCGATTGCTTAGCAGCTGTCCAAAGGCGCAAATTGCGCCCATATCCCAGTTTTCAAGGGTACGAAATAACCCCTTTATCTTGTAAGATATATCGTACAAAGATGTAAGCATAAAGCACTAGGGTTATTGAGTTATTGACTGTTAATTTTTCTAAGTTGCTGTTTTTAAATGATAAAATTCATTACCTGCTACTTTAGTATTAGAGTGAAGTAACATACTCACATTTGCCCCATCGTAAAACTTTAAAATTGCTATATCTTAATACCTGTCACAAGGAAACACGACGAGTCAGGATGACACAGGGATGAACTTGGACAACCTCAGGAAAGAGGATTGCTGTAGTCAGGATGGCGCAGTCAAAAGGGAATTTATGAAGAGACAAAGGAATGCTCTTCAGGATAGGATCACCAATGGATCACACTCGGATTGAGTGCCTCGTAGGAAGACGAGATGAAGGGAAATGGATACGTTCGGAGTAACGCCTCATTGGGATAAATGAGATTAAAGGAAAGGGACACACTCGGGAAGAGTCGCTCATTGGGATGAATGAGCAATAGGGATGTTGAAAAGGACAAGTTTTGCATAGGATCGCAGAGAGGGACCCTCAAAATTCTATAAAGGCGCAACGTGGCAATATTCACGTTGCGCCTTTATTCTATCTACCGTTTACGTTTTCTGATTTAGGTCCAACTCTAGACGGTTTGCGATTAGTTTATGCGGTAGGCAGGCGTGTTGGTTTCTAATATGTACAGCCCTTTCATTTTCAGGCTTCCCTGATAGCTATCCTCGCCTGTGCCAGAAAACTCAAATACAAACTCGCTGTGCCAATCTAGCTTGCCTTTATAGCTGCCAATACGGGTTTTGCTGCGTGCTACGCTGATGAGTTGCAATTTATTTAGCTCACAATAGTGCTTCAGGTGCTCGCTGGCCTTCTCTGAGATCCCCCGTATACGCCAAAATTGTCCGACAATCAGTAAAATCCCCAACAATAAAACTAAATCAAAGAGGTTCATTGGCTTTGCCCGCTAAATAGCTGGCCAATAGCAGCAGTCAGCCTTGCAGATTTTTTTGGCCAGCGCAGAACATTTAGCATTTGTTGTCTCATCGTGGGCAGTTGTACTAAGTCAGTATATAAATTAATAAATAGCTCAGTATCCACTTCAGCCAGTTTGTTGATAAATAGTATCAAAACCTCTTCATCATTCAGCTGTTGCCAGTGCCTTGCGGCCAGTAGGATAAACATGTCTTGCCTCTCGCTATGTTGTGAGTTCAAAACCTTTAGGATCATTGCTCTGACAAGCTGTCTTGCGGTACTTTGGCTCAAAGCCCTGAGACCGGATTGCAGACGCTTTACATCCTTAAAATCCTGCATAAGCCAGGTGTGAATACACTGACTTAATTTACTTTCGATAATGTGATTCTCCAAGGATGCACATAAGGAGGTTTGCACATCCTCAGCGAGCATAGAGAAGTTATCAACCAGCAGGTTTACGGTGTCTTTTTGCCTGGCCAATGCGCCAATATCAGTAATACCTTGCAGGGGAACCTGGCGCCAGTCCATCTGCTTAGGCTGTTTTATATAGGCCAACGCTGCGGGGTAATGAACAGACTGACCGAGCTTCAGTTCGTTTCGACTGATACTATTAAAATCAGCCAGCTGCTGTTGATTTGGCACAAAGCTGTAAGGGTTTTCTGGCAATTGCCCGTTCACCCCGGGGCTATTTTCCAACTGTTGACCGAGGGCATCCACAATGATTTGCAGGAAATGATTTTGTGCTGCAGATATCAAAATGCCACGTTCATCCAGGGGCAGTTTTACGAACCAAATATAATGTTCGCTGCCCAATTGCTTGTTACAGAATATTAGCCCAAACCAGGCGTGTTGCTGACGTGGATAGGGCGCGGGGATCAGGGCATTTTCTATATTTAAAAATTGTTCAGTGGAGAGTTTTTTGATCCCTCTTGCCATATCGAAAACGCGATAATCCGTACCGGCCTGCAAGAGGAATTCACTGATAGTATTGATATGACTCATGTTAAGCTATAACTCGCATAAAAATAAAATAATCCAGAAATAAGCTGAAAAAGATGAGTGAGATCATGCCACGTGGGGCCTTAGAAGTCCAAGTTGATGCGCTGCTTGTGGACTTAGAGGGCGCGATGAAAAAAACCGTGTTATGGGCCTCTCGCCCGCCGTCAGACAGGGCGATGCAAAGTGCAGCACCATTTGCCTGCGATCGTATGACATTTGAACAATGGCTGCAATTTATCTTTATTCCCAGGATCAGGGAGTTGATGAGCCAATCACAACCTTTGCCAGATAACATTGCCCTTTACCCCATGGGGCAAGAAATGTTTAAAGAAAAGGCGCTTGACGTGTTGGTGATCTTACGCAAAATAGATCAGCGCTTAAGTGAGCAGTATTGATGGATTTACATCTTGTTTATCAGGACGAATATATGGTGGCGATGGATAAACCCCCTGGTTTGCTGGTACATCGCAGTTTAATTGATAAGCATGAGACGCGTTTTGCCATGCAAATGTTGCGGGATCAAATTGGTCAGCATGTGTATCCGGTACATCGTCTGGATCGGCCGACATCGGGTGTACTCTTGTTTGCTTTGTCAGCCGATATCGCCAGATTGTTAAACCAACAATTTGCCAGTCAACAGATCAACAAAACCTATTTTGCCATCGTGCGCGGGCATGCGCCGGATAAAGGGGTGATTGATCACGCCCTAAAAGAAAAGCTGGATAAAATTGCGGATAAAATGGCAAAACAGGACAAACCTGCGCAGGAAGCCAGTACGGTCTATCAACGTCTATCTGCGTTTGAGTTGCCTTATCCGGTGAGTCGTTATGCCAGCGCCCGTTATTCTTTGGTGAAGTTGACGCCCAAAACCGGTCGTAAACATCAACTGAGAAGGCATATGGCCCATATCAACCATCCTATCGTGGGGGATACCACCCATGGCGATGGCAAGCACAATAAGTTTGTGCGTGAGCAATATGGGTTTGCTGGATTGGCTCTGACATGTAGTACCTTACAGTTAATCCATCCAGTGACAGGAAAAGAATTAACGATCCGCTGTGAGTTTGATGAGCGTATGCTTAAACTGCTTAGCGACTGGGGGGCTTGCCCTGGCCAGTTGCGGGTAACAGAATGAGTTCCAATAGAAGGTAGCAAGACAATATGAGTGAAGTGGGAATATTTGTAGGTACAGTGTACGGCAATGCTCAGCATGTAGCGGAGCAAGTGCAGGAGATGTTTAATACGAAGGGCATCAATACCAAGATTTTTGACGATCCTAATCTGGACGATTTCAAACAGGCCAGAGGGGCAATTTTTATTAGCTCCACGACCGGACAGGGGGATGTACCACCTAATCTAGAGTTTTTTATTGCCGACTTACGTGAGTATTTCCCCTTAATGGGGCAAAAACCCTTTGCTGTAGTGGGTTTAGGGGACAGTAGTTACGGTGAAACCTATTGTGGAGCCGGACGTCAGATTCAAGAGCTGTTGATCGAACTACAGGGCAAACCGGTGGCGGACTTGTTAGAAATAGACGCCTGTGAAACCCTTGAGCCGGAAACTGAAGTTGTGCCATGGTTGGAAAAGTTAGCCGCAGAGTTTGCTTAACACCATTCTACCTAGATACCTAATCACTTAGCGATGGATCGAAGCAGCGTAATCGTGGCGTATTTTAACCCGTTTACCGGTGACTTTGGTATCGCCCTTCGGGAAGAGCTGGCAAGCTCCTTGCCTGCATTGCAAGGTCTATGCAGGCAAGGAGTATTCCTTCGACATTACGCTTTGCTATGACACTTGCCAGCGCCTCCTGATTTGATCTCATATCAAGGAGGAATGGTGTAAGGGCTTACGCTAACATTTTTCAAGATAAGCAGCGTAAGCCTGATGCTGCTTATCTTAGTTCTTTATAACGGACCAAAAGTGCGCTATTTATTCATTTGCGGGGCGGGCCTGGGGTCGATGTCTGTGTTGGCCATAAAATAGGTGAATAGGGCATAGGCCGCTTGATTTTGCGCAAGTGCCTCAGGGTCTATTTTGTCCAGTGTGTCATTTGCTGTGTGGTGATAGTCAAAATAGTAGCTGCCATCCTGACGCAATGAGACTACAGGCACACCGTGTTTGGGCAACATGGACACATCCGGTCCGCCGCCGGCTTTATTGTCACCCTTAACAATACCAAGCTTTTCCAGGGCTTTATGCAGTGGTTCTGCGTCGGCTAATGCCGATTCTGCAAAACGTGTATCTAACTGATAAATTCTGCCTGCGCCAAAATCTGATTCGGCCGCCACAATGATATTAGCCAATTCGTCCTTATGTTTCCTTGCATAGGCTTTTGCGCCAATTAAGCCTTTCTCTTCTGCTGCGTACAGCACCACTCTGATAGTCCGCTTGGGTTGACCTGTTATTACTTTGACCAGACTTGCGGCACCACTGACGATCCCCACACCTGCGCCGTCATCCAAGGCTCCAGTGCCTTCATCCCAGGAATCTAAATGGGCACCGATTAAGACAATTTCATTGGGTTTCTCGCTGCCGGTCATTTCGCCGATAACGTTGTAGGAGGTTTGCCAGCCATGTTGCTTTGCTTGCATATTAACATCCAGCGTAACGGATTGGCTTTGTTCGAACATCGCCTCAAGAATATCGGCATCAGGATTAGATAAGGCCCCGGCCGGGATTTTTTTCACGTCCTTTGCGTAATACATACCGCCGGTATGGGCGAAGCGCGAATTGTCGGTACCTACTGAACGAATTAACACCGCTGCCGCACCTAATCTGGATGCCTCTATTGCGCCTTTTGCTCTGCCAATCACTACCGGGCCATAACCTTTACCCGCTTTATCCCGGATCATACGCTTATTGATAAAAACTATTTTGCCCTTCACGTTGGCTGCATCTGCAATGGTCAATGACTCCAGTGAGTCAAACATAAGTACTTGGGTTTGCAGTCCTCCGTCGGCGGTGGCCACTGAGCCTCCAAGCGCCGTGATAACCAGTGATTGGGGGTAGGGGCTGAGGACTTTTGCTTCACTCAAACCCCGGGACCAATTTCGGACTCTAACAGGCTCTTTATAAACCCTATCAAATCCCAGCTCGGCGAGCTTGTTTTCTGCCCAAGCTACCGCTCTTCTATCGCCATCACTGCCGGCAATACGAGGACCGACTTCTACGGTGAGTGATTTAACGATTTCATAGGCCAAATTGCTGTCAAGGGCGGCGGCATTTAGCTTATCCAATGGACTTATTGCCAGAGGCGGCTCCTGAAGTGCACAGGCGTTTATCGCCAATACACAGATTAAGCTCAAGCTTGAGAGTTTGAATAAAGAGGTCATAAATAGCGTTCCTGATAAATTTATTGGATAAAATAGACTAACGAAAGCATAACTAACCGTCGTAGGAAAGTCTTGATAAATAGAGAATTATACCCGTCTCGCCTTAAGTAGGGGTATATACACGTCTGCCCTGAAGCTGCAAAATCAATGGCTTTGAGTATATATATTAAGTAGCATGGGTATCGAGATCAACAGACACAAAAAAAGCGCCATCGGCGCTTTTTGATATGCTTAGCCTATCGGATATGATTAGGCTAATGCTTTGATCTGTGCAGCAAGGCGGCTCTTATGACGAGCAGCTTTATTTTTATGGATCAAGCCTTTAGTTGCCATGCGGTCAATTAAAGGAACGGCTGCACTGTATGCTGTTTGTGCAGCTGCTTTGTCACCAGAGGCGATAGCCGCTAGTATTTTCTTTAAAGATGTGCGTGTCATAGAGCGACGGCTAGCATTGTGCTGGCGACGCTTTTCAGATTGTAGTGCACGTTTCTTAGCAGACTTTATGTTAGCCAAGTTGGAACTCCCAAAATTATTCTAGTCAAAATTCAAGGGTGCGGATTATCCTTATCGTTAGGGGCTTTGTCAAACTATTTAGTGGGATTATTGTGCGAATATTCAGACTCACTGGTATGGGCCGCCGATTACCGTTAATCATCTGATTTGAAGTAGTATATCAATGGACTCTCTTTGGGTTGTTCACGCATAATGAGGTTTTTGTGCCTATTGGAATTGTTTGGTGTCTGGAAAACTACTTAGATCAGGGCTAATCGTTAGCTTTATGACGTTGGTCTCTCGTGTCTTAGGACTATTAAGGGACGTCGTGGTGGCAAACCTAATGGGGGCCGGGGAGGCGTCTGATGTATTCCTATTTGCCAATAAAATTCCCAACTTTCTGCGGCGCTTGTTTGTTGAGGGGGCGTTTGCTCAGGCCTTTATTCCGGTGCTCACTCAGGTAAAAAATGAAGGCGACGAGGAACATTTAAGGCGATTTATTGGCAAGATATCAGGCTCTTTGGGCGTCGTCGTTACCCTGGTCACCCTGCTCGGCGTCATTGGTTCGCCTATTTTGGCGGCTATGTTTGGTGCGGGCTGGTTTATTGACTATGTTAACGATAAGCCGGACGGTGCTAAATTTGAGATGGCATCTTTGATGCTGAAAATCACTTTTCCTTACTTACTGTTTGTGTCTTTGACGGGCTTGGCGGGTGCCATACTCAACACCTTAAACAAATTTGCGGTAGCGGCCTTTACCCCGGTATTGCTCAATGTCGCTATCATAAGTTGCGCAATATACTTAGCCCCTGAATTTGAGCAGCCGGCATTTGCCCTAGCCTGGGGCGTATTTTTAGGTGGATTGTTGCAATTACTGTTTTTATTGCCGTTTTTATTCAAAGCGGGGGCGCTGGTTAAACCCACATGGGGCTGGTCCGATCCTGATGTGGTTAAAGTACGGCGCTTAATGATCCCGGCCATGTTTGGTGTCTCGGTAGGACAGATAAACTTGCTACTAGACACGATGATCGCCAGCTTTTTAATGACCGGCTCCATCAGCTGGTTGTATTACTCAGATCGCTTGCTGGAGTTTCCTCTGGGTTTATTTGGCATTGCCATTGCTACGGTGATCTTACCCGCCTTGTCCCGTAACCATGTTAGTAAGGATGATCAGGCGTTTAGCGCCAACATTGATTGGGCATTACGCATGGTTAGCGTATTGGGTATCCCCGCCGCTGCGGGATTAATTGTCTTGGCTGAACCCATGTTGTTAACTATTTTTCAGCGAGGTGAATTTAGCCCAAAAGATGCCAATTTTGCGTCTTATAGTTTGATGGCTTATGCCTGTGGTTTATGGAGTTTTATGCTGATTAAGGTGCTGGCACCTGGATTCTTCTCCCGCCAGGATATGAAAACACCGGTCAAATATGGTATCTGGTGTATGGCCGCCAATATGCTGTTTAATCTTATTCTCGCGGTGCCATTTGGTTATGTAGGCTTGGCCATTGGCACAACACTGTCGGCGACCATGAACGCGGGGCTGCTGTATTTTACCTTGCACAAAACCGGCGTATATAAGGCATCCCAGAAGACCTTAATTTTATTGGGCAAAATAGTCATCTCGACCCTATTGATGGTGAGCATGATCACATATTTTAATCCGCTTATTGCGCAATGGCTTCAATGGACACTGCTGGATAAAGTATGGAATCTGGCGATGCTGATTTTCTTGGGGGGCCTGGTTTTTGTCATGTCATTGCTCTTACTGGGTATCAGGCCAAAAACGTTTAAAGGCGCCACCCACAGAGCATAGATTAGTGTCTCTAGATTCTATCCGTATTGAAGGGTTCATAGGTGGTGGTGTTGGATGCTTTATACTGCGTTAAGCGCTTTCAACATAAGAAGCACTATGCTTACAAACGTTTGCCTCGCGTAAAGTGTTTTTAATTCCCGCTGAAACATGCATTTTCAGGTGGTTTGGGTATAATCCCCGGTTTCGGCGCAATGAGCAGCATTTTACGGGGAATAGGGTGGAATTAATCCGCGGTTTGCATAATATCCGGGATAAACATAAGGGATGTGTGCTGACCATTGGTAAGTTTGATGGGGTACATTTGGGGCATCAGGCGGTGCTAAGGGAAGTGGTGGAGAAATCCCGACAATTAGACTTGCCAGCAACCGTTATGGTATTTGAGCCTCAGCCTGAAGAACTGTTTAGCCCCGATACGGCACCAGCACGCTTAAGCCTGTTGCGAGACAAATATAGTCAGCTTAAACGCTTGGGCATTGATCGCCTGCTGTGCATTAAGTTTGATCGCAAGTTTTCCTGTTACACCGCTGAGCAATTTGTGGAAGAATTGTTAGTTAAAAAGCTCGGTATCAAATATTTGGTGGTGGGTGATGACTTTCGCTTTGGTAAGGGGCGGGTCGGCGACTTTAACATGTTGCAGTATGAGGGTGAAAAATGCGGCTTTGAGCTAGTGAGCACCCAGAGTTTTCGCTTAAAAAATTGTCGAATTAGTTCTACGGCCGTGCGTGAGGCCTTAAGTGACAATGATTTTGAGTTGGCCGGGCAAATGTTGGGGCGTGATTTTACTATCGCCGGAAAAGTATTGCATGGGGATAAACGAGGCCGCACTATTGGCTTTCCAACCGCCAATTTATTGCTCAAACGCTGCACCGCGCCGATTAATGGCGTGTTTGCCGTCTCGGTGGATATCGACGTTCAGCAGTATTTTGGGGTCGCCAATATTGGCACCCGACCCACGGTTAACGGTCAACGTTCACAACTGGAAGTACATATTTTTAATTATAGCGGTGATCTTTATGGCCGCTTTATCTCAGTAGCGATACACGCTAAATTGAGGGACGAAATGAAGTTCGACTCGTTTGAACTTCTGCACCAACAGATACTACTTGATGCCCAACAAGCGAAAAGCTTGTTAGGTGTGAATTAATTTTTTTAGTCTCGTGACGGATTTTGGATCAAAGCACTAATGAGCGATTACAAACATACTTTAAATTTACCTAAAACTGAGTTCCCTATGCGGGGAAACCTCGCTCAAAAAGAGCCAAAAATGCTCAAAGAGTGGACAGAAAAACAACTGTATCACAAAATTCGTGCCGCCAAAAAAGGTAAGCCTCCCTTTATCCTGCATGATGGCCCTCCTTATGCGAATGGCGATATTCATATTGGCCATGCGGTTAACAAGATCCTTAAAGATGTCATTGTAAAGTCTAAAACGCTGGCAGATTTCGACGCGCCCTATGTGCCTGGCTGGGACTGCCATGGTTTGCCAATAGAGCTGATGGTTGAAAAGAAAGTCGGTAAGCCTGGTAAAAAAGTCACTGCAGCAGAATTTAGACAAAAATGCCGTGACTACGCAGAGCGTCAAATTGAAGGACAAAAGAAAGACTTTATTCGCCTGGGCATATTGGGTGAGTGGGATAAACCTTACAAAACCATGGATTTCCAGTCGGAAGCTGACATTATCCGCGAGTTGGGCAATATTGTACGCTCGGGACATCTGGAGAAAGGCTTTAAACCGGTACATTGGTGCACAGATTGTGGCTCTGCCCTGGCAGAAGCGGAAGTGGAGTATCAGAACAAAACCTCTCCTTCAATCGATGTGCGCTTTAAGGTTGCCGATGAGCAAAGTCTGGTAGAGAGTTTTAAACATCCCGAAGGCCATGTGGGCGAAGGTCCCGTATCAGTAGTTATTTGGACTACAACACCCTGGACATTACCCGCCAACCGGGCTGTTTGCGTGAGTCCCCAGTTAGAATACACCTTAGTGCAAGTCGAGGCCCCGGGTGGCAAAGAACGTTTGGTGATCGCCTCAGAATTGGTGACCGAATGTATGGATAGGTTTGGTTTTGACCACTATCATGCTTTGGGCTACTGCCATGGTGATGCGATTGAAAATCAACGCTTGCAGCACCCGTTTTACGCTTTCACTGTACCGCTTATTTTAGGCGATCACGTTACCATTGATGCCGGTACGGGTTGTGTGCATACCGCGCCTGGACACGGTGTTGACGATTTTAACGTGGCGAGTAAATACAATTTGGAGGTGGCCAACCCGGTTGGTGCCAATGGTGTGTATCTGGATGGGACAGAGTTTTTTGCCGGTGAGCATGTATTTAAAGCCAATAACCATGTGGTTGAAGTATTGAAAGAGCATGGTTCATTGGTGCATCATCATTCCTATGAACATAGTTACCCCCATTGTTGGCGTCACAAAACCCCGTTGATCTTCCGTGCCACGCCCCAGTGGTTTATCGGCATGGATAAAAACGGTCTACGTCAGGCTTCAATTGAAGAAATTCATAAGACCCAATGGATCCCAGAATGGGGCGAAAGTCGTATTGAAACCATGGTCGCCGGGCGTCCTGATTGGTGTATTTCCCGTCAGCGTACCTGGGGGGTGCCAATAGCCCTTTTTGTCCATAAGGACAACGGGGATTTACACCCTGATACGGATGTTTTGCTGGAAAAAGTCGCCAAGTTAGTAGAGCAAAAAGGCATACAGGCCTGGTGGGATATCGACATCACCGAGATGCTGGGTGATGATGCGGACACCTACGTCAAGGTGCCGGATACCCTGGATGTATGGTTTGACTCAGGGGTCAGCCACTATTTTGTGGTTGATAAGCGTGACGATCTCCCGGCGTCTGCGGATTTATATCTGGAAGGTTCGGATCAGCATCGAGGCTGGTTTATGTCATCACTGATGACTTCTGTTGCCACCACTGGCCGTGCACCTTACAAACAGGTATTGACCCATGGTTTTACGGTGGATGGCGAGGGCAAAAAAATGTCTAAGTCCCTGGGCAATACGATTGCACCGCAACATGTCACCAATAAATTAGGGGCAGATATCTTGCGTCTATGGGTCGCGTCTACTGATTATCGCAGCGAAATAGCCGTATCCGATGAGATCCTTAATCGTTCGGCGGATGCGTATCGCCGTATTCGCAACACTGCCCGTTTCTTGTTAGCCAACCTCAATGGTTTCGATCCCAAAAAGGATTTGGTGCCGGTTGAAAAGATGGTTGAGATGGACAAGTGGGCCGTGGGACGGGCGGCGTCTATTCAGCAGGAAATTACCGAGGCTTACGGACAGTATGACTTGTTAGTGGTAACCCAGAAATTAATGCACTTCTGCTCCATCGAAATGGGTAGTTTTTATCTGGATATCATCAAGGATCGGCAATATACCGCCAAGGGTGACAGTCTGGCACGTCGCTCATGCCAAAGTGCTTTGTACCATATCATTGAGGCCCTGGTGCGTTGGATGGCGCCTATCATGAGCTTCACTGCTCAGGAATTATGGCAGGAAATGTCCTGGCAAGACGAAGAATTTGTCTTCACAGGTAGTTGGTACACCGGCCTGGTAGCGCAAAATAATCAGGGTGAATTTAGTGATCGTTTCTGGCAGCAAGTACTTGAAGTGAAAAATGCAGTTAACAGAAGTATTGAGCAAGCCAGAAAAGAGGGAACCATTGGCGGCTCACTGCAAGCAGATGTGCAGATTTATGCCACGGCTGAACTTGCCGGGCAACTGAATAAATTACAGGACGAACTGCGCTTTGTACTTATTACTTCGGCGGCAAAAGTGCATACCGTTGAAGCCGCCCCCAAAGAGGCCATATCCACGGCAGTTGATGGTTTGTGGGTACAAATAAGTCCATCAGAAGGTACCAAATGCAGTCGATGTTGGCATCATTTGCCTGATGTAGGCAGCCATGAACTGCATCCAGAACTCTGTGGCCGTTGTATTGAAAACGTCGATGGCGCCGGGGAAATGCGTGCTTATGCTTAAGATGTTTAGCCAAACAGGCTTGCGCTTCTGGTGGTTGGCCGTATTGGCCTTTGTGCTTGATCAGTACACTAAAAATTTAGTCGTTGAACATATTCAACTGTATCAGGCGATTCAAATCACCTCGTTTTTTAACCTGACCCATGTGGTTAATTATGGCGCGGCCTTTAGCTTTTTAAGTGATGCCGGGGGCTGGCAACGTTGGTTTTTTACGGCGATAGCCTTTGGGGTCAGCGGCCTGTTGTTGTGGTGGCTAAAACAGAGCACGAAAGACCAGGTGATATTACCCCTGGCTTTTAGTTTGATTCTTGGTGGCGCACTAGGTAATGCCTATGACC
>JBLHIW010000025.1:0-20207 GCA_047618055.1 Paraglaciecola sp. | reverse complement strand
GCATTCCAGGCTCCGTGTTGGCTGGCGCGAAGTTGCACAATGGCATCTATGTCGTTTTGATATTGAGACATGTGGGCGGTCCTTTAGTTTGTAAAGTAAGAGCTTATGGCCAGGCTTATTGTTGTGTGCCGATGAGCCATCCATGTGTGCATCTTATCCCCACTGGATTGATAGATATAATGTATATCATTCATTATCATCATTTATTTAATGAATGATCTTGCAATGTGTTTCAGTACGCCAAATCGATGCAAAAAAGTTAAGATATCATTAACATAAATCCCTCCTCCCGATGAAAGTCCTAAACACATTCTTCATTTTGAATATGATGTTCCAGTGTCATACTGTGAATTTATGCCCAAATTAGTTGCGTCAGTCGAGCATAGAATGCAATTAGTCGGTGAAAATCGCCTTGAATGCTTTAGGTTTAAATGGGGAACACGTCATACATTCGCCGTTAATGTATTTAAAGTTAAAGAGGTGATCCCCGAATAAGCGATTCTTTTATTGCGCTGATCCCTTTGTTAAGTTGCAGCTTTAATGATGCGATGGTGAAAAAGCTTAGTTGTAATTCCTTTATCTCAAGGTGCCAGTGGGACCTGCTGGTTGTCGCGGTACAGGAACCCATGGCAGAACGACTGAAACAGAAATAAACAGCCTAATGGTTTTTTTTGTCCCAAATATTATAGAAGCCATTGATCTAATTGGATTTAGTAAATTAATCGCTGGCTCAGGACCATTAATTGGGCAGGTATAATTTTCATCATAATAGGCGAATACTTGCGTATACTGGGGGCCTGTGAATAATCTGTTGAGTATTATGCGTATTTGTAGTTTCGTCCAAGGAGACAAGATGAAGTTTATCGTTATGTTGTTGTGCGCAGGATTATGTGCCAGTGCCAGTGCTGCCAAACAAGCTAAAAATATTATTATGGTGGTGGGCGACGGAATGGGTCCTAGCTATACCACTGCATATCGCTATTTTACTGACGATAAAATGACTGCTCAGGTGGAAAATACCGTATTTGATCGTTTGCTGGTAGGGATGGCGAGTACGCATCCTCATCAGGTCTCGGGTTATGTGACTGATTCAGCCGCAGGCGCGACGGCTCTGGCCACGGGCGTAAAAACCTATAACGGGGCGATTGGGGTTGACCATTCTAAGCAAGCAGTGCAAAGCGTGCTGCAATGGGCGAAAATGCAAGGTATGAAAACCGGCGTGGCCGTTACTTCGCAAATTAACCATGCGACTCCTGCCGCATTTACCACCCACAATGAGAGTCGCCATAATTATAACGAGATAGCCGACAGCTATTATGATCAAAAAATTGCTGGAAAATTCATCTTAGATGTCATGTTAGGCGGTGGTTGGGATTTTTTTATTCGTGAAGATCGTAATTTGGTAGAGCAGTTTAAGCAAGCCGGGTATCAATATATAGATAGCACCGAACAGCTCGGTGGTACCGATCCATCAAAGCCATTGCTGGGTTTATTCGCTGAGGTCGGTTTACCTGAGGCACTCGATAGCAAGGACAAACAACGTTTACCGGCACTCACTAAAACGGCGATTAAACATCTTGAGAATGAACAAGGCTTCTTTTTGTTAGTGGAAGCCAGTCAGGTAGACTGGGCAGGCCATGGTAACGATATTGCCGCCGCCATGGCTGAAATGCATGACCTGGCACTTACCCTTGAATGGCTTGAAAGCTATATTGAACAGCACCCTGACACCTTGTTGCTTGTGACAGCCGATCATAGTACCGGGGGCATGAGTATTGCTGCAGATGGTGACTATAGTTGGAGTCCGCAATGGTTGACTCAATTAAAGATGTCTCCTCTATCAATTGCCAAGCAGATAAGCGGAGCTAAAAATAAAGGCAAACTTGCCGGTGAGTTACTTGGTTTTGAGTTGAAAAAGGAAGAAGTTAATCGTTTGCAAAGCATGGACTCAACCGACGCAAAGGACGTCTATATAGTGCTTAAAACCTTACTAGATAAACGCAGTAATACCGGCTGGACGACTAGCGGCCATACTGCTATCGACGTACCTGTATTTGCCAGAGGCCCGGGTGCGGAGATGTTCAGAGGGTTTCAGGATAATACCCAAATTGCCGAACGGATATTCACTCTCTTAGGGAGGAGATAGGCATGCCCATATTCACCAACCAAGCACAACCTTGACCTGGGTATATATCCGTTGCAGGTATTAATAACCCGTTAATTCGATAAAACCTCTGCCGGTGTGGCTGCCTGAAATGATCGTTCCTCCCTCGTAGTAGGAAAATACGCCAGCATTCCATTGGTCTTGCTTTAAAGGCCTGATCTGAATGTCGACACCCTGCTCGGGTAATTGGATAGACCACTGCAGAGGTAACAAACGCCCGGCGACCTTGTCGTGCTTAAGTACCTGGGCCTGAATATCATTTTCGTCTAAATGAAGTGTCTGCCCGTCGGCCTTGACCAGAGAACCGGACCAAAAATCAGCTTGCTGTTGATGGCGCATATTGAATAACATCAACTTGTCGCCATTATCCAAATGCATAGAAAACCAGTCCCAGCCTCGGGTATTAGGATCTAAATATTGGGATGTCCATTCATGATCAAACCATGCCTGACCGCTAACCTGTATATCCATTTTGCCAATAACAAGTTTACCTTGCACTTCTATATGAGGCTGGCTGTAATAATAAGAGGCTTGTGTTGAACCTCTGAGTTTGCGGCTATACCCCTGCTCGCCGTGTAATACAAAATCGCCGTGAGTACTGAGGTTTAGCGTAAGCCGCACATCCTGCTCAATGGTAAACTGCAGCGTAGAGGGAAACAGCTCTGCACCCGTGGAAAACCAGCGCCAATTGTCGAGTTGGGCCGCAAAGGGTGCCTGGCTCACTCCAGCATTACCGACTCCACCTCGGGCAAAACGTTCCTCGAACCAGGTGTTTTCTGCGCTATGCAGGCTGGCATGGGCCATAAACTGCTGTTCATTGGCCCAGGGATTGGACTGTGCCTCACCGCGAAAACGAAACAGCGTCCATTGCAGGGCATAATCCTTACCTTGTGTGTCACTCAGGTTAGCGGTCATATACCACCACTCCACCGCGTAATCAGGGTGGCTGGCATGATCACCGGGAAAGCTAATGGGGTAACCAGGCTGCACGTGGAGCGGCTCAGTGCTTTGCTGACTTAAGCCGGAAAATAATCTTGGATCTGTGGTCTCTTTAGTCTTATCACTGTCCGTTACCACGGGGGAGCAGCCGAAATTACTTACTAAGATTAGCAACACCAAGCTCGTGGAGAGAGTCATGTGCAGCAAGAGCTTAATCAATGGCTTAGGCATTTTAGATCTTCTAACAAGGTACGACGACTAAGGCGATAAAGGGGTAAAAGCACCACAGATAAGACCAGGGATAAACTGAACAGACAGGCTTGAATTAGTTTTAGCGAGTCGATCTGCATGGGATAGCTCCAATGGAATGCCTGTATATTGACCAGATTGATCAGCAACCAACTCAAGCCAATCCCAAAGGGCAGGGCGAGCAAACAGCTAAAGGAGGTGAGCAGGGTATATTGCAACAACGACAAGCTGGTCAGTTGCCGGTTGCTGACCCCAAGGCTGCGGATTAAGGCCCGTTGGGGACGATTATCCATATCAATCATCAGTACGGAGGTGGCCAGGGAAAGAGCCGCTACCAGCAGGGTAACAATATTTAAGCTGTCGGTGATCACAAAGGTTCGGTCAAAGGTTTGCATAGAAAGGGCTAATAAGTCTGCGCTAGTTATTTTTTGGCTAAGCCCATTAAATATGGAGGCATCAAAGGCGAGATCAAAACCTTGGCGCTGCTGCTCATTGGCAAAATGCAGGGCGAAGCGTGACGTCGTGCTTTCCCCCTGAGCAAAATGCGTCAGAGGAAGCAGGGCTTCGGATTGTTGATTACCATAATCATAGTAAATACCCACTATCTCTTTACTGACTTTTAAATCTGAGCTTATCCGCAGGTTTATGTTCTGACCTAAACTGAGTTGATTATCCAGCGCCAACTGTTGGTTAAGCAATATGCCCTGGCCTGAAGAGAATTGTTGCCAGACGTCCTTATCTGCCCGGGCAAACAACATGGCCTGTTGGTAGTCCGGGCGAGTGGGGTAGGAGCTAAGCTGAATGATCTTCGGCTCTACTGTCGTATCCATGTTATTAGCATCTGGGTGACTAAGCTCTGTATTGATAATGAATGCCTGGCGATTTTTTCGGGGGATAAGCGTGCCGGGCAGCGCATTATCTTCGAACCAGGCGACAAATTCTTTTGGCATAGAAGTGCGCACATATTGCTCTGCGATCAAGCGCTGATTCAACCACTGTTCGGTGGCCAGTCGAAAACTATCCACCATTAAGTTCATGCCGATGTTACTCGCCAGGGCAATAAAAAAGGCACAGTTGGCAATTTTACTGCTCTGGGACAATCTTAAGCTGTCGGCAAATGCCCAGCGCAGCAGGTGCCATGTTCGGGGAATAAGTTTTGCAGCATAGCGCAGACCCAGCGGTATGGCATAAATGAGTAAACTACAGCCGGCAAAGATCAACAGGGCAATGGCCATAAAGCTCACTAACAATGTTGCAGACAAGTAAGCCAATGCGCCGGCCCCAAGTCCTAACAAGAGCGCCGCGAGTAACCACCCAATCTGGCTACCAGGCAAACTGCCCGGCAGTACCCGCAAGGCTAAACGATGTTGTAGTTGCCACAGGGGCAAAATTGCCGCCGCCAGTGCCCCGCACAGACAGGCCAGCAGGCTTTGTCCGACCAAGGTGAAATAAGACAGGTTGCCATAAGCTACTCTCACATCGAACAGGCTTTGCAGAGTCTGGTTGACCTGAGGGGACAAAACCTGAGCGAGCCACGCTCCCAATAAAGTGCCAAGGGGGGCGCAGAGTAAACTAATCAGTATCAGTTCTGCTAATAGGGCCAGATAAATTTGTTGGCTGGATACGCCCATTTGCCTGGTTATACGCAGGTTATGCCAGCGTTTAATTAATAATAAATGCAGGGCATTCATCACCACAAAGAGGCACACGACAAACATCAGCATGGCCATCGCCAGCAAGTTTAAATGAAAACTTGCTGTCAATTGCTGTGCCTGGGCGCCGGTGTTCATCGACTCAAGGGCAAGGTGGCCGGGTAGGGCAGCTCGAAGTTCGGTGATAATCAGCGCATCACCTTGGCTGTCTCCCGTGCCGACCACCAATAATTCGCTTAGCTCACTTTTACCCAGAGCAAGATGCAGTGCCGCGATATCCATCACAATCTCACGACCCAGACCCACAAACCCTTGCAGGGAAAGGGGCCCCAGGGTATAGCCGTCTCCATCGCGAATACTTAATGCTTGCCCTGCAGTCAGCTTGAGCTCTGTGGCATAGTGAGGATGAATAATCGTTGCATAGGGGGGGCGCCATAAATCGCTTATTTTGAATAGGGAATTATTTTGCAAGTCTGTGGACTCAGTGGATAAGGGTAAACTCAATAAGGCAAAGGTATCAATGCCGACTAACTGGATCCTCAAGGGCAAGTCGTCGGTTCCAAGGCGATGGTTCGTCCCGGCACTTAGGTTTGCATATTTTCTTTGCACGGCCACAAGTTGCCTAAAGCCGAGTTTGCGCAGGGTGGCATAATCAGCTTTGCTGATCTTCTGGCCGGAACGGGCCACGATTCGATGGTCCACGTTTTCGACAAAGGGTTGAGAGGCACGGCCGTAGCTTTGTTGGGCCGTGGTGTTAATGATAAGCACCGCACTGAGGCCTGCACAGGCAACCAGCAAGGCAACAAACACCAGGCTGCTGCGCAATGCGTGGTATCGGTAGCTTGCTAATATCAGATTAAGCACACTCTTCATGCCTATGATGCTACCCCATCGATTGACAACGCATGGCTACCGGCATCATCTGTTTTGTGCAGTCTGGCATTGAACATGCGCAATTGACGATCCGCCTGGGCGGCCACTTTTTTGCTGTGGGTCACCACGATTAAGCTTGCGCCCTGTTTTTTACATAAGCCATAAAGCAGTTTACTGACAATCCCGCTGTTTTTATCATCCAGATTACCGGTAGGCTCATCGGCCAGTACTAAACTGGGTTTATGGGCTAACGCCCGGGCAATGGCGACACGCTGCTGTTCACCACCTGACAGGTGGACAGGGAGTTTATGTTTGTGCTCGTTTAAGCCGAGTTCGCTTAATAGCTGCAGCTGGAAATCCCCTGGCTTGATACCGGCGAGCCGGGCAGGAAAGCAGAGGTTGTCCCACACAGACAAACAATCAATCAAATTAAATTGTTGAAAGACCATGCCCAGTTGATGTTTACGGAAGTGATCTGCCTGCGAGCTCGAGATGTGTTGCAGATCAATATCTGCTATGCGGATATGGCCTGCGTCTGCCTTATCTAAGGCGGCAATAATATGCAGTAGGGTGGACTTCCCCGATCCGGAATCGCCGCTAATGGCCAGCGATTGCCCCGCAGTAAGAGACAGGTCGAGTTTATGCAGTACTGTCTTAACCCTATCGCCATCGACAATCTGTTTGTGCAAGCCGGTAATGTGGATCATGGCAAGTTAATCTATCAGTAAACCTTAGTTGATCCTACGCTAATCCACGGATTTAGTTTACTACCTTGTTTCCATTGCCAAGTCTAAGGTGTTTACGCCGTTTGTACTTACTGACCATCCGCGAGGAAGTTTTCCAAATCTTTGCCGGTTAATTTCTTAATTTGAGCGAAAATATACCAAAGCGCTGCCATCAGCATCAGCATGCTGGGAATAACAATCACCGGATAACTCAAGGCGGTCATTGTGCCTAATTCTTCAGTGTACTGAGTGCTTCCCGGTGGACTCACCAGGATCACTTTAGCCAGAACATAGTTAAGCACCGCTGAGAGAAAAAACGAGCCGGCAACAATATAGGAGCTGATTGCCATTTTTCCTTCAAATTCAAAAGTCTTGTCATTAGACTCAAGGGCCTGCGTTAAATTATCCCAGTTGACAATCTGCTCATTTAATACAAACACTTTAAGCAGGGGTTTGCTGGTGCGCTGGGTGATTAAGACTGCCAATCCGATGACACCGGGAATGGTGGCTTCTTTAATCGCGATATATTCGGCGGGCAATTGCAGCAGGCTAATACCCCCGGTCAACATGACACTGACGATCCCTAATATGGAAAAAGCATTGACCTTACCGCTTTGCTTTAAGTCCCACAGGCCATAGGCAATAGGAAATATCAACGCCGCGACAATACTCCATGCGGGTCCCAGTTTATCTTCACCTGCCAGGTTAGTCATAATGACTACAGGGATGATGATATTGAAGGCTAAGTTTCCGAGGAATCCGCCTTGTTGTGGTGCTTTAGTATCGCTCATGAGTACCTTATCGTATGCAAAAAATGCCGTAATAGCTTATGGCAGATTATAGGCGTTTTGTGGACCCGCCTCTACCTCTACTTGTGTGCTAATCCTACTTATAGCTCTTGTTTGGCCCATAATTTTGCGGCTATTAGTCCTGAAGCAAAACCAAACAAATGAGACTCCCATGAAACAAAGGGTCTTGAAGGCAACACACCGAAGATCAGCCCTCCATAGAAAAATCCTACCAACAAGGAAATAAGGATCAACTTGGGCTTGCCACTTAAAAAGCCAGCCAGCAATAAATAGCCAAAATAACCATAAACTACGCCGCTAACACCCACGTGCGTGGCGGAGCGGCCAAATAACCAGACTAACAATCCTGTGAGAGTGATGACCCACAAGCTCACTACAAAAAAACGTTGAGTACCATGTTGTAACATCAGAAAAATAAAAATACACAAGGGCACAATGTTTGATAGGAAATGCCAAAGACCACCGTGTAAAAAAGGACCAATAAAAATACCGGGAAGGGCGGATACCGCCCGGGGGATATTGCCATACTGGTTGAGTACTCTGCCGCTTAGCAAGTTGATAACTTCGATTGCGCTGAATAGCAGGAAGATGGTCATTACCAGCTTTAATTGCTGTTTGTTATCGAGATAGTTCGTCGTGAGCTTCATGTTTATTCTATTGAGCCTGAATAAACCTAGCATGCCAGATAACAATATGAAAAGACGTGTCTAATTGTAAGCTTATCTTATTGAGGCTGCTTATTAACACTATAAAATAATATGTGGGACATAACGGGACATGTCCTGGGTGATGGGTGAGGTATCTTCTCTAAGCGCAATGCCTGCGGCTTTATCATCAACTAACCACGAGCCAATTAATGTGTGATTATCGCCAAATTGGGGCAGAGGGTAATAGGCCTGATAGATAAAGCCTTCTGCGCCATAGGGGCCTTTTGCCTCAAGGGTGGTTTTGCCATCTTCAATAAGGCTGATATTGGCCCCTTCTCTAGAGAATATCGGTTTTTTAATCAGCTTGCTTTCATTGGCAAGGTGTAATTCATCCTCAAAATACGCGGCCAGTAAATTAGGGTGATTAGGAAACATCTTCCATAACATGGGCATCAACGCTTTATTGGAGAGTATCGACTTCCACAGGGGCTCTATCCAATTAACGTGGGCAGCTTCGATGGCCTGGCCAAATTCTTCCCTTTGCATAAACTCCCAGGGATAGAGTTTGAACATACTATCGATAACCTGATCGTTAATATCGGTAAAGTGACCAGATTCCCCCAGCCCTATGTCTTCAATGAAAACAAAATGATTGGCTATGCCGGCTTCGCTGGCGCAGTCTTGTAAATATTGCACGGTGCCCCGGTCTTCGTCTGTGTCTTTGCAGCAGGCGAAATGCAGATGGGGTAGTTGGTAATGCCGGGCTATCTGCCCAAGCCGATTGACCAGTTTTTCCTGTAGGGAATTAAATTGATCGGCTTGTTTACTGAGCAGACCCTTATCGACTAACTCCTCTAACCACAACCACTGCCAGAAACCGCTTTCATATAAACTCGTTGGGGTATCCCCATTGTTCTCATAGAGTTTGGCTGGCCCCTGGCCGTGATAGGCAAGGTCGAGGCGTGAATACAAGCTAGGATCTTTTTGCCGCCATGAGTCTGCCACGGGCTGCCAAAAAGCGGGGGGGATTTGGAATTTTTCCAGCAGGGCTTGGTTGTTAACCACCTTGTCCACCACCGCCAAACACATCTGATGTATTTCTTCAGTAGGCCTTTCCAGATCCTGTTCAATCTGCTGCAGAGAAAACTGATAGTAGGCGCTTTCATCCCAATAGGCTTCACCATGCATGGTATGAAATTTAAAGCCAAAATCGGCGGCCTTACGCCGCCAATTTGGCCTTTCTGTAATGGGAATTCTTAACATAAATAGGGTAAGCAGCTAAGTAATATCATACTAGCCGCCCCAACCACCTCTTCTACTGGTAGAGCTGCCCCAACTGGACTTGGCTCTAACACTGCTGCCAAAACCACCGCGACTCATGGTTTTTGATACGGTGGGTTTAGGTTTAAGGGCGCTCTCGCTAACGCGCATACTCCGGCGTCTCTGATCGCCATAATCCTGACCGTCGGCACCCATCCAGCGATTTCGATAGGATGAATTACGGGAATTAGAGCTAAACAGCGGCTGGGAATAATAACCTCGGGGTGAAAGCATGTTACTTAACATGTAGCCGGCCATAAGGGGCATAAAAAACGAACCACCTTGGCGCTGCTGCACCTGGTTACATTGATCGTAGCCAAATTCCGCTTCACAGTCCCGTTGGGAGTTATATTTAGGGCCGGTGCGCTGTGCTTCTTTTAGGGCGTCTTTGTAGGCGGTTTGACAGGTTTCACTTTGCTGTGGATTGTTTTTCATACAATCATCTACGCTGGTGTAAACCGTGGCCTGCTTTTGCTCCTCACCACAGGCGCTGAGAAATATGGCGGCAATACCCACGGCCAGAGGCTTGGGGGAAAAGCCCTTACGCATGCGAGTCAGGTTAATATGAGTTGAGCGTTTACGCTTAATAGTGTCCATATCGCCTCCTAATAGCTCATACATGCGGCATTAAGTAAACCAACGGCGACGGATACGGCAGCCAAAATAGCGCCGGCAGATATTTGTTTGTCATTAATGCGTTCGGCAATCTTTGGCATAAAGGTGAAACGCAACAGGACAAAGGCGAATAATTGAGCGATGATCGCCACCACGCCCCACACGACAAAATCGACTAATGATCCTGAGTTGCTTACCGCACCTGCCAGGGCCAGACTAAAGCCTATTATCGCCCCACCAAAGCCAACGGCGGCGGCCAGATTTTGCTCATCTTTAACCAGTTTCCATTCATCGTGAGGGGTCACAAAGGCATATACCACCTTAAAAACAAATAACAAAATAATCGAGACCATAAAATACAGAGCAAAATTCGCTAATCCTGCAATCGATGTGATAATCATTTCCATAGTGTTTCCTTCATATTAATTGAGTGTGGCGCTAAGTATTGCGCTATTTGTTACAAACTGCAGAGCACGGACCTTTGATTATGCTCTTTTTTCTTGATACCAGCACTTAGCCATTAATAGTGATATCTGCTTGTTGTATATTAAAGCCCGTGCTGATGACCCGGCAACGGTCAAAATTATTATTGACCAGTTTTTCTTCACCGCTAACAATTAAGGTTTCGACGTTGTCTTCGTCTATTAGTCGCTCGTAAAGCATCACAAACTGATCGGTTTCGCTGGTATCACCATCTTCTTCATAAGTCTTTTCGGTCATAGCCACCGGCGGTGATTCCTCTCCTACGGCATCCCAAACTCGCTGATACTCGTAATCATCAATGGTGTATGTTGGCTGAGAGATCCCACTTTTGAGCATTTTCTGCCATTGGTTGTCAGAGCCAATCGTCTTGGTTTCATAGAAGTACCACAGTTTAACATCGCTAATGTGATTTTCGGTATCCCCCCCATCGAGTACAACTTGTAAATAGGCGTCGTCATCGGTGTAAAATCGTAATATTTTACCACCGGTATCCAAATGGACTTCACCTACAGCCTGAATTAAGTGGTGACTTGCCGCCGAGTCAATGACCAGGTGTGGTTGAATTAACTTAAGTTTGAGGGGATCAAGTTCAAATGAGCCACCCAAGTATAAGCCCATTATTTCCGGGGCTTTGGCTTTGTTTTCTGGCTTTTTTTTACCGAATAATTTACTAAACATGCGATTTTTCCACAAAGTCCTGCCACTGAAAGTTGCTGATCCTTTCATCGGCGATATAAAAAATCTTATCACCCCCGTTAAGGGTTTGCTCTAATGGGGGGTTTACCTGGATCTGCAAGTGTTTATTGGCCGGTGAAATTCCGATCAATGTGGCCTGGTAACGATGTTTTAACACCGTAAAAAGGTCTCCGACTTTGAGTACGGACGAGGTGTCGGGTACGGATACAGAGTACTGAGCCTGTCCTTGATTGACATTGAGCAGGTCATGGTGCAGCAGGCTAGAACCTGGGTCAAAGGCAGACTTGGCTAGCATTTCAACCGCCACGCTCGGTGTGCATTCCACATTGGGACAATGCTTTTGTAACAGGGGCACCAGGCTTTCGTCGGTAAAGTAGGCGACCATCTGTGCCTTTGGGTTGCGCTGACTGCAATATAAGGCGGTGGTCATGGTTAAGTCGTCTTCTGGATTATCCATTAACACGACGCTTGCCTCTGCCACACAGGCGCGATCCATGTCTAGATCGTTACTGAAAGTATTGACTTTAACAAACTCTATTTGTTCGGGCATGGGGTTGACAATATCGGCGCGGACGCACAATACAATGCTTGGGTTGTCCTTAATCGAAGACCGTTCCCGGATGAGCAAGTCGAGTAAACGCAGGGTACGTTGCCCGTTCCAACCCAGTACCAGAATGTGATCACTTACATTGAGACTCTTCAAACCTTTTGCTCCTTTTTGCCACTGGTAGGATACCCAGCTAGCAATACGACCGATCACCAGGGCGAAAATACTTAAGCCCAGCGGGATCACGTAAAATGAGACAATATATTTTCCCGCGGAGGTACCTGGCGAGAGATCGCCGTAGCCCACCGTTGACCCGGTAACCACTAGCCAATAGATAAAATCCGTTGACCGGGTTAAGGCGGTTTCCCCTGCCAGTGACAGTAAAACCCAGCTCGTTACACCATAAAAAAATAGCGCCAGTACAATACTGTACCAGCGCATTTCAGTAAAGACCCTTAGCATTAACTTGCGAAGTATCGGAAACATCTGTCGCCTTATGTATGACTCATTTTACTTATTTACCGAGTATGCGACTTAACTCGTCATCAGCTGATGCTGTTCCGCCTTTAATACCGGCCTGTGCCAGGCGTTTTTCCAAATCGTCACTGGACTCATCCGTCGCCAACTCTTCTGCCGCCTGCAATTCAGCATTGCGCAAATTTTGCTTGTCCTGAATACGCTGTAAAGACTCGGTGGCCGTTTTCATCTTACTGTTTGCACCTAGGTGCCGTGATGATACGGAAACCTGAGCTTTTTGCACCGATTCAGTGGCCTTTACCATATCTACCTGCTGCTCTAAACGGCGTAAGTTAGATTTAGCGGTACCAATGTTGGACGCGAGTTGCTTTTCAGATTGGGTAAATTGATCTAAATACGTTTGCTCGCCCTCTTGCTCGCCACGTAAATCAGCCACTTTTTGTGCACAGTCAAGGGCCAGCTGACGATCATTGTCAATGGCTTTACGGGCATGCTCTTCATACTGTTCAATTGAACCTTGCAAGCTCGTTACTTTTTGCTGAGCGAGCTTACATTTCGCCAGAATTTGCGTTCTGGCATGATCAGACTTACGTAATTCATCTTTTGCTTCACGTATTTCTTGCTCAAGGATACGGATCGCCTGGCCATCTGCAACCGACTGGGCCGCTTCCGTGGCACCACCTTTTACCGCGGTTATTAATTTTCTCCAAACTGACATAATTACTCTCCTCGTTTACTGTAAATGTACCTGGTAAGCATCAATAAAGGCTTCCACGTTTTGGAATAGGGTCTCAATCTCGATCATGATACTCTCGGCCTTCGACTGGGCACTGAGCGCACCAAAGGCACAGTAATACTCTTCACCGGCTACCCGGGTAATGCCCACTGTGGTAAGCGGAAAGATGGCGTGGGTTCTAAGGATCTCATCATTTAGTGCCGCGCTATCTTTGACTTCTTTGCCAGAAAATAATAAGGACTCTATCAATATCTGTTCACCACTGATGGCTAACCAGGCATCGATACCGTCACTATTGGCTATTAACAAACAATTGTCTTCTCGCGTAACAACCAGGTCCTGATTGTCAGCAATGAGGGTCTCAAGTTGCGTAAGATCCCATGTCATGGTTACTCTCCTGTAGTCGTCTGACCTTAGTTGTATTCCACATCGTGTCAGGCTCATGCCTAACATCAGTGCTAAATACAGGCCATAGTGTAGTCAGTTAGAAACGGATTAGTCAAATGATTTTTAATATCATTTGAATAATATAAGTTTTAAATGTAAATTATACGTCACAAATGAGTGTGTAAACATTTTGAGGACAGCATGCAAAATACCTCCGACAAGCCAAATCCAACACAAAAACGTAATGTTTCAGCTGATTGGCGTCAACTCGTTGCACGTTTACTAAAAGCCGAGATGTCCAAGCGCGGCGTCAAATATCAAGACCTTAGCACACGCCTGAGTAGTATTGGGGTTAATCAAAGCGCAGACAACCTTCGAAATAAGGTTAACAAGGGTATTTTGGGGGCAGATTTGTTGTTACAAATCATGTATGTGCTCAATATGCGTAAAATTGAACGTGATGAAATTATTGATATTTTTGCTGATATGGGGCGAAATCTGGAAGATTAAATAAGAATTAAATGCTACCCATCAATTTAGCCACCGACCGGTATCCACCGGCCTGGAGGCTTAAAACCTGGTTCTGGTTTCAGTATTTTCAGGATGATGTTGCATAGGTTGCAGATGGTGGCATGCCCGCCTGGCAAAGGTAGACAGTATCGACCGTAAATCTGAATGTTCAAGCGCCACCTGCAAGCGGGTATGTTCAGCTATTTTCGAGTCTAAACGAAAAAACGGTTCTGTATCGGGTAATAAATTGATGTGACGACACTCCAGGCCCAAATCATCTTCAAATATGTCTACAAACAAATCTTTCATTATTTGAAAATAGATTTTTTTTATATCCTGATCCGACTCAGCGTTATTGAGACGCGATCTGTACTGATGAATAAGTGAATGTTGATATCTTTTGTAAGATAGTTGCTCGTTCATGTCTTTATACCTTAATAACTGACTCACAGGGATAGCTTAGAGCTGATTGCTGAGTCGATATTGACCGAGATCAAGGGCGATACGTAAAGCTGATATCTAGGTATAATTGCAAGCTATTTATTATGTCGGCTCTTCAGCACGTCAATTACATCATTGAGACTAAGGTCGCTTGCCTGCAATAGCACCATTAAATGATACAGGAGATCGGCCGATTCGTTTTTCAACTCGTCCAGGTCTTTAACAGTTGCGGCCAGTGCGGTTTCAACACCTTCTTCCCCCACTTTTTGCGCGATGCGTTTGATCCCCTTGCTGTAAAGATGAGCCGTATAGCTTGAATCAGGATCGGCACCTTTACGTGAGGCAATGACTTGCTCAAGTTCGGCAATAAAACTAAACGCCGGGGAAGACCCGTCAAACCAGCACGTTTCAGCGCCAGTATGGCAGGTTGGGCCAAGAGGATTAGCCAGAGCGAGTATGGAATCCTGGTCACAATCGGCACTGAGTTCTACTAAATTAAGGGTGTTGCCAGAGCTTTCGCCCTTGGTCCACAAGCGCTGTTTAGAGCGACTGAAAAACGTGACAAGCTTAGTTTCCAGAGTATGACTGAGCGCTTGCTGATCCATATAACCTTGCATTAATACCTTGCCGCTGGTGGCATCTTGCACGATGCACGGCAGCAGATTATCCATTTTTTGCCAGGCGAGTTGGTCAATATTTTCTTTATTAATGATCATTTTTTTCTCAATAATGTTTTAGCCACGAGCCACGAGCCACGAGCCACGAGCCAGTTTCTAGTTTCTGATCGGGATCTGTAGAGCGCGCAGATAGGCCTTTAATTCCGGAATTGGGATAATGTCCTTGTGAAAAACCGAGGCAGCTAAGGCGCCATCAACATCTGCTTGTTCAAACACGTCTTTGAAGTGGACTTTTTCACCGGCGCCACCAGAGGCGATAAGGGGAACCTTGCAGATGCTGCGGATATTAGCGAGTTGGGCAATATCATAGCCCTTTCGCACACCGTCCTGATTCATGCAGTTAAGCACAATTTCCCCTGCACCCCGTTGCTGTACTTCCTTTACCCAATCGGCGGTTTGCCATGGGGTAACCTGGGTACGGCTTTCATCACCGGTAAACTGATGCACATTATAGGTGCCGGTTTGTTCATCAAAGAAACTATCGATACCGACCACCACACATTGCTGGCCGAAGGTATCGTGCAGACGGGTGATCAAGCTAGGATCTGCCAGAGCAGGAGAGTTGATGGATATCTTATCTGCGCCCATCTCCAAAATTTTACCAGCATCTTCCACCGATTTAATCCCGCCAGCTACGCAAAAAGGCACGTCAATAACCTGGGCAATACGTGTCACCCAGCTTTTGTCGACTACCCGCTGATCACTCGAAGCGGTGATATCATAAAACACCAGTTCATCTGCGCCTTGCTGTGCATATTGCTCAGCGAGTGGCACAATGTCGCCAATGATTTCATGGTTACGGAATTTCACCCCTTTTACCACCTTGCCATCTTTTACATCTAAGCAAGGGATGATGCGTCTTGCGAGCATAATAAACCTTTTTTCAAAAGCGCTGCGAGCCTCGAGTGTCGAAGCGCGAGCGTCTAGCCAAATTGTTATAAGTTAATCATCCCTTAGGGATGTCTAAGGCCTTCTTTACCTTTATTCTTGTCGAAACTCGCCGGTGTTTTTTACATTTTTCGCTGCTCGAAGCTCAGCGCTTTATTGGACTTTCGTCAGCCAGTTGTGCTTATCTGCGGCTTTACCCCATTGGATATCATTTAGCGCCTTGCGCAACTTCAGGGTGCGTGGGCCCGCTTCACCGGTGCCAACGCTAACTTCTTTACCCTCGTGGATAAAAGTGCCCACTGGGGTCAATACTGCTGCCGTGCCAGATAACGCGGCCTCGGTACCAGGCTTGACAGCTCGCTCCAGTAGCTCGCTTACGGAGATATTGCGCTCAGTGACGGTCATACCCATATCTGCGGCAATGGTCAGCACCGAGTCACGGGTAACACCATGTAAGAATGAAGAGTCCAGACCTTTGGTAATGATTTCATTGCCGTCAATCAATAAAAAATTAGCTGCGCCGGTTTCTTGGACGTCACCGCCAGGGCAAAACAAGATTTGATCGGCCTGTACTTGCTCTCTCGCTTCGAGAATAGGGCCTAAGGCACTGGCGTAGTTACCACCACTTTTTACCATGCCCATGTGCGGCGAACAGCGCATGCCATGTTCATCGAGTAATAAACGCAGGGGTTTAGCGCCCCCGGTAAAGTAGTCACCCACGGGTGATAGCAGCACGTACAACATGGACGTTAGTGACGGCGCTGCCGCTTTGCCAATGGATACTTCAGTACCGATATGGGTCGGGCGAATATACATGGATCCTGGGGGTGCAGGCACTTCACTGGCAAACTGGGCGACAATGTCCAGGATCATCTGGGTAACTTGTTGTTCATTGATTTGGGGCAAATGCAGTAGACGACTGCTTTGAGCCAGACGCTTGATATTTTTGTCCATACGAAAGATGTGAACACTGCCGTCTTCGTGACGAAAGGCTTTTAAACCTTCAAAGCAGGTGCTTGAATAATGCAGGACATGGGCCCCCGGATGCATTTGAATACTATCTGCGGCAACGACGTTGCTCTCACTCCATGCGTTATTTTCAAATGTGCTGAGTGCCATCTCTGGCATAAAAACAGTCCCGAATACGGCCATGATCATTTCCTAATTTCTTGGTTATTAATTCGCAAATTAATGAATAATTGCGACTTCTTATATTTGACGGCAATTTACAGCATTTAACCCGGTTAAACCAAGCTATTGTGTCAATAAAACTAGCACTGATATGCGTAGTTTGTTGTGTACAAATGCGCTTGTATAGCCTTTAGCCTATTTTTGCCAGCAAGCGATAGCTTGCTCCAGGGTGAATTTCCCTTCCAATAAGGCTCTGCCCAGGATCACGCCGCTAACCTGAGTGGGTTTCAGCACCGCGATATCACCTAAGCTGCCGATACCGCCAGAAGCTTGCCAGGCGATAGTGGGAAATTTTGTGGTCATCTCCTGGTATAGCTGGTGGTTCGCACCTTGTAAGGTGCCATCCCGGCTAATATCGGTGCACAGCACATGTTTAGCGCCAACCGACAAAAAGTCGTTTAATAGGGCTTCAAGGGACACCCCGGAGTTTTCCTGCCAACCATGGGTGGCAATAAATTTGTTACCGGATTCATCGATATTGATATCCAGGGCCAGCACGATCGTCTCAGGGCCGTATTTACTGATCCAGCCCTTGACTAATGCGGGCTCTTTTACCGCCAAAGAGCCAATCACCACTCGCTTAACACCAATTTCCAGCAGTTGGGCCACATCCTCTTCGCTGCGAATACCGCCGCCAGCCTGAAACTGCATACGACCTGTGGCCACCATTTGGCCGATTAGGCCTAACTGCCGCTCACTGGTGTCCTTGGCGCCGGTTAAGTCAACAATATGCAGCCACTGTGCCCCTTGATCGGCATAGCGGTTCACGACGTCAATCGGGTCAAGCGCATATTGGGTAAGCTGCTCATAGTCGCCTTGATAAAGTCGTACTACTGAGCCTTCAATTAAATCAATTGCTGGGATGATCATATAATTACTTTATAACTCGATGAAATTGTTGAGAACTTGTGCCCCGGCGTCACCAGAACGCTCCGGGTGAAATTGCACGCCGAAAAAATTGTCTTTATGCAGGGCGGCCGAAAACGCCGTACCGTACTCGCAGCTCGCCATGGTGAACTCAGATACAGCAATGGAAAAACTATGCACAAAGTAAAAATAACTCAGCTGATCAATGCCTTTAAATAAGGGCGCATCGGCCATGGCCTTAACAGTATTCCAGCCCATATGTGGCAAGCGTAAATCGCCCACCTGCATGCGCTTAACCTGTCCCGGCATAAGCCCTAAACAAGGCGTAGTGTCAGTCAGGCTTTCTTCTGAGCGCTCAACCATCAGTTGCATACCCAGGCAGATACCCAGTACAGGTTGGCTAAGGCCTTGAATACATTGGCCAAGCTGCTTCTTCTTAATGCTGGCCATCGCCGCATTTGCACTGCCGACACCGGGTAAAAATACCTTGTCTGCTGTTTGAATAACCCGGGTGTCGTCGGAGACGCTTACCTGCACGCCGAGTCTCTCAAGGGCAAATTTCACCGAGGAAATATTGGCACAGCCGGTATTGACGATAACGATCTTGTCAGACTCGGCCACTAGAGTGTGCCCTTGCTGCTGGGCAGGGTTTCACCTTGTTTGTGAATGGCCTGGCGCAGGGCGCGGCCAAATACTTTAAACAGGCTTTCTACCTGGTGGTGAGCGTTGCCTTCGCTGGTCGATAAGTGCAAAGACAAACCCATCGCCTGGGCAATGGAGTAGAAAAAGTGTGGCACCATTTCGGTGGCCATATCTCCCACACTCTCACGACTAAACTCAGCGTCAAACTTCAGATGGGGGCGGTTGGAAATATCCAATATACATTCGGCGCGGCACTCATCCATCGGCAGGGCAAAGCCAAAGCGGCCAATACCCCGTTTGTCGCCCAGGGCTTTTTTAAGGGCTTCGCCTAAGGCCAGGGCGGTATCTTCCACACTATGGTGATCGTCGATATGCAGGTCGCCGTCCACTGATAAGGTCAGTTCAAAGCCGGCATGGGTGGCAATCTGGTCGAGCATATGGTCAAAAAAGCCAATGCCCGTGGCGATGCTGGATTTTGCACCTGAGTCCAAGTCTACCCTGACATGAATATCGGTTTCAGAAGTCTTGCGTACCACCTGGGCAACACGTGCCGATTGCAGCAGTTGTTTTTCGATCGCGGGCCAATCGTTACTCTGTCGGTCATAAAGAATGCCGACGATCCCCATATTTTCTGCCAGTTGCAGGTCGGTTTGTCTATCGCCAATCACAAAGGAGCGGGTGAAATCCACTTTACCTTGCTGTAAGTAGTCTTTCACCAAACCCAGGCTGGGTTTACGACAACTGCAGTTGTCTGCGTCGAAGTGGGGGCAGATCAATACATCGTCAAATACCACACCCTGGCTGGCAAAGATGGACATCATCTTGTCGTGGGGTGCGTCAAAGTCAGCCTGGGGGAAACTGTCGCTGCCCAGACCGTCTTGATTCGATACCATCACCAGACGAAATCCAGCCTGTTGTAGCTTTAATAGTACGGGCAGTACCAGGGGTTCAAACACCAGTTTTTCCAGGGTGTCGAGCTGCTTATCTGCTGACGGCTCTTCAACTAAAGTGCCGTCACGGTCAATAAATAAGATATTTTGCTGACTCATGTTGTTTGTTCCTGTTGTGCAAAAAAGCTCGCTATTTCAGCCAGCAATTGTTTATTTTGTAGAGGGTTGCCGATGGTTATGCGCAGGCAATTTTCTAAGTTAAGCTGCTTACTTTGATCACGGATCAATATGCCACTGCTGATCAAATGCGCCATCAAGGCGTGTTTTTTAGCCGTGCGAAACAGAATGAAGTTAGCCTTGTCATCACCTACGAGTGCAACTTCGCTCATGTCTGCCAACGCCAGCTTCATCCTAGTTTTTTCCGTCTTTATGAGTAATACCTGCCGGGACATTTGCAGCAAACCTTGTTTGCTTAGGGCCTGGGCGGCGATTTGTGCGACCGGTTCCGGCACCGGATAGGGTGCAATTACTTTCATCATCCCCTGGATAATGTCCTGTGAGGCGAGGGCGAAACCGCAGCGCAAACCCGCCAGAGCAAAAGCTTTGGATAAAGTACGCAAAATGACTAAATTAGGATATTGGGCTAACTGCATGGCCCAGTTATTGGCCAAATCAAATTCGATATAGGCCTCATCCACCACGACCAGTGCTGAATCGGCAAAGTGTTCAATAATCTGTTGCAACTGGGCTTTATCAACCGAGGTGCCCGTTGGATTATTCGG
>JBLHIW010000024.1:0-20446 GCA_047618055.1 Paraglaciecola sp. | reverse complement strand
CCGTAACCAGGGACAAACACTTTACCAAGGTAAGCGCCTTAATTATTCGGCATGTGTAAAAAAACCTGACACATTTTAAGGGTAAGCTATTGATATGTGTAAAATAACTACCAGTTTTTTTGTTTATTCAGTCTTCCCCCAATAAAATAGCGTTAATCTCATAAAAAATAATATTCACTCAGTCGATAAAATTCTTTAACCATGCTTGTAAGCTTTTAAAAATAGCGGCTAAGCTATATTTTTCAATCAACATCTCATCCCTATATATTTTATAAACTTGCTCTGCTTACCGACAAATACCGCTTTATTAGCCATAAAAACCACCCATTATTGAGTAATTTATTGACCGCCAATGACCGCTAATGCCCCCTAAAAAACGCCATTTAAATGTGTAAATAAACCTGACACTGCGCCGCATGAATTCTGAATTGAACAGACATTATGGGTAAAGTTGACTTAACCTACTTACTCACTTTTGCTCTGAGCCTTCGCGCCACTGGGAGAGAACTGAGCCTGTTAGGTGTGCTTTATAACCTTGAAGTGAGCATGGGTAACAAACAGAGGCAGGCCCATTGCTGAGTATGAGTTGATGATCCAGCCAATGATCTGCCTGGGGTGGGACTTGCGGTTAAAAGGCTAAAACCCTTGCATGTTTTCATGCTCCTCAAGACGGCAAAGCGGGGATCTCCCTTAGTCACGACCGGATGTATTCACGGACCACTTTTGAGAAAATTGATAAATTTTGAGGTCCCCCCCTACCGTTTGGTTACGGTTAATTGGGAGCATGCTTGAACTGGCTTGGTTATGGCCCCTTAGGGCCCTCAAGCGCCAGACAGCTTCGAGCTGTGAGTTCAACTGCCAGTCAAAAAAAACTGTGATAAGCAATTCAGATTAAGCTAAATTCACAAAAGCTTGTGGGATCCCTAACCGCCACAGGGATCTATATTAGGGTATGCTAGGCCTTCAAACCAATAGCGGTGAATATTCAAGGTGAACATCAACATTCAGCACAGCCCAGGCAGTACCATGTCTACGTTGCTAATATCAGGCCCGCAACGAGAATGGTTATGCTTGCAAAATCAATATGATAGTTATGAAAAACACGCTCTTATTATTAAGTTAGTCGCAGTGATTTTATGCCCTACATTATTGTTTATGCTTAACACTGCCCCCTGGGGGATCCTCTTTATCACGCTTTTGTGGCTGCAAGACGGTATATGGAAAACTTACCAACACAAGATAGGTGAACGCTTGTTAGTGCTTGAGAAGGCAATTGAAAAGGGCTGGGAGCATGAGGCGATGCAATTTGACTCAAGTTGGCTGGCGTCCCTTCGGGGGGGGGCAGCCTTGGTAAGGCAATACCTTGGCCAAGCCTGTAAACCTAACGTGGCCTATCCTCACGTTTTGTTGGTGATGGTATGGGCGGTGTATCATTATGTCTCGTGAGTCTGAACATTACATTATTGGCTATGGCAGTTTACTCAGTCATGACAGCCGGTACCGCTTTTCTGGCATTAACTGTCCAGCTATTCCCGTGCAGCTCAGTGGCTGGCGCAGAGCATGGACAACACGGACCCTACACCAACAGCAAACCTGTTTAAGTGCCAAGACCGACAAAGATGCGAATTTTAACGCCGTATTACTGCCCATTGAGCGCATCGGTCCAGAGCTGGTTAAGCGCGAGCAGGATTATGAGTTTGTCCGGGTACCAAACAGTCAACTACACCTGCTTGAACATGAGCAAGGCACAACAACGGGCGATCAATTGGCGAGCAAACAATTGGCTGGTAAAAGTGTCTGGATTTGCCAAAACAAGCACAATGAAGGGGCAAATGCCGATTATCCCATTTGTCAAACCTATGTGGACACTTGCATAGCGGGCTGTTTAGAAACAGGACTAATTGATTTTGCTTTGGATTTTTTACACAGCACCCTCGGTTGGGATGCGGGTTGGGATGGAGGGTGGATAAACGACCGCCATGCGCCGCGCTATCCCAGAGCTGCAGCTACCAGTGAACATAGCCAGCAAGGTATTGATCAAATTTTAGCCGAGGCTGGTTTGTTGCAATTTCGCCAAGAAAACTAAGATGTTGTCCAGTTTGCTCAGTGAACGTTTACGCCTGCGGCCACTAATATTAGCCGATGCTGCTTTTATTTTGCGCTTAGTTAATGATCCGGATTGGCTACAATTTATTGGCGACAGGGGGGTGCATAATCTTGAGGATGCCCGGCAATTTATTATTAATGGTCCACAACGAATGTACGCTGAGCAGGGCCATGGCATGTTGTTGGTTGAAACACGGGAGCATGGCTCGCCCATTGGCTTATGTGGCCTATTAAAACGGGTCTATCTTGATTGTCCCGATCTTGGTTTTGCGTTTATGCCAGCTTATCGTGGCAAGGGCTACGCGGCAGAAGCCGCTATTGCCATATTGAACAGCGCCAGCTCAGATTTTATTAACATAGGGGCAATGACGGCGTTAGATAATCAGCCATCAATTACCTTGCTGGAAAAGTTAGGATTTGCATTTAGGGAAATAATCAAGGTAGATGCCAATGATCCCGGCACCCGTGTGTTTATGCGATCCAAAACTAGCAGATTGGGCTAATGAGCGACTAATGCGCATTACTGGGCAGGCAGTATTAGAGCTTTAAGTAAGATGACCTGTTCAATAGGCACATCTGCCCAACCATAGGTTTGCTCGTAATCTGTTTTAACCTGAGAAATTTTATCCAGCACTTCATGCCCTTCCACCACTGAACCAAAGACCGTATAACCCCATTTTCGCCCGGGATCCAAACTTTCATTGTCATTCATATTGAAAAAAAACTGCCGAGTGGCGCTGTGAGGGTCGTTCTCACGGGCCATGGTGATGCTATACAGGGTGTTTTTTAGGCCATTACCTGACTCGTTAAAAATAGTGCCAAACGCAGGTTTTTGCGCAAAATCTTTATCGTAGCCCCCCCCTTGCACCACAAAATCGGCAATAACTCGATGAAAAATAGTGCCTTCATAACTCCTTTTGTCCACATAACGCAGAAAGTTATTGACCGTAATAGGCGCTTTGTAACGCTCTAACTCAACCACGATGTCACCCATCGAGGTGAGCAACTTAACCCTGGGGTAATAATTGTCTGGCTGGATTTGCGAACCATCATCTTTTGGCTTAGCTAAGGTTAAAGATGACATCAACAGGGCACTGATCAATAACAAGGGTTTTAACATAGGGCTCTCTATACGGGTTTTCAATCCCTGCTTAGGGTTTGATACAGGATAAAATGCAAAATTTTCGATCACTGGCCAGCACAGTATAGCCGCCAAAAATGCGTTTGAGCTTGGCCGGGTAATCTAAATGCCGGTTGCCTACCACATGTAATTCACCATGGGGTTTAAGCACATGTTTAGCGTCGTTAAACATTTGCAGGGCAATATGATCGGTGATGGTATTTTGCTGGTGAAAAGGCGGATTGCACAGTACCAAGTCAACATAAGGTAAACCCGTTATTTGTTCGAAATTGTCCAGGCAGTTATTCACCAAAAACGTACATTGCTCAAGTTTTTCAGGCAGGTTGGTCTGTACATTGTGCCGGGCCGATGCAACAGCCATATGGGACTCGTCGACAAACACTACCTTGGCACTGGGATATTGCTGTAAAACATGCAGTCCTAATACGCCATTACCACAGCCTAAATCAATCACAGTACGGTTGTGAGCATCGGGTAAGTGTTGCAATAACAAGCGGGCGCCAATATCGAGCTGTTGCCGGGCAAATACATTGGCATAATTGCTGATTTCAAAACGGGGTGATTCAGTATGCCAAACACTGGGGTAGGGGCTCTTATTGTTTTTGTCAGCACCAGGGTGACAAAATATCAAACGGGATTTTTTCTTGGCCAGGGAGGTGGTCGTTGTGCCTAAATATTTTTCAAACAAGCTTAAGGTGGATTTTTGGATGGCATTGGCTTTACCTGCGGCGATTATCTGTGTGTTAGTGCTCACTACCGATTGAAGGTCAATTAGTTGCTGTTCCAACAGTGCGGTGGTTTTGGGGATTTTTATCAATACCAGATCAACTGGCTCAGGAACTTGTTGCAAAGAATCGTAGAGCCGCAGCGTGTCCTGAGGAAGGTGGTTTTTAGCCAAATTGATCAGACATGCTTTATGGGCGACGAATGAGTCACTGAAAGAGAGTGGCGCGGCCTCGGCAAACCAACAACTTAAGGCACCAAAATCATCGTTGTAGATGCGGATCGCCTTATCTTGATAGTGAGCAATATTGGCCTCGACATATTCGATAAGGTACTCGTCAGCTGCATCCCAGGCTTGCCAACTCACATGTTGCAGATGTTCGGGATAGCGAACCAGGTGTAAATTTCTATCCAATAGGGTTAAACTTGTCTTCATTGATAATTGACTATTGGCATGGTTTGGAGCTTACGCAGTGATGGCACAACAGAGCCTATTTGATGATGAGCCAGATGATACACCAGTCGTGCTGCGGATGCAGGATGCAGACGTGAGTTTCTATCCGCATTTTCTAGCGCCCCAGCAAGCGGATTTCTATTTAACAGGTCTAATGGACTCCCTGGCCTGGCAACAGGACGAGATCACCTTGTACGGCAATAAGCTTGCTCTTCCCCGCTTGCAAGCCTGGTACGGCGAGCCAGAGGCGGTATATGCTTATTCGGGATTGAGTTTGAGGCCCAAAATGTGGACGCCACAGCTTATGGCATTAAAAACCCTTTGCGAAACGGCCTGTGGACAGCAATTTAATTCGGTATTGGCCAATTTATACCGTGATGGTCAGGACAGCATGGGCAGCCATGCGGACAATGAACCTGAGTTAGGCGAGAGGCCTTGCATTGCTTCACTGAGTTTGGGTCAAAGCAGAGTCTTTGATTTTCGTCATAGGCTTAGCGGGCAGAAGCTACGCTTGTCACTTGAGCATGGCAGCCTGTTGATAATGCGAGGTTCAACCCAAGATCATTGGCAGCACGCTATCCCCAAGAGTAAGAAGCCAATGGATCCGCGTATTAATCTGACGTTTCGCAGAATAATAGGCTAAAGCTTATTAAAAATATAAAAATACCAGTCACATTCAATTTTTAAGTGCACAGGAAAACACATGAAAATACAAAATAATATTGAGCAGAAATTACTGAGTCATTTTGAGCCAAGCCATTTAGAGGTGATAAACGAAAGCGCAAATCACAATGTGCCACCAGGCTCTGAAAGCCATTTTAAAGTGGTGCTGGTGACGGAAAAATTTGCCGGAGAAAGACTAATTAATCGTCACAGAGCGGTCAATGCAGTATTAAAAGAAGAGCTTGCAGAGCAAATACATGCCCTGGCTTTACACACCTATACCGATCAAGAATGGCATAGCTTGTATGGCGAATCTCCGGACTCACCGAATTGTCTGGGTGGCTCAAAACCCCGCGTATAAGGTGCCCGTTCTTGCATGCCCCTGCGTCCTTGCTGGCAACTTTGGGTATAGATTGTGTAAATAAAAAAATTTACCACCGAGATCACAGAGTTCACCGAGAAAAAAGATTATTCCCTCGGTGCTCTCTGTGTCCTGTGTGGTTTATACCCTCTTCTTTGAAGCGGCGGGACCAATGGCTTTGGGTACAAGCACTAGAGAAACTTCTTTAAGAGCATTAATTTTGTCTTGGTAAAAGGTGGATAGCGCAGCGGGAAATCGAACATAAAGCTCCGTTTCATAACCGTTTTTAAATGGCTAAAGGTATCAAAGCCTGTTTGTCCATGATAACTGCCCATGCCGCTATTCCCCACTCCACCAAAGGGTAAGTCCGGGTTCAGCATAAACATAAAACCGTCGTTTACACAGACGTTGCCGGCGCTCGTGCCGTGGAGTACATCATGCTCAAAAGCACTGTCGTTGCTATACAAATATAAGGCCAGTGGTTTACTACGCTGGTTAATAAAGGCAAGGGCCTGGGAAATATGTTCGACAGTGATAATGGGTAATATAGGTCCAAAAATCTCCTGCTCCATGAGTGGGCTCGACAGCTCAGGGTCGAGTACTATGGTTGGAGCAATATACTTCGTTGTTTGATCATGCTCACCCCCGGCAACAATATGCTGACCGTCCAAATAACTGACTAAACGGCTAAAATGTCGTTGATTAATAATGCGTCCGTAATCCTCACTATGCTGGATATTATCCCCATAAAACTCGGTGATCTTACGTTTAATCGCCGCAATCAGAGGCTCTGCCTGGCCTTTTTCCACCAGCACATAGTCGGGGGCGACGCAGGTTTGTCCCGCATTCATCCACTTACTCCAGACAATACGCGCAGCAGTGACCTCTATATTGGCCGTACTGTCGACAATACAGGGGCTTTTACCGCCTAACTCCAATGTCACTGGGGTAAGATGCTGAGCTGCGGCGGCCATGACGATTTTGCCTACGGCTTCACCGCCGGTATACATAATGTGATCGAATTTTTGCTTGAGTAACTCAGTCGTCTCGTCCACCGCACCTTCCACCACCAAAAATGCCGCTTTATCCAGATATTGAGGAAGAAGTTCAGCCAATAGGGTAGAGGCGTGCGGGGCTAGCTCTGAGGGTTTTAATACGGCGCAATTACCTGCGGCAATGGCCGCAACTAAAGGCCCTAACACCAACTGTAAGGGATAATTCCAGGCTCCAATAATCAACACGGTACCAAGGGGTTCTGGCAGACGATAACTCTTACCTGGCTGGGCCACTATCGGCGTTGATACTTTCCGTGGCTTCATCCATTTTTTAAGATGTTTTAGGGTGTGCTCAATATCCCCAATAACAAAGCCCACTTCAGAGCTCCATGACTCAAGCTTACTTTTGTTGAGATCCTGTTTGAGGCTGTTGATAAATTGGTTTTGCTGCTCAAGCATCATTCTCTTGAGCTGCTCTAACTGATCAACCCGCCATGCAAGGCTTTTGGTTTTTCCATCTGAAAAATAGTCTTTGAGTGTTTTTACAGCAGAGGCAATAGTGTCTGGTTGCATATTCTTTATACAGATATCTTACATAACTGGACTATAGCGTTTTAAGTAGCGTCTTTCATGTAGTTTCGTTGCGGATTTTTGCTTAGTCGAATGGGTCATATATAAACCGAATATTTGTATAATGGGATGCTTTTTGTTAATAACGTTCTACTTCAATAGAAGAAGATCATAAAGCATGAAATTAATCACCCTCAAAAGTCTGTTTATTTGCCTGTCACTATATGGTGTATCAAGCGCTTACTGCGCAGCAACAGAAGAATCGCTTCCAGGGATATTTAGGGGCGATGCGCCAAGCTCGACTATTGAAATAAGTTATGAGGATTTAGACGCAATCCTTAAAGCCAGTGTGGTGGTTACGGGGCAGTCAACTAGAAAGGCCGCAAGTAAAAACATTGCTGTTACGGGCACTCGTCTTGTACGTCATTCTAAGCGGTTAACTGAAAATGAAGGCAATCGATTTTTGTTTGAGTCCTTTAAAAATGAGCAGTACAGGGGGCTGTTGACTGAGATCCGTAGCAGCCTTGAAAAAGTACCTTCTGAAGTTCCCTTAAAACTGTTGTCTAAGAGTGAACAACTGGCCTATTGGCTAAATCTATACAATGTTACTTTATTGGACGAATTGATCCAGATTTACCCAAAGAAAAACCTGCAAGACCTCACCGAAGGAAAGGACCCCTTATTTAGTCGAAAACTGCTTAATGTTGCCGGCGAGCGCCTCAGTTTGAACGATATTCAGCACAATATTCTTATGCCTAAATTCGATGCTGAGCTGCTGATCATATACGGATTATATCAAGGCATTATTGGTGGCCCAAATATCAGGCGTTCAGCTTACACAGGAGAAAATGTCTACCGCGCCCTGAAAGATAATGCCTACGAGTTCGTTAACTCTAATCGTGGTACCTACGGGAGTAAAAATGATGTCATGTCTGTTTCCAGCTTTTATCGACGTAATGAGCGCTATTTTCCATATTTCAAACGGGATGTGAAAAAGCATATTCTGGAATATTTGCAAGGTTCGAGGATGCGCGAAAAGCTTGCAGATGCTAACAAAATTAGCGCAAACATTGATAATTGGAGCATTAGCGATGTTTACGGCACGACTAGACACTTCGGCGGTTCAATTAATAATAACAGTGCCGCACTGATGGACTCGGTCAGTGCAGTCCCAGGTATCCCTGGCCTTGGAGGCGGTTTTGGCGTGGCTAATTTAGGGCTTGCCGCCGGATACATGCTCGGGCGCACGGTAAATTTTGGCAGATTTACCCCGGAGCAAGCCCAAAAACTTAAGTCTCTGGATGAAAGTAGGCTGCTTAACCCAGGTCAGGTCACGGTAACCGACTTTGATGCCCAGTACGAAAAACTTGAGCGTGAAGAACAAGCAGAGCGTGAAAGACAGGCCAGTGAAAAAAAAGAAGACCTTGAATTTGAGTATGATGACTATTGAATCACGCTAGTGCAGAGGGTGTGTCGATAAGAACTGTAAGAATGATGTTGGCACCCGTAAGCTATAGATACAAAATGTGCATGCTCAGCAACCACCACAGGACAAGTCATCAGCGGGTCATTTGATAAATGAGTATTACCTTGTACTTAAAGCACAGTGCTTAACATTATCCAAAGGTGAGAGAGGTAAACATGCAATATTGGTTATTTAAAACCGAGCCAGATGCGTTTAGCATTGATGACTTGGCGAGCTTGCCACAGCAAACAGAACATTGGGATGGGATAAGAAACTATCAGGCCAGAAACTATTTACGTGATCAGATTAAGGTCGGTGACCTGGTATTTGTTTACCATTCGAGCTGCAAGGATGTGGGCATAGTCGGTGTAGCTGAAGTAGTAAAAGAAGCTTATGTGGATCACACCCAGTTTGACCCTGAAAGACAATATTATGACCCCAAGTCAGATCCCGCCCATCCCCGCTGGTACATGGTTGATATCAAATTAAAACAAAAATTTGCAAAACTACTGAGTCTCAAAGACATTAAAACCATGCCCAAGATACAAGACATTGCACTGCTCAAAAAAGGCCATCGATTATCCATTATGCCGGTGCCGGAACATGAATGGCACATACTATTGGCCAACATCGTGTAAGGACATTCCGGGACTTCAATTAGTAGGTAGTTGAGGCAAACAAATGGCAGGAAATCATTGGCCTTGGGGGGCGATTATGGAGAAAAGGTGGCATGGGCGTTTGCGCCAATAACTGTGTTATAGAACAGTCAGTTTACTATCCCTACTCGATGAATACTTATCAGCAAAACTAGGTCTTGGGTGTATAAATAGGACTGGGAAATGCAGTGACTCTATCGGGTAGGCCGGTGATTTTCGCCGTGCCTTGTTTTTTGACTTCATCGATACGCAGTACACTGTGCATGGGTACGTAAGTGCGCGTGACATCGGCAAATTCTGATTTAAGTTTTTCGTGGCTGGGATCAAGCACTAGGCTGGTATGGGTGTCCCACACAAAATCACCAATTTCGATAAAGCCAAACATGCTGCCCTGACACACTTCGCGCACATATAATTCATAGCGTTCGCCGTTAGCGACAAATTGTATTCTAAATAAAGGTTTTTTTGTGGGCATGGTGCGGTTCAAAATTATCTATAAAATCACATGCCCTGAAGTCTAACCAGTTACGGGGATTTCGCCAAGTGCTATTAATCGGCTTTACCGGTTTCTATTCGACAGCCAGAGGACCCAATAGAGCTTGAGTAGCGAGTTGCAATTCATCGGTATCGCCGGCTAATACGCCATTTACCGCAAAGCCTTGCACATAGCTGGTAAGTTGCAGGGCGGTGGATTCAATCTTGATATGAGGGTGTACTTGGTTTAGGCGCAGGGCTGTCTCCAGGCAACTAATAAAGTCAATTTGTAGTCTGTCTACATAGTGCCGACCCATTTCCCTGACCTTCTGATTATCCAAGCCCAGTTCAGTAATACAGTTAATCAATAAACATCCTTTGCCAGACACGTGTTTAACGTAATCTGTAAAAAAAGCCTGAATTGAAGGCAAGCCTTGGTTCGCTTCCAGATGCTGCAAAATGCTGCTTAACTGGGAGGACTGATAGTGTTCCAGCACCAGATAGAGGAAGTTTTGCTTACTGCCAAATTCAAGGTAAAAACCTCGACGGTTAAAACCGGTGCGGGCAATGATTTCATCCATGATGGTGCCATGGTAACCATGCTCTAAAAATACATCTACTGCCTGACTTAAGACGGCCTCGACATTATATAGGGCTTTACGTGGCATGTGAGTTTCCAGTGGAGTCCAAGAACAAATGTTCTTTACAGCTTAGTCCAGGCAATTTCCCTGTCAAGGTGGAAAAATAACGACAGTTAACATAACGTGTGACGAAAAAGAGCAACAATCCATGGCGTCTAAGGAATAATAATGAAATTGAATCTTCTAATATACTGTTTAATCAGTTGTTTAGCTTTATCAGCGTGTAATCCATCTCCTCCTAATTCGATACCTACGGCACAGGCCGTCGTGGCCGATCCTGATAGGATCAAATCTCACTTGAAGTTCTTATCAGATGATCTGCTTGAGGGCCGTGATACCGGGTCTCGGGGTCATGAAATAGCGGCATTGTATATTGCCAGTGAATTCGCTAAATATGGTTTGACGCCTGCAGGCGATGACAACAGTTATTTACAAGGAATAAAATTTAGACAAAGTTTTCTTGAACAAGGGTCACCTAAACTAAGCCTAATCAATAGTACCGGTGTGCAGGCCTTGAGTTACCCCAAGCATTATCTAACCGGTGCCAGTGCCGTAAGTGAAAATACGACGCTAAGGGGCGACGTCGTCTTTGCCGGATATGGCATCATTGCCCCTGAGCTTGAACATGATGACTATCAAAATTTAGATGTTGAGGGCAAAGTCGTGGTGGTGTTATCCGGTAAACCCAAATCTTTTCCTAGTGAAGAAGGCGCCCATTTTGGCTCTACGAGTGAAAAAAAACGGCACGCCGTCGAGAACGGTGCGATTGGCTATATAACTATCAGTACGCCAACTGCAGAGAAAGTAAGACCCTATCAAAATCTATTGAACTACTTGCACACGCCGCGAGTGCGTTGGTTAGATGTGGACGGCGAGGCGGCGGGTGTTTTTCCTGAATTACTTAACAGTGCCTATTTTAGCAAAGAAGCAGCGGAGATATTATTTGCTGGCGCTCCTCAAAATATAACGCAGCTTTATCAAATGTTGGAGCAAGACGCGTCTCCCAAGGGCTTTCCCTTGCCCGTCAGCATTGATTTCTCAAAGCGCAGTGCACATAAACTGATCACCAGCCCAAATGTAGTGGCCATTCTGGAGGGCTCCGATCCCCAGCTTAAAAACGAATATGTGTTGTATTCCGCCCATTCCGATCATATTGGTTTTGCTAAAACGGTCAAAAAAGACAAGATCAATAATGGCGCCATGGACAATGCTTCGGGCATCTCAGTGTTATTAGAAACCGCTCGCTTGTTTGGTCTGATGGACAAAGCGCCCAAACGTTCCATTTTGTTTGTAGCGGTAACGGGTGAAGAAAAAGGTTTACTCGGTTCTGATTATTATGCAAAAAACCCTACTGTGCCGGTGGGGTCAATGGTGGCTAATGTGAATCTGGATATGCCCATACTCACTTACGAGTTCGCCGATGTCATTGCCTTTGGCGCAGAGCATAGCGATTTAAAAACCTCGGTTGCCCTGGCGGCAGAAAAAATTGGTCTAAGCCTCAGTCCGGATCCCTGGCCGGATCAAGCCTTGTTTACCCGCTCTGATCACTACAGTTTTGTAAAGCAGGGTGTGCCTGCCGTATTTTTGGTTCCCGGTTTACAATCAGCTGACCCACAAATAGAGGGCAGTGAACAATTTGATCTTTTTCTTCAGACAAATTATCACAAACCCGGGGATGATTTTAGTCAGGCCTTTAACTGGAAGGCGGCGACTAAGTTTACCGAAGTGAACTACCATATTGGTCTTACCCTGGCTCAGCAACGTGAACGACCCAAGTGGAATGAGGGTGACTTTTTCGGTGACACCTTTGGCAACTAGACAGAGCTTGGGCATGTTATCCTCGTAAATTCAAAAAAGTGGAGCTAAGGTCTCCACTTTTTTGTGCCTATTTTTAACTTCCCTAATCATCCTTGATATGTAATCAACGGAGAAGGCGCTGGCAAGTTTTCTGGCTGCTCTGTAGGGTCTATAAAAGCAAGCCGCGCGCCTGCGGCATGATCCTTTGCTATGAAACTGGCCTGCCATTGGCTTTACAGTATCAGGGAGACGGGTATAAACCTCACGGTACGCGAAGGACATAGAGGGGATCATGTTTAAGATGGAATGTTTTTTTCTCCGTGCTCTGTGTGCCCTGTGGTGAACTGCCTTTTGGTTTTTACCACACAGTAGATACAGGACCCCGAGGGGGGATGATTTTTAAGACAGGATGATTTCATCTGTTTTTACTGTGAGCTCTGTGTGAGCTCGGTGGTGATTTTTTTAATTTACATAATCTATAGCCAAAGCCATTGGCTATAGGGCTTCAGCGGAGACGGATATAAGGTATTTATACTTAGCCTACCCGATACATAAATAAGGAATCTATAGTGAACAAACCAATATCCACATTATTACTAAGCGGAATTGTTATTGCAATGAGTGCTTGCAGTCCGGCTCCAAACGAGGGGCTGACAAAAAACACCCAAAGCACTCTTGAACAACAAGAAGCCAATCCAGAGTCGGCTCGTTTGAGTCAGTTTTTTGCAGACAATTTTGAACAGAGCTTAAAACGTTCCCCCTTAACACAAAGTTATTTGGGTTATAAATGGGATTATGACAAATGGAACGATGTCAGTGAGGCATTTAATGACCAATCCCGGGCATTAGCCCAGCAGCAATTACAGTCTTTGGCTGTATTTGATATCAGCCAGCTTTCAGCTCAAGAACGGGTCAGTGTGCAGCTTAACAAGGCCGCTTTAGAGCGACAACTGGCTAATGATGAGTTTCGTCACCATAGCTATATCATGCATCAGTTTCGGGCTTACCATACCCTGATCCCGAGCTTTCTGATCAATATTCACGGGGTCGAGGACATTAAGGATGCCAAGGCCTATGTTAGTCGCTTAGTTGGTGTTAATAGCCTGTTTTCTGAGGTGGTTAAACAGCTTCGGATCCGTCAGGAACTTGGAGTGTTCCCGCCGCGATGGTCATACGATCAAATGATTGAAGCATCAGAAAATGTGATTAGCGGCCATCCTTTTTCAGCAGGTCCTGCTGGCTCAACGATTTGGCTTGATTTTCAGCACAAAGTTGAAAAACTAAGTTTGCCTGAAGCAGAGCAAAAACAGCTGTTGGATACTGCTCAGCAAGCACTATTGTCATCGGTACTGCCGGCCTACCAAACGCTAATTGCAGAGCTTAAAATCCAGCGGGAATTAACACCGGCCGGGGACGGTGTATGGCGTTTGCCAGACGGAGAAAATTGGTATAAAAACCGACTGAGTTGGTTCACGACAACAGATCTGAGCGCTGATCAGGTGCATCAAATTGGCCTTGATAACGTGCAGCGCATTCACAAGTTGATGCAAGATATTATGCACAAAGTTGGCTTTGAAGGGGATTTGCCGGCCTTTTTTAGCTTTATGCGTAATGATGAACAGTTCTTCTATCCAAATTCAGACGAGGGGCGCGCAGCATATTTGAGCGAGGCAAAGTTGCTTATCGATAAAATGGAAAATCGCATACCTGAATATTTTAACGTAACACCTAAGGCACGAATGATTGTGAAAAGGGTAGAAGGGTTTCGCGAGCAATCGGCAGGTAAGGCATTCTATCAAAGTCCATCGAAAGACGGCTCTCGTCCCGGTACGTACTACGCAAACCTATATGATATGCAAGATATGCCAAAGTATCAGATGGAAGCGCTAGCCTATCATGAAGGCATTCCGGGTCATCATATGCAACGTGCTATTGCCCAGGAACTGGACGGCATTCCGGAGTTTCAGAAATACTCCTCATTTACGGCCTATACGGAAGGCTGGGGCTTGTATACGGAAGAATTAGCCAAGGAAATGGGCTTTTATCAAGACCCATATTCGGATTTTGGGCGTTTAGCCATGGAGCTATGGCGTGCATGTCGCCTGGTAGTGGATACCGGAATACATGCTCAGAAATGGAGTCGGGAGCAAGGGATCGATTATTTACAAATGAATACACCTAACCCAAAAAATGATTCAGTCAAAGCAATCGAACGCTATATTGCCATGCCCGGACAAGCGACTGCATACATGATTGGCAAGCTCAAAATCATGGAACTGCGTGCTTTAGCTGAGACAGAATTAGGCGAGGGATATGATATTAAGGCCTTTCATGATGAAGTGCTAAAAGACGGTCCTGTGCCCTTAAATATCCTTGAACAGAAAATCAAACGCTGGATAGAGACGGTAAAAGAAAGCTAAGCATTATCAATGCTGTCCGGGGGGGGTGGACAGCATTTTTTCTTAATCCCCGTGTTTGATTAGCTCAGATACACCAAGGGCCCCCAATGCCGTTTAGGCAAAAAACTGGCTATTGATTAACTGCCATTGTTCGGCAAAGCCCTCTGTGGGTCTGCGGGTAAATTCACTGCGGATAAATTGGTTTATGCGTCCATCTGCGAAGCAAATCAGTAGATTAGCAATATGCCCTTCGTCTGCGGGGAGGGTTTTACCCTCACGTAATTTACGTTCCCGTAACACCTGCTTTAATTGGGTTTCTAAACGTTCAAAAAGCTGCGCGATGCGCTCACGTAATCTATCTTGCTCACCCATTAGCGCATCACCATTGAGGATACGGGTGATACCAGGATTTTTTTCGGCAAAACCTAAAATTAAATGCAAGATCAACTGACAGCGAGTAGCGGTATCTTTTTCTTCATTAATAATTTTGTTAATACGTGAGAATAAAGTTTCTTCTATAAACTCTATCAGTCCCTCAAACATGCGGGCCTTGCTGGGGAAGTGTCGATAAAGTGCTGCCTCAGAGACCCCAACTTCTGCGGCCAATTTGGCCGTAGTGATCCGTTGACCAGGATTAGATTGCAGCATGCTGGCGAGCGCCTGAAGTATCTGGGCGCGACGATTGGTTCTCTTTGTAGCGGGCATAGTTTTATCCTAGAGTGACATTCAATGTTCAGACCCACTAAGACTGCCTTGGTCTTTGCTGTGTTATCAGTCTGGGTACTGTGGTCAAGTAGTACGGCCAACAGTTTATAGGTTTGTATTATTCACGTTTGTTGTAATATTGCTGAGCGACAAGCTGCATCAACTCCAGTGCCAGTTGATACTTATCCGCCACGCCCAGTTCTTTTTCACCCTCGGGCCAAAAAACATGTAAGGCATTTTGCTCACTGTTAAAGCCAATTCCTTGTTTTGAAACGTCATTGGCGGCGATCATATCGAGGTTTTTACGGCTAAGCTTGTCTTTGGCGTAATGACTCAAATTTTGTGTTTCAGCAGCAAAGCCAACGGTGAAGGGTGGATGTAGCATATTGGCAACATCCCTAAGAATATCAGGATTCCGGGTAAAAGTAAGCGTTAACTCTTCATCATTTTTCTTGATTTTTTGCGTGTTTTTTTCCGTTGGTTTGTAGTCAGCGACTGCAGCACAGGCCACAAAAATATCACTATCAGTCACCACATCCATCACCGCCTGATGCATCTGTAATGCACTCACGACCCCTACTGTTGTGACACCCACAGGCGCAGGTATAGAAACCGGGCCACTGATCAGCGTCACTCGTGCCCCCATAGCACCCGCCGCTTTGGCCAGGGCATAGCCCATTCTTCCTGAGCTATGGTTGCTAATGTAACGCACCGGGTCGATATCTTCTCGGGTGGGGCCTGCCGTTATCACTATGTGTTTACCCGTCAGTAAGGGCTCTATGCTGGTTAGTGCCAGCATGTTAGCCAGATCTTGTGGCTCTAGCATACGTCCTGGGCCCACATCGCCGCAGGCTTGCTCTCCTTGAGCCGGGCCTAATATCTGAATATTTCTGCTGCATAAAATGGCTAAATTGGCTTGGGTCGCTGCTGCGTGCCACATTTGTTGATTCATCGCCGGTGCGATAAAAATGGGCGCCGATGTGGCTAAACACAAGGTAGACAATAAGTCGTCGGCTAAACCATGGGCCAATTTTGCCATAAAGTTAGCACTGGCAGGGGCAATCAATAGCTTATCGGCCCAGCGGGCAAACTCGATGTGACCCATGGCAGCTTCAGCCTCTCGGTCAAGCAAATCATCTGCTACGGGGTTGCCAGAAACAGCCTGCAGCGCTAAAGGACTAACAAATTCCTTAGCGGAGTGAGTCATCACGACTCGCACATTTGCCCCCAATGCCGTTAATTTACGTACCAAGTCAGGGGTTTTGTAAGCCGCTATTCCCCCAGTTATCCCTAATAGAACATTTTGATTATTCAGTTGCATCATCGAAATACAGTTAGTCACCCAAGTTTTGCTGACATTATTGGCTGAATTGCCGGCCTTTTGCTAGGCTTATTTTCTATGTTAAATAGGGTTTATACCATACTAATATTGATCGGCACATGCCAGGACATGGAAGCATGAAAATAACAGACTGGCCCCTGCAGGAAAGACCCCGAGAAAAACTGCTTGCCCAAGGTGCGACTGCCTTATCGGATGCAGAGTTATTGGCGATATTTTTGCGCACTGGTATTAAAGGAATAAGCGCAGTGGATATGGCTCGGGTATTGTTGCGGGAATTTGGCTCACTGAGAGGCTTGCTAAATGCCTCTCAGGTGGAATTTTGTCAGGCAAAAGGTTTAGGACAGGCCAAATTTGTGCAGTTGCAGGCGGTATTGGAAATGGCACAACGCTATTCTGCCGAGCAACTCAATAAGTCTGATGTATTTAACAGTGCCGAGGAAACCAAAGCCTATTTGCTGGCCAAGCTTCGGGATCAGCCGAGCGAAGTATTTGCCATGCTCCTGCTTGACAGCCAACACCGTCTCATTAAATTTCGCCCTATGTTCTATGGCACCATCGACAGCGCGTCAGTTTATCCCAGAGTGCTGGTTAAGCAGGCTCTGGCCGATAACGCTGCTGCCATTATCCTTGCCCATAATCACCCATCGGGTATTGCAGAGCCCAGTCAAGCAGACGTGCACATTACCAAACGTGTCGTCGCCGCATTCAACCTTGTTGACATAAAAGTCTTAGATCACTTTGTGATTGGTGATGGAGTAGCGGTGTCATTTGCCGCACGAGGATTAATTTGACAACTGCGATTAAGGTTTTTAAAATTATCTGAGATTGCAATTGCTCTTTTATGAGCGTGATAAAAGTGCATCAGATAATTAGTGCCTATTCTAAATTGCCCGTTTAAGCGCCGAAGTTTATATACCCAGTATTTTATAAATGTAGGGCGCTGTTTTGTGCCAGCAGAAATGGATGATGTGGTGTTGATGGGAGCTTTTATCCCATAATGCTCACATCTATCTAATTGAATGAGTATCGCCGGCTCTAGCTGATAGGCGAGTAAGGAATAGTTGGCATTAATGAATTTGTCAGCAAGCGCCACATAACCTTGTTGGTTTTGTGTCAGGAGTTTTTTTGCGCCACGTGGCCAAAGTACGTAACCAGCCGTCCCAGAACGTCCCTGAAATAGTTCAAATAATTCTCCATTTGTAATGAAAAACGTTGGCTTTTTTTCAACTAATTTTTTTTGGTTGTTGCCCCGGGCTTCGATGTTTAAATAGTCAAGATTTTCCAATTTTTCAATTTCATTGAGAATTTCTGCGCTACCCTGAGCGAGATACGCATCATCTTCCAATATCAATACAGGCTCATGTCCAGCGGCCACTAAAGTCCATATAGTCTTGTGATTAAGATAACACGATACCTCGGCATAGCTCAGTGGTCGTTCCCACTCACCCCGATACTTCTCATAATAAACTCGGTGTGAAGCACCATTAGCCGACATTCGTGTGAATGTGATGCCGAGTTGAGTTAATTGTTTTTGTTGAAACGACATTCTCTGGATCGCTCTATCCAGGTTGATTAAGATGACTTCCATGTAATCTTTTTAAAATAGGGTGCGAATAAAAGAAGTGTAGAATAAAATTTATTTTCGTCAAATGGGCCAACAATAATTTTTTACGCTGAAAGAGAATCTTTGGCTGTAAAGAATGTATTGCCCGCAGAGACTGCTTCCAGGAGCGATGTGAACATGCAAAGTCGTGTTATTTCTTATTCGAGGATTACTTAAAATGGTTTTGGTAAACTTATGCAACACATTGCTCAAGATAGCGTTTGCAGTGAGCGTTTTATCAATAGAGGCGCAAAGCTAAACAACGGCGCTATTTGCCGATTTGTGTCCATTTTTATCTTGCGCGAAGCTAGGTAAAACTGGAAAGGCTGGCTAAAAATAAAGCAATCAGTGAGCACAAAAAAATGAACAAGCTGACCCTAAGCCCCCATGGGATCGTAAAATACTCGCTTTTGATCACTTTTTTATTGAATTGCCTCGGTGTTTACTGTATAAAATGCGCCCTCTTGTCCATAGCGTTAGCTGGTAAGTTTATCGAGTGAGCTACCAGGGCTAAATTTTTTAGAATTGTTTGGAGACAAATACCATGTCCAAAGTATGTATAGTGACAGGCAAGCGTCCAGCGGTAGGTAATAACCGTTCACACGCTAAGAATGCGACCCGTCGTCGTTTTCTGCCGAATTTGCAATCTCACCGTTTTTGGGTTGAGAGTGAAAATCGTTTCGTGAAATTACGTTTGACTGCTAAAGGCATGCGTATAATTGATAAAAAAGGTATCGATACAGTTTTGTCTGATATCCGTGCCACTGGCGTTAAAATATAAGGAAGCCCGACCATGCGTGATAAAATCAAGTTAGTGTCTACTGCTGGTACTGGTTTTTACTACACCACAGATAAAAATAAACGTAATATGCCTGGCAAAATGGAGATCAAAAAGTTTGATCCGAAGATCCGTCAGCACGTTCTGTTTAAAGAAGCCAAAATCAAGTAAATTTCACTTGTTTGTCTCCTGAAAAACCCAGCTTATGTTGGGTTTTTTACTTTTAATTTCCGTGTAATAATACCTCATATAGACCCTCTCCAAGGCTTAGCAACGTACCCATGATCCGTCTTACGCAACGTGGCTGGAATAATGTCATTATCGTCAGTATGCTGTTGCTTATTGTGTTATTTAACACCAGTAGCAATTTTCTCACCGACAGCGATGCCGATCCGGATCAAGCCCGGCCTTTGTTGCCGAACAACTCAGTCCTTATGACCCTCGACTTTGGCTCACACAAAATTGAGCGCATAGGCCGTGGATGGCGAGTCGTGACGGACAAGGGACAGGCCCTTGCTGATCAGGTGGCGTTAACGGAACGGGTGAATAATTGGCAACAGGCAAGCATCAAGCCTTTTGATGGCCTAAGGCCAGACCGGGGATTCGTGGTGGTGGTATGGTTAGCCGGTCAGGATCAAGCTCGGGTCTACCAGTTTTACCCGGCAGGGAAAAATCTGCTGGTGGATGTAGAACAAGAGCTTTATCAGTTAAATAATATGAAACTAGAACAACTCGTATTATCAGGTTTATTGTAGTGCCTGAATTACCGGAAGTGGAAGTCAGTCGACTCGGCATTAGTCCGCACCTTGAACATCAAACCATTGATAAAATTATTGTCCGCTGCAAGCAACTTAGGTGGCCGATCCCAAAAGAGATCCATCTGGCGGAAGGTCAGATAATTACCCGCATTCGACGCAGAGCCAAGTATTTAATGTTGGATACCCAAGCGGGCAGTATTGTGCTGCATTTGGGCATGTCAGGTAATCTCAGGGTGCTAAACAAGCACACTGAGCTTAAAAAGCATGATCATATTGATATCGTGATGGGAAATGGTTTATGCCTGCGTTTTAACGATGCCAGGCGCTTTGGCTGCTGCCTGTGGCAAGCAATAGGTGCACAACCATTGTCCCTACTCGCGTCGCTTGGTCCCGAGCCGCTCACGGCTGATTTTGATGGGCAACGTTTATTTGATTTATCACGCCGTAAATCCCTCGCTGTAAAAAACTTTATTATGGATAATAAAGTTGTGGTCGGGGTAGGTAATATTTACGCTAACGAGTCGTTGTTTTTGGCGGGGATTGATCCCCGTAGCCATGCAAACGAGGTGAGTCACAAGCGTTATGAGATACTTGCTCAAATTATTAAGCAAGTATTGGCCCAAGCGATAGAGCAGGGAGGCACGACCCTAAAAGATTTTGCCCAGGCGGATGGCCAACCGGGTTACTTTGCCCAGCACCTAAACGTTTACGGCCGCACGGGCAAACAATGTTTAACATGCAGTGCTGTAATTTGCTCCGTGACTATTGGACAGCGCAATACGTTTTATTGCACGACATGTCAGACTTGAACAGTA
>JBLHIW010000023.1:0-20509 GCA_047618055.1 Paraglaciecola sp. | reverse complement strand
GGAGACTTCATAAGTTATTATCAAGGTCATCTGGTTTTCTGTGCTCAGGGAGTGCTAGATAACATGCACCACGCACTGGTGCTTGATGCCCGATCCTCTGGGCGATTTCTTGGCACGGTCCCTGAGCCAAGAAAAGGGCTGCGTAGTGGGCATATTCCTCACTCAAAAAACTTACCCTTTAGTGCTTGTATCGAACAGGGATATTTACGCAGTAATGATGAACTGAAAAGACTATTTAGGGGCTTGGGAGTTGAACCAAAGCATGAGCAGCAACTGGTTTTTACCTGTGGCTCTGGAGTGACGGCCTGTATTTTAGCCCTTGTTGCTTTTCAGTTAGGATATCGCAATTTGGCGGTTTACGACGGTTCGTGGAGCGAGTGGGGAGCAAGACGGGATTTACCCATTGAAGTGTAATTATAGAATGGGTACGTCTGCGTTAACATTTAATTCTATTTCGGATCGCTAGCCATCCTTATCTGCGCTGAGCACAACATACCTGGCCAAAGGGAAAAGTAGTGCGTTGTTGCCCCGCTTTTCAAATGTGAGCGGGGCAACAACGTCACAGGGATCCACTGTGCCTCTAGCTCGCTGGGGGTGAGGTAAGCGTCATTTTTAACATCCCTCTGAGCAATCTGCTTAAACTCATACGCGTTACCCGCCGGTCTGTATTTCAATGCTTAACATCGGCAAATTGCATACAAAATACCGACTTGAACCCACCACCGATTTACCCCATACGGAATGCACCAATTTTACAAACCATCATAATAACAAGCGCCTAAGACGACTTAAGTGGTCACGCGTAACTTGTTTGTTTACCCAAAACTAACATGCAGTTGTGCACGGCTCCTTATCTTGATTATGAGGTTGTTAAATACTGTATCGGAGGATTACAAAGGCTGAAAAACATCCGAACCAGGCTAAGCCAACGCCATGTCGATACCCATTGCCAGGGGAGTATTGGCGATCCACATTGTTTGGTAAGGCATAAGTTCAAGTTCCAGATCTTTCTCATTTAAGGTCTTAGCACTAATCAAATCTATCCATTGCTCGGTGCCGATCAAGTTGATATCGGATAATCTGATCTGTTGCTTTTGGTCAGTCACATTGCTGATACAAAACAGGCTTTGACGTCGGTCTATGCTTTGTCGCCAGAAACCAAATACTTGCTCACCTAGTTGCAAAGTAAACTGAGTGGCATTGGGGTGAAGGGCCGCCTGTTGTTTACGAATAACTAATAACTCGGTGATGCGGCTCAGGATTTTGTGATGTTGACTATAGGGGGATGCCAGTTGCTCTTCGAGTAAGGGATAATTCCACTTATGACGATTGATAGCGCGATTTTGGCTGGTATTTTTCACCTTTTCGTAATCATTGCCCGTACCCAGCAGGCTATGGATATAGATCCCCGGCACCCCTTCTAAGGCAAACATAATGGCGTGGGCGCAGATAAACCGCTCCAGTCCCCACTTATCCTTACCTAAGGTCGTACCTTGCAGTGCGTCGTATAGGGCTATGTTAATTTCGTAGGCTTTCTGCTCACCCGTCTCACAAGCCCGCCAGGATATACGGCCGCCAAAGTTTTGCATGGTGTTAACTAATGTGGTCAGTTCACTGTCATCTAATAAACCTTCGGCAGGGCGTAAGCCAATGCCATCATGGGAAGCGATAAAGTTAAAGAAAAATGTGCCATTTTGCGCCGGAGGCATGCTGCCCAACCAGCTCTTGAGATGACGACAGTTACCTGTTACCAGTGTATTGACCAGCAGGGGAGGCAGTGAAAAATTATAAATTCCGTGGGCTTCGTTGGCATTGCCAAAATAACTTAGATTCTGTCTGTTGGGAATGTTCGTTTCGGTAATGATCACTGCGTCTTGCTGGGCATACTCAATCAAGGTACGCAGCAAACGAACCACCTCGTGGGTCTCCTGCAAATTAATGCAGGGACTATTCATTTTTTTCCACAAAAACGCCACTGCATCAAGACGGAACAGGCGTATACCCTTGTCTAGGTACTGGCGAATAATGGACACGAAGGTTTTCAGGACTTTAGGATTGCGAAAATCAAAGTCCACCTGATCATGGCTAAAGGTGCACCACACATGCTGTTCGCCTTTGGCGGTCTTCGTGAGTCTGAGCAAATCAGAGGTACGGGGCCGCACCACGTGCGAAAGGTCTTGCTCAAGGGTGGCGGTGAAGAAAAAATCTGAGCCTGGGCCTTCACTTTTTATAAAGTTATCAAACCAGGCGCTGCGTGATGAACAGTGATTGATCACCAGGTCTGACATGAGCCGATAATCGTTGGCGATACCCTGGATATCGTCCCAGTCCCCCAATGCTTCATTAACACTGGAGTAATCGATAACCGAGAAACCGTCGTCTGAACTGTAGGGAAAAAACGGCAGTATGTGTACGCTGTTGATAACGTGCTGGCAATGTTCGTTCAGGAACTGATGAAGAGTATGTAAGGGTTTTTCCCCTTGTCGCTCTATGCTGTCCCCGTAAGTGATCAACACCACATCATTTTGATCCCAGGCATTGTGGTGGCGTAAGGGCTCATTCACGTCATCACAAGCCGCCAGCCCCATGGTTTTCACCAAGTCTTGAGCGATTTGCTGGGTGCTATGTTGCAAGTCAACGGTCTCGTAAATAAGCTCTAAATGATGTTCGACACGTGCCATCAATTGTTCGAAGGGTGTAGTCATATTTTACACCTGCCCTCCCAGGGTTTTGAACTCTTGATAATCCAATTCTACCGCCTCCTTCAGTCTGTCCAATACCTCGGGCATGGCACTCACCACACGGTTCCAACTAGGAATAAAAGGGGTTTCCATGGGGTTGGCCAGAAAACTCTCCCCGGCTTTCATGATGTTTTGAGCAAACAGCTCCACGGCTTTTTCTTCACTGTGAATATCCAGATCGAGGCCATTCATTATGGCATCGTTGTGATACGTCTCTACAAAATCCAGCGCAATGCGGTAATAGGTTGCCTTTAGTGAACGAAAGCTTTCGGTGCTAAAAGTTTGGCCGTGGGTGGCGAGTTTGCGAAACAGGGACTTGGTAATATCAATCGACATCTTAGACAAACCACCCTGATCATTATCCGGGGATAAATCCTGATGTTTGTGATCGTAAGTTTTGGCGATATCTGCCTGACAAAGACGATTATTTGAATAATTACGGTGCATTTCAGATAACACGCCAATCTCTAAACCCCAATCACTGGGAATACGAATATCGTTTAGCACGTCCCGACGAAAAGAAAACTCTCCAGCTAAGGGGTAGCGAAAACTGTCCATAAATTCAAGGTAGGAATTGTGGCCCACTACCCGCTTTAACGCACGTAACAAAGGGGTTACCAGCAGGCGCGAGACCCGTCCGTTGATTTTACCGTCGGCGACACGGGCATAATAGCCTTTGCAAAACTCATAGTTAAATTGTGGGTTCGCCACAGGGTAAATCAGCCTTGCGAGCAAGCCCCGATCATAGGTCAGGATGTCGCAGTCATGTAAGGCCACGGATTCAGCTTTGCCAGAGGCCAGGGTATATCCCATGCAATACCAAACGTTTCGCCCTTTTCCCAGTTCTTTGGGCGCAAGACCTAAGGCGGCCAGTTCACCATCCAGGGCTTTTAAGCGGGGGCCGTCATTCCATAAGATACGGTGATGTTGGGGCAGTGCGGAGAAAAACTTGAGGGCATGCTGATACTGCTCGAGGTTAGCCCGATCCAGACCGATAGTAATTTGCGATAAATAGGGTACCTCACTGATTTGTTGTATAATATGGGGCAGGGCGCTGCCTTCTAATTCTGAAAACAGAGATGGCAAAATGAGCGCCATTGGACGTTTTTCAGAAAAAACCAGTAGCTCCTGCTCCAACTCTTCAATCGGGCGTTCTGCTAAGTTATGCAGGGTAGTAATAATACCATTTTGATAAAAATCAGCCATATTTTGTCCTATAAATGTTGCCTTAAAATGTGTTTCAAACACTCACTCCAGCCAGCGGGGCCGGGTAAGGTACTGGTATAGACCTGGTCTGTTTTACTGATGACTGGTGGGGTGTGGGTGGGGGATAATATACGGACCGCAATGTCAGCCGCTTCCAGCATCGCCACATCATTTTTGCCATCGCCCAGGGCGATGGAACGATACTTACAATCGGGGTCTTGTAACTGGCACTGCTTTACCATCCAACGTAAGGCCATGCCCTTATCACACGCAACTGACAAATGAATAAAGCGTCCTCCTTCCAATGGTGTGGCGCCCAGTTTCGCCAGCGCCTGAATAAACAAGCGCTTTTGGGTGTTATCCCCAAGCCATAATATGGGTTCGCCATACTGGCGTTGCGACGCCCGTATGGCATCTGAGGGACTCAGCCCCGTTGCCTCAGTGATCCGCTCATCACTCATGTTTGAGAAATGCTCAAATAGGCCGCTAAATTGTCCCTCTATTTGCGCAAGTAATTTCAAGCAATGATGTTTGGGTTCGCCAAACTCCCGTACCCAGTAGCCATCAATCAGTTTGGTGAGGAGCGGTTGCCGGGTAAAAAAGTCCAGGGGAATATATATTGCGGCGCCATTTTCGATGATAAATGGCCCGTTTAAACCAAGCTGCTGGCGTAAGACGATGACCTCCGCATAGGTTTTACTGGTCGTCGGAATGACCGGGATCCCGACACTTTTAAGCTTAATGAGCAAATCGTCGGCCGCAGCATGACTGTAAGTGTCATGATCAAGTAAGGTACCGTCCAGATCACTAAAGATTAAGACTTGTTCAGTCATGCTTGCTCTCCTGTTGTGGGAGGCAAATTTCACGTTGTGCATTTAGCGCAAAAACCTGGTCACAGCTAGCGGGCAATTCAAGCAGAGCATGCTCTGTTAGGCGCTGGTAATATTGAATAAACTGGTGGATCTGCTGGGCATTCATCAATCCCCGGGTGTCTTTTTGAGCCGTATCCTTGGTTTTCCTGTTTACAAGGTGGAGTTTTTGTTCTTGCTCTGCGCGCCAGGCATAAGTCGCTTCAAAGGATGGGGCTTTAAGCATCAACCAGTAATCCATCAGAGGGTACAAGGGCTGGTAGTCACTGGCCAACTTTCGATTTACATAGTTGCGCCACACTGCAATTTCGTCCCGATTTTTTTCCAGTTCGTTGACCGGCTTGCGCAGTTGTTCTTTTGACTGGGCACAGACGCCCCAGCACCAGCCTTCAAAGATGACTATATCAACCGGGCTATCAATGATTGGCCATGCCTGTTGAGGATGAGGGTTATCGCTTGCCTTATTAAAACGGGGCACAGCAATACGTTTATCCCTGGCCGCCAAATCCACTAAGGTTTGTTTTGCCAAAGCCATATTATGGGTACCCGGCACGCCACGTGTGGCAAACAGGGGATGAATTTTTACGGCCATGGCTAAACGTTGAGTATGACTGAGATAAAAATCATCCAGAGACAATACCACCACGTTGAGTTGATAAAGGTTTTGCAGATAGCCCTTAATAAACTGGGCCAAAGTGGACTTTCCAGAGCCCTGACAGCCATTCATACCCACATAATAGGTCTTACTTGCACCTTGATGGTGCAGCTTAAGATTTTCGGCTAAGGGTATATACCACTGCCTGGCTGTCGCGACGAAAGCCAGGCTGAGTTTATGTTTAACAATAAAATCACCCAGCATCATATCAACTATTTCCACTTGTTTACGCAAAACCACCTCCGGTATCTCATGGGATTAGAATGTGTATTTCAACATTTGTGCCATATTTACTACGAACAGATTAATAGAAACCCATGGCGTCCGTTCTACTAGTTTTGTAAGATGGCTTAGTGTTAACTGCTGCCCGATAATTGGGTCAACAAGATTAACCATAGTAATAACTCCGAGCCATTGCACCTAAATCTATGACAGGGTGTTCTGGCCGCGAATGTCGGCTGTATGTTGAATTCGCCAGGGTTGTAAGAGAAATCAAGCAGCCTCCCCGCAAGCGACTAGGCGTTGTGCTTAGCGCTGCATTTTGGAAAGGTGTTAGTTAATATGTTAGAAGATAAATTTGGACGTCGCTTCCATTACTTGCGCCTGTCTATTACAGACGTATGCAATTTTAGTTGTGACTATTGCCTGCCTGATGGCTATCAATGCGACTCGGATCGTGATTTCTTGTCCCTGGATGAAATCCGTCATATCACCCGTACCTTTGCCAGTTTAGGCACCAGTAAGGTCCGCATCACCGGGGGGGAGCCATCCCTGCGTAAAGATCTGCCTGAAGTCATTCGGGTCTGTTCAGCTACGCCCGGTATCAATCACGTGGCCATAACCACTAATGGTTATAAGTTGTCCCAACAGGTGCAAAGCTGGATAGACGCGGGACTTAATTCCCTGAATGTGAGTATTGACAGCCTTGACCCGCGGATGTTTGAAAGCATTACCGGCCATGACAAATTGCAAACCATTCTTGATGGTATTGCCCTGGCGATTGATGGGGGAATTCAGGTCAAAGTTAATGCGGTGTTGATGCGCCAGTTTAATCAGGCTGAGCTGGGCGGTTTTCTCGACTGGATAAGAGTGACGCCGGTGACCTTGCGTTTAATTGAGTTAATGCAGACCGGTGATAACACCCTGTTTTTTGAAAAAAACCATGCTTCTGGTATGCCGATCAAAGAGCAATTGTTGACTGAGGGCTGGGAACAAATAAGCCGCGATAAGGCCGCCGGCCCGGCCCAGGAGTTTCAGCACTCGGACTTTGCCGGCAATATTGGTTTGATCATGCCTTACAGTAAAGATTTTTGCAGTAGCTGTAACCGGCTACGGATAAGTGCTACAGGCAAGTTGCACCTGTGTCTTTTTGCAGAGCAAGGTTTAGATCTTCGGCAGATAATTAAAAGTGGCGATGAGCAGGAATTGCAGCAGGCCCTGATAAGTATGTTAGGCAACAAAGATGCGACCCATTGGTTACAAGAGGGTTATACCGGGGCAACCAAGCATTTGGCGATGCTCGGCGGTTAGGGCAACTCAGATGTGCAAAGGTGGAGTGTAAGCTATGTTGGCGGGGCTGATTTTAGCCGGTGGATTATCCAGCCGTATGGGACGTGATAAAGCACAATTACGCTCGTGCCATAGCGGTTTAAGTTTGCTGGAGGAGTGCGAAGCACTGTTGCCGCAAGTTGGGGTTGAGCATTCGCTGATAAGCAGTCATCGGCATCCCGATGGACTGAGGGATATCATACCCCAGTGTGGGCCCATATCAGGTATTCACGCCGCGTTAGATGCAATAAATAAACACTACCATGAGGTGAGTGAACTCATTGTGCTCCCCGTGGATATGCCAAATTTAAATGCTAAGGGCCTGACTAAGCTGATCAGACGCGGAAGGGAGGTAAAACAAGCCTGTTGTTACCAACGTTGTTATCTGCCCCTATATTTACCGGTGACCGATGCGACCCACACTTATGTCAGGCAGCTTATGCAAACGGTGCAAAATCGGGGCAATTACTCCCTGAAACACATGCTGCTGACACTCGATGGTATACAAATCAAAGCAGATGATGAGCAGCTTTTATTAAATATTAACCAACCACAAGAATGGCTGGACTTTGATAACCAGCGAAAAATTAAATGAATCAATATACGCTTGATTAAAACACCCAACTCATTAAACCAGGTCAACAAACTATGTCGCAAAACAGTGTACAAGCTCCATCTCACAATCTGAAGATTGCCGTGTTAACCGTATCCGATACCAGAAATGAGCAAACTGATACATCAGGGGCGTATTTAGCCAAAGCTCTGCAAGAGAGCGGTCATATTTTACTGGAAAAAACCATAGTAAAAGACGACAAATATCACCTTCGGGCGATTGTCTCCCAGTGGATAGCTTCTGAAGATGTGCAGGTGGTATTAGTTACCGGTGGTACTGGATTTACGCTGCGAGACACCACTCCGGAGGCTTTAGAGTTGTTGTTTGACAAAAAAATTGAAGGCTTTGGCGAATTATTCAGACACCTGTCCTATTTGGAAATTGGCACCTCCACGGTACAGTCCAGAGCGCTGGGTGGCATGGCGAATGGCACGGCAATATTTTGTGTGCCGGGCTCAACGGGGGCCTGCAAAACAGCCTGGAAGGGTATTTTACAACAACAACTGGATGCCAGTCACCGCCCCTGTAACTTTGTTGACCATTTGAAATCAACGGACACCGTGCCCTGTGAGAGCAGAAACTAATGGTATTATCAACGGCTGCAGGTGAACAAAAACTGTCTCACATCAATGATCAGGGCCAGGCCAATATGGTGGACGTGAGCGACAAAAACGTCACCCAACGTAGCGCCTATGCAGAGGGCTTTGTCACTATGTCTGTGCGCACCTTTGAGATGATCACCCAGGGACAACACACCAAAGGGGATGTATTTGCGGTGGCAAGGATCGCCGGCATTCAAGGGGCAAAAAAATGCAGCGATCTCATCCCCTTGTGCCATCCGCTGATGCTGACAAAGGTGCAGGTCGACTTTGAACCTTTACCCGCTGAGCATACAATTAGAATTAAAAGCATGTGCAAACTGGCCGGGCAAACCGGAGTTGAAATGGAAGCTCTGACCGCGGTCTCCGTGGCGGCCTTAACCCTGTTTGATATGTGTAAGGCCATTGATCCTGCCATGCAAATCACCGGCATTAGGGTGCTGGAAAAGCAGGGCGGAAAAAGCGGTGTATGGCGTCCAGAAGACCCACAAAACAAGGATGAAAAGCATGCTTAAAATACTTTTTTTTGGACAATTACGAGACGTTTTGCACACTGACACCCTTGCGTTAGACATAAATGACTTGGGAAAAGCCCCGGTCAGTGTGGCCCAGCTTAGGGCTTTTTTACAGGCTAAGGGCGAACTTTGGCAGGAGTTCCTCTGTTCTTCCAGAAGTCTGGTTGCGGTGAATCAAACCATGGCCAGTGAAACCACTTTAATTACCGGTGATGATGAAGTGGCATTATTTCCCCCGGTGACCGGTGGATAGGGGATGGGTAGCAAGCAATGACACAGAACGTTATTAGGGTGCAACAACAAGACTTTAGTCTAGAGGCTGAATATCAGGCATTATGCTCGAATAATCAACAAGATGGCGCGGTAGTCACGTTTATTGGTTTGGTCAGAGATTTCAATCAGGGTATGCAGGTAAAAAGTCTGTTTCTGGAACATTACTCGGGCATGACTGAAAAGTGCCTTGAGTCGATTGTCGAGCAGGCGAGAGATAAATGGCAGCTCGGGCGGGTGAGGGTGATCCACCGTATCGGGCAGCTCAAATTGGCTGAGCAAATAGTCTTTGTTGGGGTATCGGCCAGCCATCGTAAAAACGCCTTTGCAGCCTGTGAATTTATAATGGACTATTTAAAAACACAGGCCCCATTTTGGAAGAAAGAATTATCTTCCCAGGGTGAAACGTGGCTTGACGCCAGGCAAAGTGATCAGGATGCAGCAGCTAAATGGGGCGCCTGAAAGTATTCGTTTTCACCGCCCATATGGCGTGTTTTTTATGCACTCATACGGTGTATGCTAATTCCAGTGACATACCAGTTCGGGTGGCCGTGGCGGCCAATTTCAAGCCCACCCTACAACAGCTTATCAATGCTTATGGCCGCAGCAGGCCCCAGGCTAATATTCGCGTTTCCAGTGCGTCGAGCGGCGTGTTATATGCGCAAATTTTGCGTGGAGCACCCTTTGATCTGTTTTTATCTGCTGATAGTAAACGGCCAAAGTTGTTGCAGCAACAAGGCTTAGTGGAAGCCGACAGACTGAGCACTTACGCCCTTGGCCAACTGGTACTTTGGGCACCGGGACTAGCGGAACTGAATGTTGATGGGATAAAAGCGTACTCTGGAAAAATTGCCCTGGCTAATCCAACACTCGCCCCCTTTGGCCGGGCGAGCAGGCAAACCCTGCTTAAGTTAGGTTTGTGGAAAAGGCAAAAAAATACCCTGATCATGGCTAACAATGTGTCCCAGGTGGCGCAGATGATAGATATTGGTGCGGTACCCATGGGGCTAGTGTCGAAGAGTCTGGTCAGAACTATTGGCAAACAACATATCTGGCAGGTGCCGGATAGTTATTACCAGGCCATCGTTCAGCAAATGGTGATATTAAACATAGCGCAGGTAAGTGAGCAGCATAGTGAAAATGTCAGCGCATTTTATCGTTATATTTTGAGTCCTCTGGGGCAAGATATTATCCGTCAAAATGGCTATCTCTTGCCAGTGGCATCAGCCCAGACCAAGGGCTTAGCCCGTGCTCGATAGTGAAATATTACTGGCTGTTTGGCTAAGTGTTAAATTAGCCACCGCAACGACGGTTATTCTATTGATCCTTGGTTTACCAACGGCATGGTGGCTGAGTCAAACCCGCTCGCCCTTTAAGCCAGTGGTTGAAGCCCTGATCACTTTGCCGCTCATCCTGCCACCAACCGTACTGGGATTCTACCTGTTGGTGCTATTTGCCCCAAGCCATCCCGTGGGTGGCCTATGGCAAAGCATTTTCGATTCCACCCTGGTATTTTCCTTCGTTGGATTATTGATAGGCTCGGTGATTTACAGCATGCCCTTTGTGATCCAACCGATCCGTGATGGTTTCAAAGGGCTTGATCATGACTTGCTGGACGTGGCTCAAACCATGGGCGCCAGCTTCTGGCAAAAATGTCGTTTTGTGATTTTTCCTGCCAGTAAACACGCTATCCTAACCGGATCTATTCTTGGGTTTGCCCATACTATTGGAGAATTTGGCGTGGTATTACTGATTGGTGGCAATATCCCAGGAGAAACCCGGGTACTATCTATCGCCTTATATGATTTAATCGAAAGCATGCAAATGGAAGCGGCTAATCAGGTAGCTGGCGGCTTGTTAGGCTTTTCATTCCTGATCCTGTTTTTAGTCAGTTATCTGCAAAAACGTTAAGGTTTTATATTTTTGTCTGAGGGTAAGGTGATGACTTACCAGCATCATCTCAAGGCTGAATACCAGATTACGGTGCACGCCTGTGGGGTGATAAGCCTGCTACAACGCATTGTAGCAGGTGAAATTTAAGCGCATAGGCTAGACCTAATCTTCCTGGCACTCTTCTTTGCATTCGCCATAAAGGTACAAGCTATGATGAGTCAAGGTGATGTTATGCCGGTGAGCCACCTCTTCCTGACGTTTTTCAATCACATCATCTTCAAATTCAATGACCTTGCCACACTTCAAACATACCAGATGATCATGATGTTTCTTATGGCTGATTTCAAAAACGGATTTCCCCCCCTCAAAGTGATGACGGTTCAAAATGCCGGCGTCATCAAATTGATTAAGCACCCGGTATACCGTGGCCAAGCCAATTTCTTCATCATGCTCGAGCAAAATTTTGTAGACATCTTCAGCACTAATATGCTGATTGGCGGGTTGTTGTAATATCTCAAGGATCTTTAATCGGGGAAGGGTGATCTTAAGTCCCGCTCTTTTTAATTGTTTATTTTGATCCATTGGCTTACTTAAAAATAATATGTGGCTTCAGTATAAAGAACTGGCGCTGTATTGAAAGCAATAGCGGTATAATTGAAGATTCAGCTGCAATATATTCCATTTGAAACCTTGGGAAGTTGAGGAGGGCAGTTTTTACTTTGTCGTAACGGGGCACCATAAAAAAGGAGGCAGGGCTCCTTTTTTGATTTTATTAGCGGCTATTTTATTCGAGTTCAGCCAAACACAACTCTTCATAAATTTGCTTACACCAGCCCTTAACCCTTTGTTCGGTTAGTTCTGGCTGGCGATCCTCATCAATGCCCAGACCAACGAAGTGACTGTCGTCCGCCATGCCTTTGGAGGCTTCAAAATCATAACTCACACTAGGCCATTGACCGATTAAAATAGCGCCTTTGGTCTCTACAATATCCCGAACCATACCCATGGCATCTAAAAAGTATTCAGCGTAGTCTTCCTGATCACCACAGCCAAAGATAGCCACCAATTTGTCATTAAAGTCTATTTCTTCTAAATCCGGAAAGAAGTCATCCCAATCACACTGGGCCTCCCCATAATACCAGGTGGGTATGCCAAATATTAATAAATCAAATTCCGCGATATCTTCTTTACTGCTTTTCGCAATATCATGAACGTCAATTAAACCTTTACCCAGTTCTTTCTGGATCATCTTGGCAATATGTTCAGTATTACCCGTGTCACTGCCGAAAAATAAGCCCACACTCGCCATCGTAAAACAATCCTCAAATTCTAAAAATTAAACTAAGTGCCAACACCATTAGCCTGCCAAACTAATTGCACGATACCTTTAAAAACAAATCCCGCGGCGCCTAAAAAAAGCACTAAATACACCACCGCTTTACCTATGGTCGGTACGTCATTTTTTTTTAGCACGTCATGGACGGCATAAGTCATCAGTAGAAATAAGCCAAGCAAAGCCAAGTTCAAAAAAACGGCTTCAATTTGCTCGTAATTATCACTTAACATAGCCCTACTGTTCCCTCATTCAAATACCATCATCCCGCCATTTAAGCGGTTTGCTGATAGGCTTTATCGTTGATGAAAAATGAATTCCCTGATCCACTACACAGAACGAGTGCATTTTAGCATGAAAATAAAACACTGCTAAGGGTAATCCCCAAACTACCTGAAAATGCATGTTTCAGTGGGAAAAAACCCCTGTTAACCTGAGTTTAAGCCAATAAAAAGTCTGTGATCATACGGGCACAAATAGCGGGCTTTTCAGCATGCAACCAATGTCCGGTACCGCCAACGACCTTAGAAACACTTTTTGGGAACAGGGTGAGCACTGCCGGGCGGTACTCAGCCTTCAAATAGTCTGAAAGCTCGGCCTTAATAAACAGGGTAGGGTGCTCAGAGGGTTTTGATGAAGTGATTTGCTCAGATAACAGGCTGTAATCTCTTTGCAACAACTCAAGGTTAAAGCGCCATTGCCAGCCTTTTTCGTCTTTGTAAAGACTCTTTAACAAAAACTGTCTTACACCGGGCTCATCGATGGTCTGACTTAATATATCGTCCGCCTGCCTGCGATCCCTAAGGGTGCCAAGCTTTACCTGGCTAAGCCCCTCAAACACTTTGTTGTGACGGGGGGAATACGCCACAGGGGCAATATCCAGCATCACAAGTTTATCTATTCGATCGGGGTATTCCAGGGCCATCTTCATCGCAACTTTGCCGCCCATGGAATGACCGACCAGGGAAATTTTCGAGATGCTTAAGTCGTCCGTTACATCAATCAGTAATTGCGCATAGTGTTGATAGCTAAACGTTTCCGTGAAGATAGATTTTCCGTGATCCGGCAAATCGACTGATAGAATCTGAAAGTTTTGCTCTAAGGGGCGTCTGAGCATTGCTAAATTATCCAGGCTGCCAAACAAGCCATGAATAAGCATCACCCATGGCGCGGAGGAGTCCTTAGAGTAAATCTGGTAATTGATTACTGGTTGAAGAATATCTCTCCCCTATTTAGTCTGAGCTAGACCTTGAACTCATCAAGGGATTTTCCCTCGGCCAACGCAGCGCTATAAACCAGTGGCATACGACCAATGCCAGTCCATGAGTGTTGCTTACCATCAGGGTCGACTAATTGGTATTTAACCGGCCGTTTCTGTCCAACTCTTTTTGATGTTTTACCAGAATTGTTTGCTTGTAAATCTGCAAGGGCTATTCCCGCATCTGCTAATTGTTTAAGAATATCGTCTAATTTGGTCTGTTTGTTTTGCTCAGCGGCGATTTGCTCAGCATCTTTCTTTTTACGGTTTTCAATAATGTTATTTAATTTATTGGCCACCTCGTTTAGTTCCTCTAAACTTAGTTCTTTTACTGCAGCTTGTAATCTTCTTCCATGAGTGAGTATATTTAAAAAATCGGACATATGTTCACCATTAATTTGTATTTAAATTTAACCTATATATAAGATATATAATAGCTAGTTTTTTAGCAATAAAAAAGCGAAAATTATCCCGCTTATTTATTACTATGTTAGAACCTAAGATAATTACATATTCGGATAATTTGGTCCGCCAGCGCCTTCTGGGACTACCCACGTAATATTCTGGGTTGGGTCCTTAATATCACAGGTTTTACAATGTACGCAGTTTTGCCCGTTTATTTGCAATTGCTTTTCACCCTCAGGACTTTCAATAATTTCATAGACCCCAGCCGGGCAGTATCGTTGGGCCGGTTCGTCATACTTAGCCAGATTCACGATAATCGGTACACTTTTATCCTTTAGTTTTAAATGACAAGGTTGGTCTTCCTCATGATTAGTATTGGATAAAAATACCGAAGACAGTTTGTCAAAACTCAAGCTGCCATCTGGTTTTGCATAATTAATAGCCTGGCATTCACTGGCTAATTTGATTTGCAAATGATCTTCCTGCTCATCCTTTAACTTGATAAACATATTGCCGCCGAAGATATTTTGTTCCAGGGTGTTATATGCGCCACCTATGAAAATTCCGAACTTATGTAAGGCCGCTCCAAAGTTGCGAGCAGCAAATAATTCTTTGTTTAACCAAGAGTTTTTAAATTTATCAGCATACACCGTTAAATCTTTGCCGCCTTTTTCATCCTCATTAATGAGTACTTCCATTAAGGTTTCGGCCGCCAATAACCCTGATTTCATGGCCGTATGATTACCTTTTATTTTAGCAAAATTTAAGGTGCCGGCATCACAGCCTACTAATAAACCTCCCGGGAAGCTCATCTTAGGTAGGGAGTTATAAGATACGCGCTTACCCCCATCTAAATACTGGCTAATTACCGGGTGATGTTTGAGCCGCTGAAATTCATCAAAGGGACTTAAGTGGGGGTTGCTATAGTTAAGGTCGATGATCAGCCCCACCAATACCTGATTATTTTCTGCGTGGTACAAGTATGAACCGCCAGTCGCATCGGTCATAGGCCAGCCGCCCGTATGCACGACCAGGCCTTCCTGGTGTTTGGCGGGGTCGATATCCCAAATTTCCTTAAAGCCAAGCCCGTAATGTTGTGGGTCCTTGCCTTCGTCCAATTTGAATTGTTTGATCAAGGCTTTACCAAGGTGTCCCCGACAACCTTCAGCAAACACAGTATATTTCGCTTTGAGTTCCATACCGGGCATGTAGGAGTCTTTATGCTCACCGCTTTCACTGACGCCCATATCGCCGGTGATTACCCCACCCACACTGCCATCTTCATTATACAAGACGTCGGAAGCGGCAAATCCGGGAAACACTTCAACCCCGAGTTGCTCAGCCTGTTCGGCTAGCCAGCGACAGACATTGCCCATGCTGACAATGTAATTGCCCTTGTTATGCATGGTTTTTGGTGTCAGAAAATTGGGCAGCTTGATCCCTTTATTTTCATCCCTAAGCAGATAGATGTGATCGTCCTTCACCTCTGTTACCAATGGTGCGCCGCGGGCTTTCCAGTCAGGGAATAATTCATCCAGGGCGCGGGTTTCAAAAACAGCACCAGATAAAATATGTGCGCCGACTTCAGAGCCTTTTTCTACCACACACACCATCAACTCTTGATCTTTGTCTTTTGCAAGTTGCATCAAACGACAAGCCGTCGAGAGTCCCGCAGGTCCGGCACCGACTATGACTACATCAAACTCCATCGATTCTCTTTCCACCGGTATTTCCTCTTTATAAATAAGTATTAATTAAAAAAATATAGCTTAAGCCGCTGTTTAGGGCTTAATGCAAATTATTAGGCCATCTTGTTGTAACAACAAGCAGTAGATTGGACTGGCACTGATTCAGTTTCATGTCCTTGGCACAATCTCCCCGTCATGTCGGGCTGTCTAAGAAGCGCTATAACCCGACGTTTTGCGTACATACTAAATGTCTGAGCAGATACAGGGTTTATGTTAATTCGACCAGCCTATTTGTGCATGGTTTTTTGTTAAAATTTCGCCATTTACTCAGAGGGCGAGAATAGTGTTGGTTGACGTTCACGTCAACTTTACGTAAATTGTCGTCATCCTACACGAGTGCTCGGATGAGTGCTTTCATTGATTTTACAAAAATGACTACCGACTGAGGTAAAAATGAAAATATTAGTGCCGGTAAAACGTGCAATTGATTACAACGTAAAAGTACGCGTTAAGCCAGACAACTCAGGCGTTGATTTAACTAATGCCAAGATGTCGATTAACCCTTTTTGCGAAATAGCGGTCGAAGAAGCGGTTCGTTTAAAAGAAAAGGGCGTCGCTAGCGAAATTATTGTGGTATCCATAGGGGATAAAGCCTGTCAGGAACAAATACGCACAGCCCTCGCCCTGGGTGCAGATCGTGGGATCCATATTGATACCAGTGAGACCCTAGATTCATTACAAATTGCCAAATTATTGCAAAAGGTCGTAGAGCAGGAATCCCCTGAATTGGTTATATTGGGCAAACAATCTATTGACTCGGACAATAATCAAACCGGGCAAATGTTAGCTGCCTTAACGGGCATGCCTCAGGGAACGTTTGCCTCAGTGGTAAATGTTGCCGAGGGTAAAATACAGGTTACCCGTGAGATTGACGGGGGTTTACAAACGGTTGAATTAAACCTGCCGGCAGTGGTCACCACTGATTTGCGCCTAAACGAGCCTCGTTATGCCTCACTGCCGAACATTATGAAAGCCAAGCGAAAACCCCTGGAGGTTAAAGCAGCGGCTGATTTTGCGGTGGAACTTAGTTCAAACGTTAAAGTCCTAAAAGTTGAAGCTCCGGCACAACGCCAGGGCGGCGTTAAAGTAGCCAATGTAGCCGAATTGGTCGATAAACTTAGAAATGAAGCGAAGGTGATCTAATGGCTATTTTATTATATGCAGAACACGACAACGTACAGCTAAAGTCAGAAACCCATAAATTGGTCAACGCTGCCTTACAAATGGGTGATGAACTGCATTTATTAGTCGCAGGAGAAAACTGTAAAGGTATCGCTGAGCAGGCTGCAAAAATTGCCGGAGTAACGAAGGTATTACTTGCCGATAATCCCGTGTACGCCCATCAACTTGCGGAAAATATTGCCGATTTAGTGACTGAGCTAGGCAAGAGCTACAGCCATGTATTGGCGTCGGCGACCACGACGGGCAAGAATTTTCTGCCCAGAGTAGCGGCAATGTTAGATGTAGCACAAATAAGCGATATTATTAAAGTGGAAAGTGCCGATACCTTTGCCCGCCCCATTTATGCGGGTAATGCCATCGCAACGGTACAATCAAGTGATGCCATTAAGGTAATAACTGTTCGAACCGCCGCTTTTGATGCAGCAGCGGAAGGTAACAATGCTGTGATTGAAGATCTAAGTACGGTTAAGAGCCTGGATAAATCTAGCTTTGTATCGGCTGAACTGACCAAATCTGAGCGTCCGGAACTCACGGCTGCCGAGATCATTATTTCTGGTGGTCGGGGCATGCAAAATGGCGAGAACTTCAAATTGCTAGATGGCATTGCCGACAAATTAGGTGCTGCCATGGGCGCTTCTCGTGCTGCCGTGGATGCGGGCTTTGTACCCAATGATATGCAGGTCGGTCAGACAGGTAAAATTGTTGCCCCGCAGTTATACATTGCAGTGGGAATATCTGGTGCCATTCAGCATTTAGCGGGCATGAAGGATTCAAAAGTCATTGTAGCCATTAACAAGGATGAAGAGGCACCGATTTTCCAGGTGGCCGATTATGGACTGGTCGGCGATTTATTTGAAATTTTGCCAGAGTTAGAAGCGGCACTTTAAATCCCTCAAGTTGAGGTAATAAAAGCTGTTTAGTGATGCTAAACGGCTTTTTTTATGCTCAATAGCTTCTCTGTTTTCTGGTCTTATACACCAGTTTACGCTACCACAGGGAGCGTAAACTGGTGTATAAGGCTGCAGATTGAAGTGATCCGGCGCACTGCATGGATATGGATAGCCTGCGTATTAAATGCGGATAACTGAATTTTCTTCAAATGAAACGGGGGAGGGCACATATTGGTCTGCTTGCCCGTCATTTTCCCAGGCTTTATCGTCCAGCAAGTATCTAAATTGATATTCTTTATCTTTAGCCAGATCAAGCGTGGCGCTAAAGCTACCGTTTTTAAGTTTCTTCATGGGCACTGCCGCAGTATCCCAGTCGTTAAAGTCACCTACCAGGCAAACGGTGTCCGCAGCACGGGCCTCTTCTTTACTTATTTTGAACGTTACTTTACATACAGGTTTAGATTTAAGGTATTGTTTTGTAAAGGCCATAAGAGCACTCCATGCTGGTAATATAATTACGTTACTGTTGATTATAGCGCTTCTAAATGAATATTGCCTGGCAATAATGTAATTAAATTACATTATTGCGACTTAACTTTAATCCCCCAGTCAGTTTATACCCTTGCTTTTTTGATATGTGATCAACTCACAAGGCCCTGGCAAGTTTCATAGCAAAGCGTAACGTCCAAGGAATACGCACAATACAATGCAGCTAGGGATCTCGCCAGACCTTGCCGATAAGTGATACCAAAGTCGCTTAGCCATTATCCCTTAGACGGGCAAAGCCCGCCGCGATTACGCTACTTTTATCCATAACTCGGTGAGCAGATATCTAGGTGAAATGGTAGTTGTCATAAAACAGCTGATTCCCTGCAACCGCCCATCCCCATAGTATAAAACACCCCGTGTTTTTGGGTATGTCAAAATTGGTATGCGTTCTGACCAATAGTTACAAAATTTAACATTTGTCACACAGCGCAGTGAGTCGTTTACCGATACACTACTTAGCACGCTGGTGCGATTATCTTCGGAAGGTTAATGAAAACTACAATACGTAAAGTGGCTATCCCCCTGGTCATTCTGTTGGTCGCGGCTGCTGCAATGGCACTGATGTTTATGTCAAAAAAGGCTCCTGATAAAAAAGAAATACAAGAAAAGGCCTTTTTGGTGGAAGTCAGTGGGGTGCAAAAACAAGATCTCAATTTTATCGTTAAGTCTCAGGGCACTGCACACCCTAAGGTGCAAACTATCCTCAGTGCCCAGGTAAATGGTAAAATAGTCTCAGTGTCATCGAATTTTATCCCGGGTGGAATGTTTAAAAAAGGCGATGTGCTTATTCAGCTTGAACGAGCGGATTACCAAAGTGAATTAAAGTTGGCGGAGGCTGAACTGGCCAGGGCAGAAGCGGCATTAATGGAAGAGCGAGCCAGAGGAGAAGTGGCTGCCCAGGAATGGAAATCGATTAATAGTGGCGTGGCGCCGGAGTTAGGCTTGCGTAAGCCACAATTGGCCAAGGAAATAGCTAATGTAAAAGCGACCGAAGCCCAGCTGGAAAGGGCTCAGCGAAACTTAGCACGAACCTCAATTCAGGCCCCCTACGACGGTCTGGTTAAAGACAAACAAGCAGATATAGGGCAATTTATCAGCGCGGGAGTAAAAGTTGCCACATTGTATGGTACCGACGTAGCAGAAATCCGCATGCCACTGAGCGATCATGACCTGGCATTTTTGGAGCTTGACACACAGGACTCTGGCACCACGGCGGTTAGCTTACACGCTGACGTAGCAGGAAATGAGGTGCGTTGGCAGGGCATATTGGCGCGCAATGAAGGGGTCTTAGATGAAAAAAGTCGGGTGATTTACGCCGTTGCACAAATAGATGACCCCTATTTGCGCAAGTCGAGCGCCACGGGGATACCGCTCCAATTCGGCCGTTTCTTGCAGGCAAAAATTACCGGCAATAGAGCACTGGGCTTAGTTGTTCTGCCCCGTGATGTTATGCGTGTAGACGGCACAGTATTAGTAGTTGATAAACTTAATAAGCTGAGGATCAGGCAAGTACAAGTGCAACGAGCCGATGAAAGTAACGTATATATTAGCAGTGGCTTAGCCAGCGGGGAACTCATCGCCACCAGTGTGGTGCCCAACCCCTATAACGGCATGGACGTGCGACTACTTTCAGATGAAAAAAGTCCGGACGATACAGACACTAATGGCGAAACGGCCATCGCTGAGGCCAGGTATTAGACGATGAATGAGATTGATACAAAAACAGGCGTCATCGCCTGGTTTGCCCGCAACAGTGTTGCCGCTAATTTATTAATGTGGATTTTGATTATCGGTGGGATCATCGGTGCCTTTACTATTCACAAGCAGGTTTTTCCCAATTTCGAACTCAATTCTATTGCCGTTCAAGTACCGTATCTGGGGGCCGCACCACAAGAGGTGGAAGAAGGTGTCGTTATCAAGATAGAGGAGGCGATTAAAGACATTGAAGGGATTAAAAAAATTACTTCCACGGCCAGAGAAGGCTTTGCAAGTGTCAATATTGAGGTACTCGAAGACTATGATACCCAGCTTGTGCTGGATGAAATTAAGGTACAGGTCGACGCCATTCCAAGTTTTCCTGCCAACACGGAAAAACCGGTGGTTTATCGTCAAAAGCAGACACAAGGGGTCCTATGGGTATCGCTCTACGGGGATGCGACCGAGCGGGAATTGAAAGAATATGCAAAGAACATACGGGACGAAATCGCTAATCTGCCAGGACTTTCATCTGTTACC
>JBLHIW010000022.1:0-20783 GCA_047618055.1 Paraglaciecola sp. | reverse complement strand
AGTAATTTCAACAACAAAATTTTTCCCGGAAAGTCCCAGCTCCTGCACATATTTAGGCCATTTTTTTACGAAGTCTTGATTTTCAACTCTAAACTGCACCGGTGACAGGTTGACACTAATCTGACAACCTTCACAATCAAGTTGCTTACTCAAGCGTTTTGCCTGACGAGCGGACTCTTTAAATACCCAATCACCTATGACATTTATCAGGCCGGTTTCTTCTGCTAAGGGGATAAAGTCCAGGGGAGGGACTAAGCCTCGTTCTGGGTGTTGCCACCTGAGAAGTGCCTCGGCTTTAGTGATGCGCCCTGTCGTCAATTCAATAATGGGTTGGAAATATAATCTAAATTGATTGGCCGCCAATGCGCCACGCAAGTCATTGCTCAATCGCAGTCTGCGTTGCGCCGCGTCTTGCAGTGATTGGGTAAAATAGCTGAAGCGATTACGGCCCTTTTTCTTGGCCACATACATGGCCTGATCAGAGTTTTTCAGCAAGGTCTCAATATCTGCCGCATCGCTTGGGTAAAGGGTAATGCCGATACTGGCCGATACATAGACAACTTCGTGACCAATAGTGTAGGGTTCAGCCAGATGGGAGTTCAGTTTCTCGGCGATGTTCTCAACATAATTAGTCTTGGAAACTTCCGGCAAAATGACAATAAACTCATCCCCACCCAGACGCGCCACAGTGTGCGACTCCGGCAAGCATGCTTGAATGCGCTGTGCCGCTTGCTTTAGCAAGATGTCCCCCATATCATGGCCAAGTGTGTCATTGACTTCTTTAAACAGGTCGAGGTCAATGAGCATTAATGCCAGTGGCAGGGTGCTACGTTTTGATTTTTTCAGTTCCACTTCCAAGATATTATGGAACATATTGCGATTAGGCAAGCCGGTAAGCGTATCGTAATTTGCCTGCATCCAAATCAACTTTTCAGATTGCTTTTCCTCGGTAATATCGGCGAAAATCCCCACATACCGAGACACCTTGCCACTGGTTGTGAATATCGTGTCAATCGTCAGCCGCCTGGGGGCAACCTGGCCATCCTTGCGTTTGTCCCAAATCTCGCCCTGCCATTTACCCGTAATCTTTAGTTTTTGCCACATCTGCTGATAAAAAAACGGATCATGCTGGTGAGAATTAAAAATACTCGAAGGCTTACCCTTCACTTCGTCAAAGCTGTAGCCGGTAATGGTGGAAAAAGCTGGGTTAACCGTAATGACATGATAGCTTGCGTCGGTCACCACCATGCCTTCACTGCTGGCATGAAAAACCAATGATGCCAACTTAAGTTCTTCCTCCTGCCTTTCCAGTTCCAGTATCTTTGCGTTGAGCTTCCTGCTCAGCACTGAGGCGTGCATTGGCTCAAATTCCCTATCCAACACTCTTCGCTCGAATACAGGCGGACTACCTTTGGTACGTGTTGAGTAAACTTCATCGATGATTTTAAGCAGTTTTACCGGATTTTCAGGTTTAAGCACAAATCTTGACGCGCCCAGAATTATCGCAAGCTCCTCGTCACGGGGATCGGTATAGGTTGCAGTGTAGAATATAAAAGGGATCAATTGCAGCTGGGGATCCCGTTTAATCTGACGGCAAAATTCATAGCCATCCATTTCAGGCATGAGGATGTCAGAAATTATCAGATCCGGGGTCGTCTGCCTGGCCATATTCAATGCATTCAGGCCATTGAGAGCCACATCTACCTCATAGTCCTGTGTCCTAAGCATGTCTTCAAGCAGTACTCTTGAGTCTTCAGTGTCTTCTACAATAAGCACCCTCATGCTTTTTTTTCTATGGCTTGTAGTATTTGCTCCATCACCCTGCCTGGATCAATCGGCTTTTCTACATAACCATCACATCCCGCGTTTAACAGTCTGTTTTCTTCGCCTGCCATTGCATAAGAGGTCATGGCAATGACAGGCGTGTTTTTAGTCTGCCAATTGCTGCGAATTTTTTCTAAAACCTGATAACCATTAATATCGGGTAGCTGAATATCCAGAATAATGAAGTCCGGTTGCTTTTCTTGCGCTAATGCATAGCCCTGCATGCCGTCTACTGCCTGAAGCGTTGCGTAGCCATTTAAATCCAGAATATCGCAGATTAGGATCATATTGTCTGGATGATCTTCAATCACTAATGCCGTATTCATTTCAATTTCCTTTCACAAAATAGTTAGTCTCCATTGCAGCAGATATAGGGTGCTACAAAATTCTGGGGATTTTGATCCAAAATGTGCTGCCTTTTCCAAATTCGCTATTTGCCCCCACTTCGCCATGTAGAAGCGCGGTAGCAATTTGTTTTGTGAGATACAGGCCCAAGCCGGTCCCCCCGGCTTTCATCCGCATGTTTGTATCGATGCGCTCAAATGCCTCAAACAACAGAGGCATATCTTCCGCGCTAATACCGATACCCGTATCCCTGACACTGAGCACAAGGTCCTGACCCACATTCTCGCTAAATACCGTTATCTGTCCCTGCTCTGAATATTTAATGGCATTACTAATAAAGTTAAGCAGGCACTGCAATAATCGCCTTCGGTCGCAGTGCAGAGTCAGACCTTGGGGAATAATGACTTCCAAGGATAAACCTTTTTTTTCCGCTTGCTGACGAAAATCATACAGCGCTTCGGCCACGATGTCGTCAAGATCGAAATCTGATAGCTCAACCTCAACATAACCAGATTCAATTTTTGAAATATCGATAATATCGGTAATCAATGATAATAAATGCTGGCCTGAATGGTTGATTCGGGTAATGTAATCTGTGTATTTCTGGTTTAGTTCACCAAAGCTGTTTTGCATCATCATACTGGAAAAACCGATAATGGAATTTAGCGGTGTGCGCAGTTCATGGGAAACAGACGCGACAAACAGTGATTTCAGGCGATCCATATCTTGCAGTTTGGTGTTAGCTAAACTCAACTCAGCTGTGCGTGTGTCCACCCGGGTTTCGAGTATGGCATAGGCGTGGCGCAATGCCTGTTCGTTTCTTTTACGCTCGGTGATATCACGCAGGCCGACGACCATAACATACTCGCCTTTTAATTTAAAATTAGAGGGATGGATCTCAACGGGTAAAATTATGCCCGCCTTAGTGATGATATCTGCTTCATAGGGCTGTACTCCCCCTTCGCTCATATGGGCCATAACATCTTGTCTGGAATGCTCGGTGAACAACGCTAACATGTCTTTTCCAATGATCTCTTCAGGTGTATAACCTACCATCTTGGTCGTAGCAGGGTTAACATCCAGAATGTTGCCATTGTCGTGGATAAATACGGCTTCAAAGGTCGCATGAAAAAACTGAGTGAGTCTCTGTTCACTGCTTATTAAGGCCCGCTCTGCTAACTTTCGCTCGATGCTTTCACTTAATACTTGCTTTTCTTTGATAAGGAGTTGCGCGGTTTTTTTTCTCACCTGTGCCCGTAAAATCATGCTGAGCATGATAAACAAGAGTATCAATCCTGCTGCGCCGAGTGCCATCCAAAACCAATAGTGAGACACTCTCCTGGCTTCGATTTGCACCCACTTATTACTGATATACAAATGTTGTTCAGGTGAAATGGTATCCATCACCTTATTGATCATGCTGGCCAGTTCAGGCCAGTCCTTACGCACGGCAAAAGCGTGTCCATGACTTTCAAACCGTGCCGGGGCCGCAATTTTCAGATCAGTCAGCCCATGTTTGCGTATTTCAAACGTAACGGTGGCCACATCACCCATAAATCCGTCCACTCGCTTTTCAGACGTGGCCTGCAATCCGTCGAGGGTTGACTCTACTGGAATCAGCTCTAGATTCGGATAATATTGCTGTGCCACTTCAAAGATAAAATGGTCTTTTATAACAGCAATTTTTTTCTGACTTAAACTCTCAATCCCGGGGATAGCCTCGAAATCACTACGGGTGTAAATGACGGTGGGGTATTTAAAATACGGCCGGGTGAATTGTAGGTAGCGTTTTCTATCCTGATTTGGCGTTATAGCTGCAAATATATCTATACCTCCTTCTTGCGCCAAATTAAGGGCCTGAGGGAGGTTTACATCGGACTTGACCTGTATGTATATGCCTAGTTTCTGTGTTAACAGTTTGACATAGTCAGCGGCAATACCGGCATAATTCCCCTCGTCATCCATAAACTCAATGGGTTCAAACGTGGGGTTAATGCCCAGACGAATTGTTGTGTGTTCCGCCAACCAACGTTTCTCACTATCGGAGAGTATTAGCGGCTTAGGACGTTGTGATCTAAACGTTGTATTCGCCGGTTTATCTAAGGTTATGTCTGGCCCCAATGGCGGCAATGTTTGTGCATAGAGCTGGTTAGGGAAAAGACCCCCTATCAAGGACAAAAAGACCAGAAACCCGACAGGGCAAGCCAGAAGCAAGTGAAGTATTGTTCGTAAACGGCAGTAACCAGGCAATAGACGCATAAATAGTATGTTAAGTCGTTGAAAAATTAGTATTAATTAAACAACACTACACGGTAATCTTGAACTTGACTAGGGTTAATACCACTCAACCTTAGTACCTACTCACTGAGCGAACAATAGTATTTGCTTAGCCTGGGTGTTAATTTTACCGGTCTACTGATGGAGTGTAAGCACCTTGGGTGTCACCCTTCGGGAAGAGCTGGCAAGCTCCATGGCTGCATTGTATTGGGCGCATCCCTTATTAGTCTGGGGCCTTATCCGGCGCGCACGACAACTCGGACAAAAAAACCTGCGTTTACAACTCAAGGTAAGCAGATGTTAATGGTGACAGTTTTCACAACCTACTCATAAAAAAACCATCTTCCCAACGGCCACACTTGGGTTACGCTTCAAACTCTTACTGCACTTAGTGGGGTAACGCTTGGTCTTGTTGCGTCATGAACGGCAAAAATTGCGGCTAAGACTTAGCAATAATTTGATAATGAAGCGTTTGCTCAGGCTTGTGACATGCATATCTTAAGGTTTTAACCCTTACCCCTTCTTCTGCCAGATGCATAGTGCGGCCTCGATATATTGTATATAATAACCGTGTAGAGGGCCCGATGACTTGTGAAGCTAATTGATTGAGCCATCGTTCTGGTTGTCTGAATTTCCGAGAAGTTTCCGTTGACTCGGCTTAACTTAGCAGCACCCTTGACTCTCAGCTATGGTGCCTGTCGGTGTGAAAACTAACATCCGCCAACTAACTGTGGCGCTGGATTTTCTGCTAAACAACGTAGTTCCTTTTGTCTAGAAAAAGGGTCTACTTGGCGAAGAAATCAATCCATATATTGACACTGCCCGTCGCTCGCTTGTTACCACCAGCGATAGACAATGTTAAATCGAGTAAACTCAACATGTAGTGTCTGGTAGAGCTAAGTGCATAGCCCGTTTAATTTAACCAGGCATAGCTGAACTTCATAAAAATAGACTGTTGGTTTTTAGTTAGGGTGTCAATCTGATCATCCTGGTAGGCCGAGTCGGAATAACCGACAAAAAACTTGGTTAAGGGATTTATTTTATAGGAATACAGTAGTTGGCTGCCTAAATTTTGGCTGTGTCTATCCAGGTCTGCCAACGCAGCGGGTGGCAGTGTATAGTTCTCTAGGTTTCGTTCAATATCCGCGTACACCAGAATAAAACGTACAAATTGGCGCTGATCGAATTGGTACGTCACGCGAAAATCGCTCAAATTAGCGGTAAATAGCTGCTGACCATCAACGTCCAAATTACGGTAGGTATGCCGTAAATTCAGTTGCAAGTGTTTGCCAATACTCCAACCAATGATGGGACGGATATTGGTGATTTTGCCAAGACGATTATTGCTAAAGTCGATTTCATCGCCAACACGTATAAACGTGTTGATATAAAATTCTGGCACCGGGCGCATTTCAAAAAAGAACACCGCCTGCTGTTCACTGAATAAGGTGCTGTTGCCCGCAATGGCAATGTTGTTCGGGTTGTTACGTTGCCCTACGCGATCACGTTTGACCAGGCCAAGTTCAAAATAGGACTGTAACTGGCCCTTCATGCTGAGTTGGATTTCTGCTTCTTTTTCAATTAATTCACCTCTGTCATTGTGGGCAATATCCCAGTCGCCGGATAAGCGAATTCTATTCCACCAAGAGTCTTCACTATACCAATTATAGCCTCCGCCGATCACCGATTGCTCATGATCAGCCCGGGGACCAAAACCTAAATCTGTGCGAAAATCGGCTCCCCGGGACTGATTTAAGGCACGGAAATTCCAGTTTCGTTCTTGGTGATCATAGCTCAGGCGATAACCGGTATCGCTAAAGGCTGCGTCCTTTTTCAAGCGCAATGTCGCCTCGGAATAATCCTCATCGTTTTCACAGTCATCAGCACAAAATTCTTTAAATAGCCCCAGGGGGTACAAGGTATCCGATGTCAGTAACTGTAAACGAAGGGAGTCCTGATCGCTCAATTGATACTTAACGTCCAGACCGTTGACATAGTTATGGTAGCCCTGAGCATCTCGCAGTGTACTGGTCCAGCCAATGGATAAGGCGTCTGAGACATCATAACGATAACGCAGGGCAAGGTTGATAGACTCCTGATCAATTTGGGCAATGGTTGAGCCCACATTACCGGGCACGACAAAAGTGGTTGTCTGGTCATTGGCAACAAATAAGCCAAAGGTGTGATCATCTACCCGTCCGGTGACCTTCGCGCCATAATCCGGGGAGGCAATATTGCGGGTGTATACCAGATTGTAAAAACTGGAGAAATAGTCGGTATTTTCTAAAAAGAAGGGACGCTTTTCATTAAAAAACAAGGCAAAGGTGTTGTTGATACTGAGCTGGGCCACATCCGATTCCACCTGAGAGAAGTCGGGGTTAAGGGTGGCCTGTAAGGAGATTTCCGGACTGAGGCCCCATTTTACATCCAGGCCAATTTGTTGATTGTCTGCATCTGTCCATTCCCGGGATACGTCCGGCTCGCGACTGCGGCCTTTGCCAAGGACCAGGGTCGGCACGACGGCCAGGTTCTTCCCTTGCTTGGCCCCGTCAAAACCACTTATTTCACCAAGCTGGCAAAGGTTACAGGCATTATTTCTATCATAAGGCAGATTGGAAATGCGTAAGCGTTCGTCTCTCGGGTAAAGCCGGACAAACTCCGCCCCCCAAATCTTTTGCTCATTGCCTTCTTTAAAATTCAGTATGCGCAGGGGAATGGCAATTTCTACTTGATATCCCTGTGCCACAATCTTGCCGGCGGACTGCCATATGGCATCCCAACTATCACTTTCGCCCCCGGTCATCTCGTTTTCAATTGAGTCGCTTTGCACGCCCAGGGGATTGACAAAAAATTGATAGGCCAGGCGATTGTCATTGAAGGTGTCTAACTTTAAGCCGACCAGATCATTGCTCCAAACTTTATCTCTGTCACGGTAAAATGCGCTGATATCTTCTATCGCAGGATCCTGAGCGGTGAACGCTACATATAGGGTGTCGCTGTTCTCGAAAACCCGCACTTCGGTAGCAACCGGGGGCAAGGTATTTTCAAAGGGACGGGTAACATAGTTTAACTGTATCACTTTGGCCTGCTGCCATTGTGCCTCATCAAAATCACCGTCGATTTGCATCGTTCCCTCGAGTTTAGGGATGGCCAGTTGGGTCAATTCGAAGTTCGTTTCCTGGGCTTGGGCAAAAACAGTAAATGAACAATAGCTGGCCACAAGCAGCCAGGTGATACGTCTGTACATGTATAGCTTCCATTTTTCTTATTATTTAAGACTGTCGTGAATGTCTCGGTGCGCGGGTAAGATAAAGCAATTTGATAAAGAATAGAGTTTTATGCGTTTAATCAACCATATAAACAGCTCAAACATTCTGTGGCCTCAGTGGCGTAGGTTTTCTAAGAGCAGGAAAATTCAATCGCGGGGCCATCAAGTGACAAGGCCAGCGACCCTAACGCGTAGGTCAGATCCACGTCAGGGCAAGGTAAACGGGGTTTGCTCTGGCGTACTAGTTTAAGCCCAGGGCACGGGTCATATTTTCGTTCTTGTCCCGATGCACAATGATATTGTCCTCAATACGGATCCCGCCATAGGGTCTAAAAAAGTTGACCACATCCCAATTGATGTATTTGCCCTGTTGACTGCCTTTCAGTTCGGCTAATAAACTGTCAATAAAGTATAAACCTGGCTCAACGGTGAAGACCTGTCTGGGCTCAATTGTCCGGGTGGTGCGTAAAAAGGGGTGGCCCTCTGGTGGTGGCTTTGGCGTGCCTCTATCATCGGCGGTATGGCCTGCCACGTCGTGCACTTGTAGGCCTAAAAAGTGGCCAATGCCATGGGGGAAAAAGGTACTCACGATCTTCTCTGAAACAATATCATCAGCGCTTAAATTGACAATATTAAACTGGGACAATAATTCCGCAATTTTTCGGTAGGCGGCAATGTGCACATCAGCATAAGGCACACCCGGTTTGAGTTGGTCCACCAGACTAAGGGTGACAGTGTGCATGGCCTCGATCAGTTCACTAAAGGCATTTTGCTGGTGGCAATAGGTGCGGGTGATATCCGCCGCATAACCACGAAAACTGGCCCCGGCATCGATGAGAAATGAACGGGATTGCTTAGGTACCGCTGTTTCAAGCTCCGGGTAGTGCAAAATGGCCCCATTCTCGTTTAGGGCGATAATGTTGTGATAGGGCATTTGGTTCATACCCTGACGCACGGCGGATAAATAGGCCTGATTGATATCAAATTCACAGAGGCCCTGTCGAAAGGCGCTTTCTGCCGCCCTATGTCCCGTAACCGCTAAGCGGTTCGCCTCTCGCATGCAGTCCATTTCATAATCGGTTTTATAGGCACGCTGATAATGCAGGTAGTGCATCACCCGGTCTGGATTGACTAAATCAAAGCCTAAGGCTTTTGCCACCTCAATATATTCACCAATATAGGCATACTTACTCTTATCAAAAGGCAGGTGTTTTTCCACTGCGTCGGCCTGAGTGAGCAGCACGATATCGAAGTGCTCTGCCCAAAAATCCTCTGGCTCAGGGGGAACTTTATGCCAAAAATCTTCTGGCCGATAAAAAACCAACTTAGGCTTATCACTGCCGTTGACTATCAACCAACAATTGGGATTGTCGATTATCGGTAACCAGGCTTTAAACTGGGGGTTAACCTTAAAAGGATAATGATTATCATCCAGAAACAAACGCTTACTTTGGCCCGAGTGAATAATTAATCCGTCTAGGCCTTCCCGCTGAATGGCTTCGAGGGTACGCTTTTGTAATGTTTCGATATGTTGTGGGTAGTGCTGCGCCATCTTTTGCATGCTTAATATTCTAATAAATCATTGCCCTAGCCTATCACATGGCACATTTACTGCGCTAGGGAGAGGCCTTAATTCGTTTTGACGGTGGCAGATATTTGCATGGCAGCAAGGTCGGCAAACAGGGTGCTTTGCTGTCCCATACGTTGACTGTAAATTTGTTTGTAAGCCATTACCGCTTTTACGTAATTGCGGGTTTCTTTGTAGGGGATGGTCTCTAACCAAATATCCATGGGCATACTGCCTGCTTCCGGTAGCCATTGTTTGACCCTTCGCCATCCGGCGTTATAAGACGCCGTCACCAGCACTTGATTATTATCCATTTTGTCCATCAGGTAGCGCATATATTGGGTGCCAAAGGCGACGTTTTTAGACGGATCATACAAACTGCTGCCCCGTACCTTTTTCTTGGCTAAATAGCGCGCCGTTCCAGGCATAATTTGCATGAGTCCTCGTGCACCCACGCCGGAATAAGCATCGGCCATAAAGGAGCTTTCACGGCGGACAATGGCAAATGCCCAGGCGGGATCAATATTATGTTTTTCTGCGTGACTGAGCAGCTGTTGTTGGTAGCCCATGGGAAAGCGCCTGCTCACATCATCTAAATAGCCGACTCGGGCAAAGGTAAAAATAGCCTGATCATGCCAGCCCCAACTATCAGCAATGACGGCCGCCATTAAATTTTGTTGATCGTCTAATTGGCTTTGCAGATAGTTCCATTCTCGTCTGGCGGGAGTATTACGATTTAGCTTGAGTAGTTCATAGGCCCGCTGAGCGGCCGGAATGGCACTCACACTGAGTATTTCTTGTGGGGAAAAGTGTAAAGGCTTATCCCGCAGGCTTGGGGCCTTGGCCAGTTTGCCACTGGCCATAAAACCATAATAATGGCGTTGCTCGGCAAGTTTGCCGAATGTCTTATTAGCTAATTCTGGGGCGTTGAGCGCTTCATACGCTCTGCCTTGCCAGTACTGATGGGTGTTGTTAGTGGAAATTTCCTGTGGGGCAAAGTCAATCAAGTCCATAACACGGGGCCAGTCTTGCTGGCGTATCACCTGGGCCAAATGCCAGCGAAACAGTTCTTTGTCGCTAGAGCGCTTAGTGGCTCGCTCCAGCCATAGTTCGGCCTGATCATGATTGACCAGGGCCAGGGCGACGGCAAATTTACTGGCAATTTGTTGCGTTTGCTCAGGACTGAAAGAGAAACGTTTATTCAAGCTATGCCAACTTTTTAAGGCGAGATCACGATCATGCCAAACCAGGCGCTGCAAACCATAACTCAGTATCTGCAATTCCTTGTCGGGGATCCGCCCCGGAAAATTAGAGGGGCGGCTAACATAGCTCGGTGAACGTCTCACCTTTAGCCACAAATCAGCCAGGTATTGTTGCTCCGCCGGGAGTAAGGTTTTCAGATAGGGAATAAGGGTAGACTTGCCTCCGTCAGCGGCCAGGCTTAATCGTTGCCAAACCAGTGCGTCAGTGCGCAGACCCAGGGCCTGCCACTGGTCAAAAACCCCATTACATTCCCTGGGCTGAGATTTCCCCACGACCCAGAACGCTTCGATTTTATCCAATGCCTGCTGGTGGGTATCATTATTTTGCAGCATAAACTGTAAATTTTTACAGGCTAGGCGGGCATCGCCTACGTCCCGATAAGCATGCAAAAACAAGGCGCTGTGATTATTTTTGGCTAAATATTTCAGCCATTTTTTGCGCAGGGGTTTATCCAGTGGCGTGTTTTCATATTCTTTAAGAAAGTGTTCAATTCGTTGCTTATTAGCCAAATAAGGGAAATTAATTAAAGTCTTTAGCTCAACATAGGGTTTGAGAGGGTAACCCTCTAGTTGTGCGAGTAGTTTTTTATAGGCACGACCTTGTGGTTTATGGGCAAGGGCCTCGGCCTTGATAAATAGTTTGCGCTGGGTTTCCAGGCGCTGCTCTGCCCGATCCCGAACCGCCGGAGTATTTTCCTGGGCGGTAATAAGGGTGCTTAGCAAGCAACTAAGGAGCAAAACCAAAAGGGGCAGTAAACGTAAGATAGATCTAACCAGGTCGGGTAAAATAAAAGCCTACAATAAGAGATTTACACTAGGATGCAAGCCACAAGCACAGGAAGTAGCAATAAAGAGGGAAAACACACTGATTTGACTGGAGCGACCAGTTGAATTAGGCTGGTTCACCCGCATATTTTGTATGTGACTTGGGTATGCGTTAAAACTTAGGTTGCACTTTCCAATTTTTTTTACAAGAATTTATCCACCCTACACTGACTCGACGTTTGTTTGTGAGTCGCTTAGCCCTGGCATTTGCCACAGGAGATAATAATGATATATGAAGGCAAAAGCCTCTCGGTGACCTTGCTGCAAGATGGTATTGCAGAACTGGTCTATAACGCCCAAGGCTCGGTAAACAAGTTTGATCAACAAACAGTGAGTGAACTGGCAGAAGCCACCGAAGTACTGAAAAACCACGGTGACGTACTAGGCGTGCTTGTACGTTCAGCTAAATCGACCTTCATCGTCGGTGCCGATATTACCGAATTTACCGCACTGTTTGATTTGCCGGAAGAGGACGTACTCGCTTGGGTGGTGAAGACCTCTCAGGTCTTCGATAAGTTTGAAGATTTACCCTTCCCCAGCATTGCTGCGATAAACGGCTTTGCCTTAGGTGGGGGCTGTGAAATGACCCTGGCCTGTGACCTGCGAGTAGCCGACACGACTGCCAGCATTGGCCTACCTGAAGTCAAACTAGGCCTGATGCCAGGTTTTGGTGGCACGGTGCGCTTACCCCGTTTGATCGGCGCAGATAACGCCCTTGAGTGGATGACCACCGGACGGGTTAATAAGGCGGTGAAAGCCATGGCCGAGGGCGCCGTTGACGCGGTTGTTGCACCAGAAAAACTACAAGATGCGGCGCTGAGCATGTTAAAAGATGCCATTGCCGGTAAGTTAGACTGGCAGGCACGACGGGCCCAGAAAAAAGCCCCCTTACAATTAAATCAAAATGAAGCCCTGATGAGCTTCTCTACTGCTAAAGCCATGGTATTCGCCCAGGCAGGCAAGCACTACCCTTCACCCCATATGATGGTGAATACCGTGTCTAAAGCCGCTGGCTTGGATCGTGATGCTGCCCTTAAACTGGAAAATCAGGGTTTTGTCACCCTGGCCTTAAGCGATGAAGCCAAGGCGCAGGTGGGTATTTTCCTAGCGGATCAACTGGTCAAAAGCAAAGGTAAGAAACAGGCGAAAGCGGCGACCAAGGTCATCAAACAAACCGCAGTCCTGGGCGCCGGGATCATGGGCGGCGGTATCGCCTATCAATCGGCGGTCAAAGGCACGCCGGTGATCATGAAGGATATTAACCAGGCGGCCCTGGATTTGGGCTTAAAAGAAGCCGCAAGCATTTTAAGTAAAGGCATGGCCCGTGGCAAAGTAGACGCCAAGAAGATGGCCACCACGCTCAACAGCATCGTGCCAACCCTGGAATACTCGGCCATAAAAGCAGTGGATTTGGTGATTGAAGCCGTGGTCGAAAATCCCAAGGTTAAAGGGATCGTACTGGCAGAAACTGAGCAACATGTGGCAGATGACGCCATTATTTGTTCCAACACCTCAACTATTTCTATCAATCGTTTGGCCGAAAGTCTGGAGAAACCTGAACGTTTCTGCGGCATGCACTTCTTCAATCCGGTGCACAAAATGCCACTGGTAGAAATTATTCGTGGTGAAAAAACCAGCGAAGCAACCATCTCAGCGGTGGTAGCCGCCACCTTGAAAATGGGTAAAACACCCATCGTGGTCAATGACTGCCCGGGCTTCTTAGTGAATCGGGTATTGTTCCCTTACTTCGCAGGTTTTAGTCGCTTAGTGATGGACGGTGCGGATTTTGTTGCCGTTGATAAAGTCATGGAAAAAATCTTTGGCTGGCCAATGGGCCCGGCATTCTTATTGGATGTAGTGGGCATGGACACGGCCGATCATGCTTCCGGTGTGATGGCAGATGGTATCCCCGAGCGCATGCAGAAAATAGACAACGATCCCGTAACCTTGTTGTATAAGGCCGAGCGTTTTGGCCAGAAAAATGGTAAAGGTTTTTACAACTTTAGCCTCGACAAACGTGGCCGTCCGGCTAAGGTGGCTGCCGAAGAAGCCTATGCTTTATTTGCTCCCCACTGCGGGGAAAAACGTGACTTTAGCGCCGATGAAATTATCGCCCGGGTGATGATCCCCATGGCTAACGAAGCCATCCGCTGTTTGGAAGAAGGGATCGTGGCCAGCGCTGCCGAAGCCGACATGGCCTTGATATACGGCCTTGGCTTCCCGCCCTTTAAGGGAGGCATATTCCGCTATATCGAAACTATGGGCTTAGCAAACTTTGTCGCTCTGGCAGACAAATATGCCGATTTGGGGCCTGTTTATCAGCTTTCCGATGGTGTGCGCGAGATGGCCGCATCGAATAAATCCTATTTTGCGCTTTAAGCGGCCGAGGAAAATATCATGAAAGAAGTCGTAGTAATCGATTGTATTCGTACCCCAATGGGGCGTTCCAAAGGCGGTATATTCCGCAATGTAAGAGCCGAGACCCTTTCTGCTCATTTAATGACAAAACTGGTAGAGCGTAACCCCAATGTTGACCCGGCTGATATCGAAGATATTATCTGGGGCTGCGTACAGCAAACCAAGGAGCAGGGTTTCAACGTGGCCCGTAACGCCCAGTTGTTAACCGACATTCCCCGCTCAGTGGCGGCGGTTACCGTCAACCGTTTATGTGGTTCGTCCATGCAAGCTTTGCATGACGCCGCCAGTGGTATTATGTCTGGTCGCGGGGATGTTTACATGATTGGTGGCGTGGAGCACATGGGACACGTACCCATGAACTTTAATCTGGACTTTCATCCGGGCATCGCCCTGCATACCGCTAAGGCATCAGGCAATATGGGCATGACCGCCGAATTGCTCGGTCGTCAAAATGGCATCACCCGTGAAATGCAGGATGCTTTTGGCGCCCGCTCCCACAGACGGGCCCACGCGGCCCATCTTGAAGGTCGCTGGGCCACTGAGATTGTGCCCATAGAAGGTCACGATGCCGACGGTGTATTAAAATCCTTTGATTTTGATGAAGTGATCCGTCCTGAGTCTACCGTTGAAGTGATGGCGGGTTTGCGCCCGGTATTTGACCCGGTAAACGGCACAGTCACCGCGGCCACATCTTCCGCTATATCCGATGGTGCATCAGCGATGTTATTGATGTCGGCGGATAAAGCCAAAGCTCTGGGCTTAACCCCAAGAGCGAAAATCCGCTCTATGGCGGTGGCCGGTTGTGATGCGGCGATCATGGGCTTTGGTCCAGTTCCTGCCACTAAAAAGGCCCTGCAACGGGCAGGCATGACCATGGACGATATCGATTTGGCCGAGTTTAACGAAGCCTTTGCCGCCCAGGCATTGTCTTGTATCAAGCAACTCGGCTGGATTGATAGCTATGAAGATAAGGTCAACCTAAACGGCGGGGCGATTGCTCTGGGCCACCCACTGGGTTGCTCAGGTTCGCGCATCTCCACCACCTTGATCAACCTAATGGAAGCCAACGACAAGTCTGTTGGTTTGGCCACCATGTGCATTGGTTTAGGCCAGGGTATCGCCACGGTATTTGAACGGGTCTAGCGCTCTTTACATCCATTAATTACCGAGCCCGGATTTATCCGGGCTTTTTTGTTTACAGCCACACTACCTGTAGGGTCGGCTTGGTCATTGGCACGAGCGATGAGACCTTGCAAGATATTAGGGTGATAAGCTATGAGCCAGAAATGTCCCATTTGCTCATAGTGATGGCTGTGTCTACATGATCAGGATAATCCTTGCTGACAGGATGAGGGTGTTTGATTGCCTGAAGGTAAACATAAAACAGGCTCCAATTGGAGCCTGTTTTATTTAAGCAAGCTGGTCCGGGCATAGGCTTTGAGTCGACTTTTAACCTGAGGCGTTAAGCCTAAGCTGACTAACATGGACGAGAGCATGGTGATAAACAAAATACTCTTAAAAATTTTAACGCCGGTAAAGGCCATCAGTAGTGCCAAAAAGGCCACATAGCCAAGGCCTATCATGCCAAGAAATAAGCATATGCCCTTAATATCCTTGTTCATTTTCATTCACTCATACCCCTGATTTTTAAATTTACTGCCAGGCAATTTCATTTTATTGCGACGATAATGCCTCACTAAGATAGACCATCAGCAGCAGAGTCTTAAAAGACAAACGTAACAAAAGGTTTATGGCCAGAGTCTGTATGCCTTTGCTGGGATCAAAACAAATGTTTTTTAAAAAAATCTATGGTTCTTGACCAGGCCAATTCTGCTGCCTGGGGGCTATAACGGCTGGTGGAATCATTGTGAAAGCCATGTTGGGTGAAGGGGTAAATATGGGCCTGATAATCCACCTTGTTACTTTTCAGTACGAGCTCGTACTCAGGCCAGGCAGCATTGACCCGCGGATCGTTTTCGGCAAATTGCAGTAACATCGGTGTTTTAACTTGCCGAACCCATTTATCCTTAGCAGGAGTGCCATAAAAAGGCACCGCAGCATCGATTAGCTCAGGTGTTCTGGCCGCGAGCATATTGCTGATATAGCCACCAAAACAAAAACCGACCACAGCTAACTTACCGTTACTCTGAGGGTGAGTTTTGAGGTATTGGGCCGCAGCGATAAAATCCTGCTCGACTTTATTCCCATCCATACTGCGCTGCATTGTGCGCCCCTCATCATCATTACCGGGATAGCCACCGAGGGAGAAAAGTGCATCCGGTGCAAAAGCAATATAGCCTGCTTTGGCCAGCCTGCGGGCCACATCCTTGATATAAGGATTCAGCCCACGATTTTCATGTACCACCAATACTACTGGTGCGGTTCCTTCTATATTACGGGCTATATTGCGGGGAACTACCAGATAGCCCTGCCCCTTGCCATGTCCGTTTGGCGAATCAAATGATTCGTAGGAGGCCAGTATTTCCTCGTCATTAAAAGACACGTGCTCCGCCAATGCATAGTTAGGCGTTAAAGCCTGGCTAACCACACCAAAGGTCAGGCCCACAACAGATAATGAGGCTAAGCGGGATAAAAAGGTGCGGCGGTTGATATCCCCGTGCGCATATTCGTCATACCAATCAAATGCTTGTTGAGGGATATCCCTGGCAATTTTGTAGGAATTTGGCTGAGACATTAAGCTTCTCTGGGTTTCTAAAATACTCTAAGGATAGAGCATTTATCTAAAAGCGCGCGCTGGGGATAAACGCAGGTGGGGGGCGTTCTTTGTTTTAATGGGACTCAGGCATCTGGCGTATTGTGCTCAACCTTAGGCTTGCGCCTAGTTCGCTACCCTTAAACAATTTAACAGCAGTGTATAGGTGTTAATCAAACCACCTGCCCGGCCACCCATCCGCTTGACCAGGCCCACTGGAAGTTATACCCCCCTAGCCAGCCACTAACATCGACCACTTCACCGATAAAATATAGGCCTTGCACATCCTTGGCCATCATGGTTTTGGAAGAAAGTTGCTTGGTATCGACCCCGCCCAGGGTGACTTCTGCAGTGCGATAGCCCTCAGTGCCATTGGGTTGCAAGTGCCAGGCTTCAAAGGCCTGGGCGACCTGTTCCAGCTGTTTTCCCTGGTATTGCTTCATGGGCTTGTTACTTAGGCCGAAATAGTCAATGGCGGCCAGAACAAAGCGTTTTGAATAGTATTTGTTGAGCACCGTTGAGAGTTGTGTATCCGGGCTTTGTTCTTGGGCCTGGGTGAGTGCCTCGGCCAAATTCCCATTGGGGAAAAGGTTGAATTCTACTTCCTGGCCAGGTTGCCAGAACGACGATATTTGCAATACCGCCGGGCCGCTGAGGCCCCGGTGAGTAAACAGGATGTTTTCATTAAAGGCGGTATTGTTGCAGGCTGCACTGGCTTCAATCGAAATACCACTAAGCTCTGCCAATACAGTTTTATCCTTATCATGCAAAGTAAACGGCACCAGGCCTGCCCGGGTGGGCAATACCGTTAAAGCAAATTGTTCGGCAATTTTATAACCAAAGGGGCTGGCACCGAGTTTGGGTATGGATAAACCGCCGGTGGCCACGACCAGGGACTCACACTGATACTGGCCTTTGCTGGTTTGTAGGACAAAACCAGCAGGGATTTTTTCAATACTGAGGATTTCACATTCATTGGTGACAGTGGCCCCCACGTTTTCGCACTCTTTAAATAGCATATTGAGAATGTCTTTGGCACTGTTGTCACAAAACAGCTGGCCGAGGGCCTTTTCGTGATAAGCGATGCCATATTCGTTGACTAAGGCCACAAAGTCCCACTGGGTATAACGACTCAGGGCCGACTTACAAAAGTGCGGATTGTCAGATAGAAAATTATCTGGGGAGGCATACATATTGGTAAAGTTGCAGCGCCCGCCGCCGGACATAAGAATTTTACCGCCAATGCGCTTGGCATGATCCAGTACTGCCACACTGCGGCCCCGTTTACCTGCCTGGGCCGCACAAAATAAGCCAGCGGCACCGGCGCCGATAACAATTACGTCTAACGTTTTCAAAGTTGTGTTGTGCCTATCCTAAAAATTCGCTGGATTATAGCAGAGCTTCTAAAGTGCATCTAACATGCTTTGCCCATCACTGACTTCAAACTTGCCGGGCGCTTCAATATTCAGTATTTTGACCACCCCATCCTCTACCAACATCGAATAACGCAGCGAGCGCAGGCCGCCGAAGGTATTGGTTTCTTTAGCCAGGCCAATGGCCTGGGTAAACTCTGCACCGCCGTCTGCCAGCAGCATAATATGTTCGGCATTTTGGCTGCTTCCCCAAGCCTCCATCACAAAGGCATCGTTGACCGACAAACAAATAATGCTGTCTACTGCTTTGTCCTTAAGTTTATCTGCCAAGGCAATATACCCAGGCAGATGGGCATTCGAGCAGGTAGGGGTAAAAGCCCCAGGCACCGCAAATAAGACGACTTTTTTGCCATTAAATAGTTCGTCTGTTGTAGGATTACTGCCTTCACCAACTTGGCGCAGGCTGAACGTGACTTCGGGTAAGGTATCACCAACTTTAATCATTCATTTCTCCGGTACGGGTTTAGGGGGTGTTTGAAAATACACCAGGGCAATATGCATCCAGCGTTTCATTGTTATCTTTTACGGGAAAATGAATACTTGGGAAGCGCTGTTGCCTCCGCAAATACTCACTTAGCGCTTAAATACACATCAAATCGGTTCGCCTTGCCGGTGTATTCAATATCGGGTTTGTGTTGCGCCAAATAAGGTGCCCCTGACGGGCGTTTAACCACCACCCGCTTAAGTGCCAGTTTTAAAGCCGGTTCGAGCAAGTTATCGGCATCTTCGTCCGGCCCCAGTAGTTGTTGGAACAGGCGCATTTCCTTTTTGACTAAGGCGGTTTTTTTTCGGTGGGGGAACATGGGATCCAGATAAACCGCATCCGGTTGTGCGCCCTGCCAGTGGGTCAATAATTCAAGGGCAATACCATGGCACAGCTGCATTCTATCAGGCAGCCAGCGGGATAACTCAGGGTCTTGCTCAGCCCGCGTTAAACCATCTTCCAGCAAAGCGGCGACAATGGGTGAACGTTCGATCATATCCACATGGCAGCCCAGGTTTGCCAGTACAAAGGCATCTCGGCCCAGCCCGGCTGTGGCATCCAGTACCCGCCATGATGTTTGTCCTTTGAAGCCGACAGCCTTAGCAATGGCTTCTTTTTTTCCGCGTCCCTGCAGGCGCCGAAACGTCAATGCATCGGAGGCAAAATCAACCAATACTTCTCCAACCTTGGGTTCATCTAACTGACGTAATACCAGGTGTTGCTGGTGTTGCCATAACACCAAACCCCCGTCGACCTGAGCCTGGTAGACCAAGCCCCACTGCTTAGCACATTGCTGAGCACGCTCGATGACATGCTGTGGTGCATCCGCTGCGACGGTAATGGGAATAGTTTCAGGCATGACCGAAGCGCTCCCGCTGGCCTAACCAGCGATTAATAATCGCCTGGGAATTGGCTGGATACTGCTCCCACAAATGAGTGGCGATATTTTGTACCTGGGGAATTAAGTCCGCATCACGGACTAAGTCGGCAATTTTCAAATCGGCTAATCCGGTTTGTTTAGTACCGAGCAGCTCACCGGGGCCGCGGATTTCCAGATCTTGCTGGGCAATATAAAAGCCGTCATGGGACTCTCGTAAAACCGACAGGCGTTTACTGGCAGTTTTTGACAAGGGGCTTTGATACATCAATACGCAGTGACTCTCGACAGAGCCCCGGCCTACGCGCCCGCGCAACTGATGCAACTGGGCCAGACCCAAACGCTCGGGGTTTTCGATGATCATCAAGCTGGCATTAGCCACATCTACTCCGACTTCGATTACGGTTGTGGCGACGAGCAGGTCGATGTCACCTTGTTTGAAATCCTGCATAAGCTGTTGTTTTTCAGACGATTTTAAGCGCCCATGGACCAGGGCCACCCTTAACTCCGGCAGTGCAGTAGTTAATGCGATAGCGGTGTCTTGTGCTGCCTGGGCTTGCAGTACCTCTGACTCATCGATCAACGTACAGACCCAATAGGTTTGTCGCCCCTGATCGACACTGGCACTGCGCACCCGGTCAATGACTTCCGCCCGGCGGGTATCCGGCAGTACCACCGTGGTCACAGGGGTGCGCCCCGGCGGCAGTTCGTCGATGACTGAGGTATCGAGATCCGCATAAGCGGTCATGGCTAAAGTGCGGGGGATAGGTGTGGCGGTCATAATCAGCTGGTGGGGAAAGGTCCCCTGCTTCTCACCCTTTTCACGCAGCGCCAGGCGTTGATGCACACCAAAGCGGTGTTGCTCATCCACAATCACCAGCGCAAGCGCACTGTATTCAACGGCGTCCTGAAATATTGCATGGGTACCAACTAATAATTGCAAGGTGCCATCAGCCAGTTCGCTTAGGGTTTGCACACGGGCTTTACCTTTGGCTTTTCCGGCCAACCAACCCACCTGAATGCCTAAGGGCTCAAACCACAGACTAAAGTTGTTGAAATGCTGTTCGGCTAGCAGTTCAGTCGGTGACATCATTGCCACTTGATAACCCGCTCCGATGGCTGATAAGGCCGCCATTGCCGCCACCAGTGTTTTGCCCGAGCCCACATCGCCCTGGATCAGGCGCATCATGGGCCGGTTTTGCAGCATATCCCGGTGAATATCCTGGATCACCCGCTGCTGGGCCCCGGTAAGCTCAAAGGGCAAACTTGCGCTCAAACCATTAAGCAAGGCGGTCGCGGGCTTAATGACAAAGCCCGGATCCTGGGCATTTTTATGCCGCACTTTTAACACGCTTAAATGGTGGGCCAATAACTCCTCCATCACCAGGCGTTGCTGGGCCGGATGTTTACCCTGCTCTAATAAGGTAAGGGTGACATCGGGGGAGGGCCGGTGAACCAGGTTGAGGGCCTCAACCAGGCTGACTTGCTGC